>NZ_JAPMTQ010000009.1:0-130593 GCF_026411515.1 Phenylobacterium sp. 58.2.17 | reverse complement strand
CGCGCCGCTGACCCTGCCCGACGCGATCGGTCGCGCCGCCGCCTTCGATCCGTCGGCGCCCGGCGCCCAGGCTCGCCTGGAGGCTGCCCGCGCGGGCCAGCGGCAGGCCGACCTTCGCCTCAACCCAACCCTCGGGCTGGAGGTCGAGAACTTCGCCGGCTCCGGCGCCTTCTCGATGCTCGACCGCAGCGAGACGACCCTAAGCTATCAGCAAACCCTGGAGCGGGGCGGCAAGCGCGCCGCGCGGACGGGGGTGGCCGGCGCCGAGATCGAAACCGCCAGGTTGCGCCAAGAGGTGCGCCGGCTGGACCTGATCAAGGAGGTCCAGATCGCCTATGCCGAAGCGCTGGCCGCCGAGGCCGAGTTACTGATCGCCGAGGCGCGCCTGGTCGCGGCCCATAGCTCGCAGCAGGACATCGCCCGCCGTGTCCGGAGCGCCCGCGATCCGCTGTTCGCCGGCGCGAGGGCCGAAACCCTGACCGCCCAGGCCGAGATCGCCCGTGATCGCACTCGGCAGGCGGCGGTCGACGCCCGGGCCGAACTCGCCCGCTTCTGGGGCGGGACGTCTGACTTTTCCTTGGATCTGGAGCCGTTCTTCAAGGTCTCGCATCCCGAGGCCGCACCCGTCGGAGAGACCCCCGATCTCGCACTGTTGGCCGCCCAACGCCGCCTAGCCGAGGCCCGCATCCAGGTCGAACGCGCCCGCCAGGTCGCCGACCCCACCCTGCGCGCCGGGGTTCGCTATTTCGGCGACGGTTCGCAGGTGGCCTTCGTGGTCGGCGGGACCATCCCGCTGCAGCGCTACGACACCAACCAGGCCGGCGTCGAACGGGCGCAGGCCGAGCGCAACGCCGCCGACGCCGATCTCGAAGCGGCCCGGATCACGCGTGAGCGGGAGATCGCCCGGCTCACCGCGCGACTGGCAGCCTCCGCCGCCGAATCCGAACGCATCCGCGCCGAGATCGTCCCGGCCGCCATCCGCACCGTCGAACTGGTGCGCGACGGCTTCAACCGCGGCGGCTTCCAATATCTCGACGTCACCGAGGCCGAACGCGCCCTGGCCGACGCCCGCGAGCGCCGGGTCATGGTCCTGCGCCAACATCACATCGACCAGGCGGCTCTCGACCGCCTCACGGGCCGCCATGCCGGCCTCGTCACCACCCAAACTGCGGAGAGCCGCTGATGTCGCCTGCTTCTTCCCGGCGCCTCGCGCCGCTCGCCTTGATCCTCGTCGCCGGCCTGCTGGCCGGATGCGGAGCCGGTTCCGAAAAGGCCGCCCCTGAAGGCGAACACGCCGCCGAGGCCGCCGAGTACGAGCGCGGCCCGCACCGCGGCCGCATGCTCCGCGACGGCGACTTCGCACTGGAGATGACCATCTTCGAAGACGGCGTAGACCCTGAGTTCCACGTCTACGCCTACAACAAGGATAAGCCCGTCGATCCCAAGTCGATCAGCCTCAGCGTCGAGCTGGTCCGGCTCGGCGGCAAGGTCGACCGCTTCGCCTTCGCCCCGCAGCAGGACTATCTGCGCGGCGCCGGCGTCGTCGCCGAGCCGCACTCCTTCGACGTCAAGGTCAAGGCGAGCGAGGGCGGACGGACCCACGCCTGGAGCTACGCGTCCTATGAGGGCCGCACCACCTTCAGCGCCGAAGCCGCCAAAGCCGGCGGCGTAAAGACCGAGCAGGCCGGCGCAGCGGTGGTCGGCGATCTCATCGGCATGGCCGGCCGCGTCGAGGTGACGCCCGAAGGCCAGGGCGAGGTCCGCGCCTGGTATCCCGGGCGCATCATGGCGATGAGCGCCGGCCTCGGTCAGCAGGTCCGCAAGGGCCAGGTGTTGGCCCGTGTCGAGTCCAGCAACAGCCTGCAGACCTACTCGATCCCCGCGCCCATCAGCGGCGTCATCGTCCAGAAGAACGCCAATGTCGGCGACGTCGCCTATGAGCAGCCGCTCTATGTGATCGCCGACCCGACCAAGCTGCACGCGGAGTTCTTCGTCTATCCGCGCGACGCCGAGCGCATCAAGGTCGGCCAGGGAGTCGAGGTCCGCAGCCTCTCGGGGGACACCAAGACCCTGTCGCGCGTCGAGGCGATCCTGCCCACCGCCGACCTCGCCAGCCAGACCCTGATGGCCCACGTCGAGATCCCCGGCGCCCTGGCTGGCAGCTTCCGGCCCGGCATGGGCGTGGAGGGCTCGTTCCAGGTCTCGGCCCGCTCGGTCCCGCTGGCGGTTCGCACCAAAGCCCTGCAGCGCTTCCGCGACTTCACCGTGGTGTTCGCCAAGGTGGGCGACACCTACGAGGTGCGCATGCTGGAACTGGGCGCCCGCACCCCCGAATGGACCGAGGTCCTGGGCGGGCTCGAACCGGGCACGGAGTACGTCACCGACGGCGCCTACCTCATCCGCGCGGACATCGAGAAGTCCGGCGCGAGCCATGACCACTAGGCGGGGGGGAGGATCATGTCTAAGCAACCCGCCCTCCTGGAGCGGATCGTCGCCCTGTCGATCCGTTACCGCTGGATCGTACTCGCCCTGGTGCTGCTCTGCGCCGCCATCGGCGTGCTGAGCTTCCAGCGCCTGCCCATCGACGCCACCCCGGACATCACCAACGTCCAGGTGCAGATCAACACCGAAGCCCCGGGTTTCTCGCCGCTGGAGGCCGAACAGCGGATCACCTTCCCGGTGGAAACCGCCATCGCCGGCGTGCCCGGCCTGCAATACACCCGCTCGGTCTCCCGCTACGGGCTCTCCCAGGTGACCGCCGTCTTCGAAGACGGGACGGACATCTATTTCGCCCGTCAGCTGATCAATGAGCGGCTGCAGATCGCCCGCGGTCAGCTGCCGGCCGCCATCATCCCGGAGATGGGCCCCATCGCCACGGGCCTGGGCGAAATCTTCATGTACACCGTCGAGGCCAAGCCCGGCGCCAGGCGGCCCGACGGCCAGCTCTATACGCCGGAAGACCTGCGGACCCTGCAGGATTGGGTGATCCGGCCGCAGTTGCGCAACACGCCCGGCGTCACCGAGGTCAACACCATCGGCGGCTTCGAGCGGCAGTACCACGTCACCCCCTTGCCCGAACGGCTCTCGGCCTATGGCCTGACCCTGACCGAGGTGATCGGGGCGCTGGAACGAAACAACGCCAATGTCGGCGCGGGCTATGTCGAACGCTTCGGCGAGCAGTACCTCGTCCGCGTGCCGGGCCAGGCCTCGGGCGTCGAGGACCTGCGCGGCATCATCGTCTCCAACCGCGGCGGGGTTCCGATCCGGATCGCCGACGTGGCCGATGTCGGCCTCGGCGAGGAACTCCGCACCGGGGCGGCGACTGAGAACGGCCGGGAAGTCGTCCTCGGGACGGTGATCATGCTGGTGGGGGAGAACAGCCGCACCGTCGCACGCGCCGCGGCCGAGCGGCTGGAAGAGGCCGCCAAGGCCCTGCCGGCCGGCGTGACGGCGCAGGCGATCTATGACCGCACTGACCTTGTCGACCGCGCCATCCGCACGGTCGCGACGAACCTCCTCGAAGGCGCGCTGCTGGTCATCGTCGTGCTCTTCCTGCTGCTCGGCAACATCCGCGCAGCGCTGATCACCGCGGCGATTATCCCGATCTCGATGCTGATGACCATCACCGGCATGGTGCAGACCAAGGTCTCCGGCAACCTGATGAGCCTGGGGGCTCTGGACTTCGGTCTGATCGTCGACGGCGCGGTGATCATCGTCGAGAACTGCCTGCGCTGGTTCGGCGAGGCCCAGCACCGGCTGGGTCGCGTCCTGACCCGGGACGAGCGCTTCAGCCTGGCGGCCAGCGCCACCGACGAGGTGATCCGGCCCTCGATGTTCGGGGTGCTGATCATCACGCTGGTCTATGTGCCGATCTTCGCGCTCACGGGCGTCGAGGGGAAGATGTTCCACCCCATGGCCATCACCGTGGTCCTGGCCCTGACCGCGGCCCTCGTCCTCTCGCTGACCTTCGTCCCCGCCGCCGTCGCGCTCTTCGTCACCGGCAAGGTCGAGGAGAAGGAAAGCCCGCTGATGCGCGGCGCGCGCCAGGTCTACGGCCCGGCGTTGGAGCTCGCCTTGCGCTGGCGCACCGCCTTCGTGGCCGGCGCGGTCGCCCTGGTCCTGCTGGCCGGCTTCGCCGCCAGCCGCATGGGCTCGGAGTTCGTGCCGAGCCTCGACGAAGGCGATATCGCCATGCACGCACTGCGCATTCCAGGCACCAGCCTCAGTCAGGCCATCTCGATGCAGACGGCGTTGGAGGCCAAGATCAAGACGTTCCCGGAGGTCGAGCGGGTGGTGACCAAGCTCGGCACCGCCGAGGTGGCCACCGATCCGATGCCGCCTTCGGTCGCCGACACCTTCATCATGCTGAAGGACCGCAAGGACTGGCCCGATCCGCGCAAGCCTCGGGCCAAGCTGGTGGAGGAGCTGCAGGCCGCCGTCGCCCAGGTTCCGGGCAACAACTACGAGTTCACCCAGCCCATTCAGATGCGCTTCAACGAGCTGCTCTCCGGCGTCCGCGCCGATGTGGCGGTGAAGGTGTTCGGCGATGATCTGGAGCAACTCCTGGAGCTCGGTGGCGCCGTCAAAGGCGTCGTCGACGGCATCGAGGGCGCGCAGGACGTGGGCCTTGAGCAGATCACCGGCCTGCCGGTGCTGCAGGTGACCCCGGACCGCGCCGCGCTGGCGCGCCTGGGCCTCAATATCGAGGACGTCCAGGCGGTGGTCGCCACTTCGCTGGGCGGCTCAGTGGCAGGCCAGATCTTCGAGGGCGACCGGCGCTTCGACATCGTCGTGCGCCTGCCCGAGGACATCCGACGCAATGTCGATGAGATCGGCCGTTTGCGCATTCCGCTCCCGGCCGGCGGCGCGGGGCCGCGCGGCTTCGTGCCGCTCTCGGAAGTGGCCAAGGTCGAGGTCGAGATCGGCCCCAACCAGATCAGCCGCGAGAACGGCAAGCGCCGGGTCGTGGTCACCGCCAATGTCCGCGGCCGCGACCTGGGCTCCTTCATCGAGGAGGTTCGAACCAAGGTCGGCGCCGAGGTGGAGCTCCCGAGCGGCTATTGGGTGACCTACGGCGGCACCTTCGAGCAGCTGATCTCGGCGGCCAAGCGGCTGCAGCTGGTCGTCCCCGCCGTGCTGCTGCTGATCTTCGGCCTGCTCTTCGCCCTGTTCCGGTCGGTCAAGGATAGCGCCATCGTCTTCTCCGGCGTGCCCCTGGCGCTGACCGGCGGGGTGGCGGCTCTGCTGCTGCGCGGCTTGCCGCTTTCGATCTCCGCGGCCGTCGGCTTCATCGCGCTCTCGGGCGTGGCGGTGCTGAACGGGGTGGTGATGGTCAGCTTCATCCGCAACCTGCTCGCCGAGGGCAAGGGGCTGGACGAGGCGATCCGCGAGGGCGCCGTCACCCGCCTGCGGCCGGTGCTGATGACCGCCCTGGTCGCCAGCCTCGGCTTCGTGCCCATGGCCTTCAATGTCGGCGCTGGCGCGGAGGTGCAGCGTCCGCTCGCCACCGTGGTGATCGGCGGGGTGCTCTCCTCGACCTTGCTGACCCTCTTGGTGTTGCCGGCCCTCTACCGGTTGGTCCACGGGCGGTCATGGGCGCGCAAGGCGCAGGCAAGCCTCGTCCCGGACGCCGGGTAAGCCGAGCGCTGGTCTACCCGCGGAGCCCGATGCGACCTCCAGGTCGCATCGGGCGCTCGGGCCCGCCTGAACTTGGCTTGCCGTCCAAGACCCGCTCCGACAGATCCGGCCCCCGCGGCCGGGCGCGAATGACGAAGCCAGAGGCGCTCCGCTCGGGGAGGCCGTCATCCTGCTGATGGTCCGATCGTCACCTGGCTCACGGCCAGCGGGGCGCTGGAGGCGGTGCTTGACGACGCGGTCGCTCGCTGCGCGTGCGGCACGGCGTCGTCATGCCCGGTTATCGAGGTGCTGGACCCAGCCTGAGTTCGAGAACCCGTCTCGCTCAGCGCTGGTCCAGACACCTGCGCTGGGTCACTGCGAGCGTTCCAGGCGCGCGACGTGGAAGCGTTGCGTCTGGCCTCCCGGCGTCAGGTGGTCGAATTCGAAGCTCTCCACCATGGTGAAGTCAGGTCCCATCAGGGCCTGCAGGTCCTCGGGACCATAACGGCGCACCGGAAGACCCGAACAGCGTTCCGGCCCGCTTGGCGCGAAGGTGGCGATGATCGCCTGACCGCCCGGCACGAGCGCGTCCATCAGCGTCCGGCGATAGCGCGCCTGATCGCTTGCCTCCGTGAGGAAATGCAGCACGGCGCGGTCGTGCCAGACCTGATAGCTGCGGTCCGGACGCCAGGTGAGCAGGTCCGCCGCGATGCCGCGGATCGGGACCTCGGACGCCTGACGCGCAAGCCGTAGCCGGATCGCCTCGGCTGAGACGTCGAGCACCGTCACGTCGCCGTACCCGGCCGCCGCCAATCCATCGGCCAGGGGCGACAGGCCGCCCCCGATATCGATGATGGGGGCGTCGAACGCGACGCCGGCCCGGGCGATCAGCGCCAGTGAGAGATCGGCGCTCGGCTCAAACCAGCTGACCTCGGTCGCGGCCTTGGTCCCGTAGACGGTGTCCCAATGGGATCGGGTCGACATTCTGAACACCTCTGAAACGGGAACCATAGACGCGAACATGGGCCCGCACCATCGGCCCGCCCCCATACGCGCCCTCTCCGATCAGGAGCCGAATGTCGTCCGATCGGACCTAGCCGACCGCCTTGGCGAAACGCTCAAGCGTACCTTCCCAGGCCGCCGGTCCGTCGAACACCTGGCGCATCTGTTCGGCCGCCTCGCCGTAACCGGCGAGGCGATGCTCCAACTCCACGAGCGTGCCCGCGCCGTCCGGCGAGAAGCGAACCTCGACCTCGGTGATCAGCTCCGGATCGTACTGCCACTGCGCCGTGATCTGCCACGCCAGCACGAGCCGTGACGGCGGCTCCCAGGCCAACACCTGGCCCCACTGGCACTCGCTGCCGTCTTCGCCGCGCTCCATCCAGCGGCCGCCGGCCCGCGGCTCCAGAACGATCGCGGCGATCGGCGAGCGGTTGATGCTGTGCTCGGCGGGCCACCAGCGGCTCATGCCTTGGGTGAAGATCTCGAACGCCCTTGCCGGATCGGCGTTGACCCGGGTGCGTTTGCGAACCGGGGCGATCGTGATGGTCTGCTGCGTCATGGCGTATTGTCCTCCTCATGGGCCTGCCGATCGACTTCGGCGGCGTAGGCGTTCAGCGCTCCGTCCCAGAACTGGTCGAGCCAAGCGCGCAGGACGCCCAGGCCCTTGGGGTCGATGAAGTAGACACGGCGTGCGCCTTCGGCCCGATCTGCGACGAGCCCCGCCGCCTTGAGCACCTTAAGGTGCTGCGAAACCGCCGGCCGGCTGACCGGTAGGTGGTCGGAGATCACCCCAACGGCACTTGGGCCGGCCTTCAAGCTTTCGAAGATCGCCCGGCGCGTTGGGTCGGCGAGCGCGGCGAGTGCATTACCGTAAGTCATTACTTACCGTAAGTTTACACTTACCCGATGTCAATCCGTGCGACGTCCGCTCGGGGCCGCGAATGGGCTGGCGTCGCCGCGCTGACTTTGAACTATCGTCGCCGTCGCCCAACTGCGGGTCTGGAACAAGGGTTAGGCGCCAAAGGTGCAGCAAGCCCCATTTGCAGAGATTCTGATCCGAGGCGCCGCGGTGGGCGCATTCGTCCTGCTCGCCGTGGGCCTGGCCCAGGGCGGCCGAACCCCCGCGCGCCTCACGGGCGCCCTGTTCTGCATGGCCGCGGCGGCTCACACGCTCACGCAGTCGCCGGCCGCATTCGCGATCCTGGGCGCCGCCGCCGCCCCGGTCTGGATGCTGTCGGTGATGGGAGCGGGACTCTTCTGGGCGTTCGCCACCGAGCTGTTCGGCGACAACCGGCGTCCGGGGTTCGGTCGGCTGCTTCCCGCCATGGCGCTCCTCTTGATTGGGGGCCTTGCTACCCTCGCGCCGCCGCCCATCGCGCGGTGGCTGTGGCTTATCCACAATCTGGCGGGCGCGACCCTGTTGCTGCACGTGCTCGTCGTGATCTGGACCGGTTGGCGCGGCGACCTCGTCGAGGCTCGCCGGCGTCTGCGCGGTCCGCTGCTCGCCGCGGCGGCGCTGTATGCTCTGGCCGTTGTCGGCGTGCAGTCGGCTGAGCTCTTCTCCCGCCCCGCGGACCAGCTCTCCATGCTTGCAGCCGTTAGCCTGCTCTTGCTGAGTATCGCCGGCGGCGCGGTGTTCTTGCGCGCCGAGCCGCAGTTGTTCGGCCCGGCCGCGGACCGCAACGGCGCGCGGCAGATCGATCCTCGGGACCAGCCGCTGTTGGCGCGGCTTCGAGAGGCGCTGGGCGGCCAGGAACTTTGGCGCGAGGAGGGTCTGACGATCCGCGCCCTGGCCGCCAGGCTGGGGACGCCGGAGCATCACCTGCGTCGGTTGATCAACGAGGGACTCGGCTATCGCAACTTCGCCGCCTTCGTGAACGAGCGCCGGATCGCTGCCGCGAAACTGGCGTTGGCCGATCCGGCCAAAGCGCGAGCTTCGGTGGCGACCATCGCCTACGACGTCGGCTTCGGCTCGCTCGGGCCTTTCAACCGCGCCTTCCGGGAAGCCACCGGCCAGACGCCGACCGAGTGGCGCCGCGCGGCCCAGGTGGACTGGTCGATTCCCGACGCCGACTGATCCCGCAGGAGTTTTGCCGATTTCGAAACCGGCGAGACTTCGCGCAGGGCGGAGGGCGTGATCCCCGCGCCACTTGGAGCCCGCCCCATGACGTTCGATCCTCCGCTCGCCGCGGTACGCCGCCACAATTGGTCGCCCGCTGTCGAAGGTCGGGTGACGGTGCGCCACTACCCCGGTTCGGTCAGTTGCATGAGGCCGGCGGCGGCCCCGGCGCCCGGCTTGCGCGGTCATGGAGAAGCATCGTGAAGCGATCCAGCCTCATCGCTCGGCAGGGCCGTCAGCCGCACGGTCTCCTCGGCCAGATTGTCGGCCGGATCATGGCTCACGAGACAGAGGCGGCGAATCGGATCGCCCTTCAGCGCCTTGACCTGGAACCGGACGATCGGCTGCTGGAGGTGGGCTTTGGCCATGGCCGAACGCTGGCCGCCGCGGCCCTGCAGGTCACGAAGGGGCGCCTAGCGGGAATCGATCCGTCCACGGTGATGCTCGACATCGCGCGGCGGCGAAACGCCAAGGTCCTGCGGACGGATCGGATGACTTTGATCCTCGGCGCGAGCGGGCGTCTCCCGTTCGGCGATGGCAGCTTCAACAAGCTGCTCTCTGTCCACACGATCTACTTCTGGCCAAGCCCAGAGCGGGATCTGGCGGAGATCCATCGTGTTATGGAGACCGGCGGTCGGCTGGTCATCGGTTTCCGGCCTGGCGAGGACGCGGGGTTCGCTCGAGACTTTCCGCCAGAGATCTACCATATCCGCTCGATCGCTGAGGTCGAGCGGCTGGTGTCGACGGCCGGCTTCTCGGACGTCGATACGATGACCCGCCAGATGGGCGCGGGCCAGATGGCCTGGACCTGTGCGCGCAAAGCGCTCTGATCGCGGTCAGAACTGATCTGGACCGGCGACGGACAGTGATCGCACCGCGCTGGATGCCCCTTGGTCCCGCCTTCATCTCACTGTCCGGATGAAGCGGTTGTTCGCCGGTCCAGCCGACCTCAGCCTTGTGTTCAAACGTGGCTTGATCCTCTAGCGACTAGAGGCTGTACGGTCGCGGCGTAGCGTTGAGGAGAACATCCCGATGAGAACGGCCCGCCAGCGGACCGCAGCGGCGACGCGCCGTGGAGCGCCACGATGACGACCGCTCTGAAACTCCGCGTCGACGGCATGGATTGCGGCGCCTGTGCGACCAAGATCGAGAATGCGCTCAAGAGACTTCCCGGCGTGAGCGACATCGACGTCAACTATGGCCTGCAGCGGCTCACGCTGGCCTATGACGCCGACCGCACTTCGCCCTCGACGATCCGCGAGCGTATCCGGACCCTGGGCTACACACCCGGCGACGACGGGACCGCCGCCGCCGCGGTCGGAGCCCCCAGCGACGAGGTCTGGTGGCGATCGCGCAAGGCGCAACTCGCCATCGCCTCCGGGCTGGCGCTGGCCACGGCCTTCGTCATCGACCGCTTGGCGCCAGGTTGGACCGTCTGGGTCTACGCGCTGGCGACCCTGGTCGGACTGGCGCCCATCGCCCGTCGGGCGGCGGTCGGCTCCCTGTCGGGCACGCCGTTCAGCATTGAGACCCTGATGTCGGTGGCCGCCGCCGGCGCGATCGCGATCGGCGAAGCCGAGGAGGCCGCCGTCGTGGTCTTCCTGTTCGCGGTGGGTGAACTTCTTGAGGGGGTCGCCGCGTCGAAGGCGCGCGCCGGGATACGGGCGCTGGTCGACCTTGTCCCGCGCACGGCGCTTCGCGAACGCGACGGCGTCGCCGAACAGGTGGCCGCGGCCGACCTCGCTGTGGGCGATATCGTTATCGTCCGACCCGGAGACCGCGCCCCCTCCGACGGGGAAGTCATCAGCGGAACCTCCGAGGTGAACCAGGCTCCGGTCACGGGCGAGTCCGTGCCTGTCGCCAAGGGCCCAGGCGCCGAGATCTACGCCGGGACTATCAACGGCAACGGCCAACTGCGGATCGCCATCACCAAGGCGGCCGCCGACAACACGATCGCTCGCATCATCCACCTCGTCGAGGAAGCCCAGAGCGCCAGGGCGCCGATGGCCCGCTTCATCGACCGGTTCAGCGCCTGGTACACGCCGGCCGCCATGGCCGCCGCCGGCCTCATCATCGTGCTGCCGCCGCTGGTCGCCGGAGCCGAGTGGCACACGTGGATCTATCGCGGTCTGGCCGTGCTGCTCATCGCCTGTCCCTGCGCCCTAGTCATCTCTACCCCCGCGGCGATCGCGTCAGGCTTGGCGGCGGGCGCCCGCAAGGGTCTGCTCGTGAAAGGCGGCGCGGCGCTGGAGACCTTGGGCAAGGTAACGACGGTCGCCTTTGATAAGACCGGCACCCTGACCGTCGGCCGGCCTCAGGTCACCGATGTCGTCGCTTTCGACGGCGAGGAGAACGATCTGTTGGCCAAGGCGGCGGCCGTCGAGAGAGGCTCGAACCATCCGCTCGGGCTGGCGATCATCGCCAGAGCTGAGGGCCAGGGCCTCGCCATCCCCTTGGCCTATGGCGTGACCGCCACGCCGGGGAAGGCCATCACCGGCCGACTGCGCACGGGCTTCGTCTCGGTCGGCTCGCCTCGCTTCGCCGCCGAACAGGCGACCCTGACGGCCGAGCAGACCGCGGCCCTGCAAGCGCTGGAGGACGCCGGCAAGACCGTGGTCGTCGTGCTGGAGGGCAAGCGGCCGCTGGGCGCCGTGGCGTTGCGTGACGAGCCGAGGCCCGACGCGGTCGAAGGACTTGCGCAACTGCGGGCCATGGGCCTGCGAACGGTGATGCTGACCGGCGACAACGCACGTGCAGCCCGCGCCATCGGCGAGACACTGCAGATCGAGGTCGAGGCCGAGCTCCTGCCGGACGCCAAGCTCTCCCGGATCCAGGACCTGCGCGCGCACGGGCTGATCGCCATGATCGGGGACGGCATCAACGATGCGCCGGCGCTCGCCGCCGCGTCGGTAGGGGTCTCCATGGGCGGGGGCACGGATGTGGCGCTGGAAACCGCGGATGCGGCCCTGCTCAACGACAAGGTCACCGGCGTCGCCGACCTGGTTCGCCTCTCCCGCGGGACACTGCGCAACATCTGGCAGAACGTCGCCATCGCCCTGGGGCTCAAAGCAATGTTTTTGGGAACGACGATCGTCGGCGCCACGCCGCTCTGGATGGCGATCCTCGCCGATACGGGCGCGACCGTGCTGGTCACCACGAACGCGCTGCGCCTCCTGCGCTTCGAGCGCACTGCCAAGACTGGCGTCTAGAGGGAGGAGCAGGGCGTGGCGATGATCCGGACATTCGCCCGTCGGAGGGCCTACGAACTCGAGGCCTCCATGGCGAAGGCCGCCTACGTGGGCGGCGATCTACAGGAAGCGTTTCGCCGGCTGGAGCGGGCCCACATCCTTGGCCAACCGTGGGCCGGGGCCCATTCTTGGACGCATTGGATGATGCTCAAGATCGGCTGGCGCCGTCGAGACGGGCGGGAGGTGCGTGGCCAGGTCCTACGGCTTGCCGCGGGAGGCCTGCTGTCCCGGATGGGGAGGCTCCCGACGGGAAACACGGGAGGCGCCGATGTCCCGGCGGAAAGGCCGATGCCTCTGCCGGCGGACCTTGCGCCGCTCTGTCACGACGACGCGCACCAACATTAGGCGACGCCGACCGGCGGTCCTCTGGGCCGGAGCGCTCCAAGTCAATCACGCTCCAGCCACGCACTACGAGCAGTCATAGCGCTATAGCGTAGACATATTGCCCGTCTTCATCAGCGGCGGGCCGCCAGAACGTTTGTCGTTGTCCAACTTAAGAGTGGCCCGCTCACAACTTAAAAGTGGCCCGATATATCAAAACCCAATATCGGGGGACCTCCAGAGCATAGTCTTAGATCGGCGTCGGGCTATTGGCGGACGTTGAGGGGACCGCCCAACGGGTCGAGCCGGGCCGGTTGCGCTAGATTAGCGACGCCTCTGCAAGTATCTGATCCGGCGAAACAGGTTCATGTTGCGCACAGCCTGCTCCGCAGCGGCAACGTCCTGCGTGACTTGGATCACTGCAAGTTCCGTTATCGCACATGCGCAGCAAACATAGAATAGGCGGCGGGTTCGTTCGATTTGAGTTTCTTTAGTAGCACCAACTGACCGCTCCTGAACGCTGCCAAGGACGCCTTCATGGCATCGTAGATTGGAATTTCGAGAGGCTCGTCGGTCTTCTGCTGCCTCAAGCTGATGAAGCCGTCCTTTACCTAGCCGGCGGCCATAGTGCGCACATCTCCGCCCAGCGCCACGAGCTTGGTTACTCTCCACTCACTACCGGAGCATGCGAAGCTCCACCTGCGGCGCTCTCCAGCACTGCCGCGAACAAAGTTCTCTTTTTGTTCGGGACATCGTGCGCAAATTTGCGACCATTCTGTCGGGGTGAGGAACTGCGGTCAGCGCTGAGCCTCCC
The DNA here is from genome assembly GCF_026411515.1 of Phenylobacterium sp. 58.2.17. NCBI lineage: Bacteria > Pseudomonadati > Pseudomonadota > Alphaproteobacteria > Caulobacterales > Caulobacteraceae > Phenylobacterium > Phenylobacterium sp. 58.2.17. The sequence continues at coordinate 117,473 of NZ_JAPMTQ010000009.1, read as the reverse complement.
CTACTTCCCCCTCACATTTCGACGCGGACGGCTCGTGACCTCCGAATGGGAGCGCGCCAACGGCAGGCCCTGGCCCCGTACAGCGGACGGTCGGCGGTATGATGTCGCTCACATACGCGCCATCGCAGATGGTGGAACCAACACGCTCGACAACATTCAACCTATGGATCCCGACGAGCATCAGGCGAGTCACAAAGACGATCGCTCACGCTGGGGGAAACGCTCAAGCATAGCCCGCGCATTCGGCGGCAGGGTCGAACCGCCGACCCACGCGCCGCGGCCGCGCGGTTCCGTCGTGCGGGGCTTAGGCCTACTGGGCATCATTCCCAACATTACAGGCGTCCTAAGCGGTCGTGTCCGGACCGATACGCCTGTGCACTTCTGGAATGACCTGTTGGGCCTTTCGAGCGAGGACGACATTCCGCCGAAGGACGTTGTTGTGTAGGCATCGGCCCAGGTGAGGTAGACAAGAGTAGCGCCCCACGATCCCCTTTTGTTCTTCCCTCGTAGGCGCGACCAAGTTAGGGTCGGCCATGGATATCAGCGTCGACACATCCGGCTTTCCCTTCGGCCGCGATCTCGATTACGAGAGCGCGGCTGAAGTCGAGCGGCTCGATGCGCTGGCCGCAGAGGCACACGCCTTTATGGACCCCGACAGCTGGACGCCGCCGATTGTCGACCTCGTGCTTGCGTTTGGCGTGGCGCCGATGATCGGCCTTTTCCTGGCACGCTTCGCGCCCGGCGGAAAACCCGAGGACGCCGAGCGATGGGCGGTCGTAGGCGACCTCCCCTCCATGCACTTCGAGACTGACGACACTCCGACCCCGGCTCTGGCGCTTAAGCTCTATTGCGCGATCGCGCAGGACTGGGCCGACAATGTCCTGGCGGGGCGCGACCTCTCCGACAGCTACCCGATCGAGGTCGCACCGACAGCCGAGCACGCTGAGATGCTGCTCAGTCGCATCGCCTTCATTCGCAGCGAATTGGTCCCCCTCGCGGAACCTCGCGGTCGCGGCTAGGGCGGATCAATTCGCGTGAGACCACCCTCACCGCCAGAGATTTCGGAACGTGCAGTCGCGGCTGCCCTAGAGGAGTTGGCTGACGTGCTGACTGCGGTAAGGCTCGCCGGGGTGAGCGACGGTTCGTTCATCTTGCTGATGTCGTAGCAGTAGTCGAACGCACCGCCCGGCACGCCCGTGACACCTGAGGCCGCCTATCCCTCGGCCGCCCCCTCAGACACTGCGCCACCTCGTTCAGTTCATCGCACCGATGTCGGACGACAGGATGGTTCTCCACGGAACAATGCCGTCCAAGGTCACGCCTCGCCAGCGGATTGATCTCGCCGTACGTGATCGCGCCCAAGTTAGCGTCTAGCCCGCCGACGCCGACCGACATCCATTCACCAAAGCCTCAGCGTCGCGCAGACGCCGTCATGGCACGTCTATGGACAGGCTTAAGATGGGCACGCGCCAATTGAGACGGCCTTGGCTTGGATCGTCAAGTTGGGGGAAATTCCACCAAGTAGCGATATCAACGTCTTGGCCGGACAGCGTTAGGTAGGCCCGACATGCAACTTAAGACGCACCCATTTGGGTGGCCTTGCGCCGCTTGCGGAAGTTGGCGCGAAGCCGAGAAGCGGACACTGGTTGAGGTCCGCTAAAGGGCGCCTAAGGCTCGGCCAGCTCCGACCTTTGGCGAAGTCGCCGAGCCACTTTCACCTGAGCAAGAAATCGAGTTGACGGACTAGCTCTCCGACGCGTGCGCCCCCGGAGGGAGCGTTGGGATAGCGCTTCAGCACATCCCTTACGATAGGCGGTGCGATGGATTCTGTTTGCCTGAGGTAGCCGGCCCCGATCACGGCCTTGCCATCGGCCAGGAGTTCGAAAGCCCGCGCCGCGTACGCAGCCGCCCCGAGAATGTGTTTCACCTGAGTCGCCTTCGACAGCGGGTGCAGGAACGCCGCGCCGGCCGCCGCGACAGCGGCGAGCGCGGCATTGTCGGCGGCGCTGAGGCCTACCTCGCGAGCTTCGCGAGCGGCTCGCTGCGCCGCCCAAGCTCTATCTCGGAGCGCCTTGCTCCGCTTTGCTCCCTCGGCGAATTCGTCCGCTGCAGCTATTGCGGCTCGCGGGCGCTCGTCGCGCGGGCGGGCATGCTCGAAGATCGCCAATGCCGGCCGTGCACAAGCCGCAGCGTACCGCGTGACCTCTCGGAGCTCCCTGTCGCTGAGATCGATACTGGGGAGGACGTCGGCCATGCCGGCAACATATACGCGCGATCTCGCGCACGTCCGCTTCCTACCCGTGCCTGACGCATGGTGCGTCTGCTTTCGGGCCGTCGACCGGTCGGGCGGCCAGGGCGGGAAGCAGACTCTCGCCGCCGCTCCCCCACGCTCGTGCGGCTTCACTGATCGCCGAAGTCGTGTTGGCCCGTTCGCCCTTATGCCGATCGGGACGGAGCCGCGCGCTGCCCCGGCTCTCATCTCCGTCGCACGATCCCTCGTACCGCCACCGCGGCGCCGGCGCAGGCCAGCAAGGCGCCGGCGACCAAGGCTCCGAGTGACAGCGACGGCAGGCTGCCGGTCGCTGTCCGCGCCTCATAGTTCGGCAGGCGGTCGAAATCGGCGCGGGTGAACGGCCGATCTGTGAACAGATAGGGATAGAAGAACCGTCGCAGCCGTTCGTGGAAGGCGGCGATGCTGTCCTGGTAGGCCAGCTGCGCCACCAGATCGGTGTCGGCGATCCTGTGAAGTAGAACCTGCGCGCCGACGCTGGGCAGCATCCAGCCGACTTTCTCGCTCAGGTTCTGGCGGGCCAGAAGGTGGGCCCGATAGTCCGCAACCTGCTCGGCCACCGCCTCGTCCCCGACCTGATGCATGGCGTAGTACCACTTCCAGTGAAAGCGGCCGGTGACCGGCGTGGTGTCGCGCCATTCGGGGTGATTGGCGAAGAACTGCTAGCGCGCCAGCGTCTTCTAGCGGCGCGCGATGGGCGGTCCTGACGTGCCCCCCTGAAACGGCTCTTGTGACAAAAGAACAAGAGGGGATCGGAGGCGGCGCGCACTGCGACCCAACGTCCGCCTTCCAGCCGCAGCCGACGTTTGGATAGCCCGCTTCGATTCCTCTAGAGACTCGCCGAGTTCCCGCTAGCTTCCGCGAAGTGGATCGTACGGTCTGTAAGTCCTAGCAACCGATCTATCGCTATCCCGATCTGCGCCATGCGAGTCTGAACGAGGGCGGCGCCCGCTGCGCCCGAGACGCCTCCGTCGCTGGCGGCTGCCTCCACCAAAGCTGGGTGCATCGCGCCTTGCACAGCCAGGATCATTTCTGCGACGGCCTGGGGGTCCGCAATCCGAAAAAGCCCCTGGGTGACGCCTTCCGCCAGGACCCTGGCAAAAAGCGGCGTCATGACCTGGTTCATTGCGCGGTTGATCCGGTGGAAAAGCGCGACGTTGCCGGGGGCGAAGAGCCCCTCGTAGCTCCCGGCAAACCTCGGCCATTCGACTGCCTTGCGGCTCCGGAGCGCCTGAAAGATGCAGTTAAGCTTGTCGACGGCGTTTAGCGACGGGTCCGATGCTATGTTTGCCACGCTTGCGGCTGCGGCCTCGGCGAGCCTGACGCTGATCGCCTCCAGCACTTCCTCCTTCGAGATGAAGTGGTGATATACGGCCCCCTTCGAGACGCCAGCGGCCTGCATCAGGTCCTGAATGCTGGCCGCCTCGTAGCCCTTCGTGAAGAACAGATCTTCGGCGCAGTCCAGAAGTTGGTCGCGACGGTCCCGGCCTCGCTGCTGTTTGGTGCGTGCGCTCACGGTGTCGCCCCCGCTTGAAAACCGACCAACGGTCTGTTTATCTCGCGCCCTCGTCGCCCGCTAGGGGTGATGGGAGAGCCCATGCGTATTTCGCTCCACACCCTCGGGACCCGCGGCGACGTTCAGCCCTTCATCGCCTTGGCCTGCGCACTGAAGGCGAAGGGGCATGAGGTGCAACTCGGCGCGCCATCACAGTTCGCCCCCTTGGCTGCGGCTCGCAACATCGACTTCGCCGAACTGCCAGGCGGGTTTCTGGATCTGCTCGACAGCCCCGAGGGCAAGGCGGCGGTGGCCGCAGGACAGGGCTTCAGCGCTGGATTCAAGCTTCTGAAATACGTCGGACCGCTCATGCAGGATCTGATGCAGAGGGAGTGGGCCGTCGCCCGCGCGTTTCAGCCGGACGTCATCGTCGCCCATCCCAAGTCGATCGCGATGCCCCATATCGCCGGAGCGCTCGGTAAGCCGTTCGTACTGGCTTCGCCTATTCCTGGCTTCACGCCGACCCGTGCCTATCCCAGTCCTATGCTTCCGTTCGCCAACCTGGGGCCGCTCAATCGAGCGAGTCATGGCCTGATGACGAACAGCGCCGACGTCCTATTCGCCAAGCCCATCCGGGATTGGCGTGAACACACCCTTATGCTCCCGCCCCGCGGAAAGCCTCCGAAGCCTGCAACCACGCTGTACGCCTACAGCCGTCACCTCTTGTCTCGACCGTCCGACTTCCCGCCATCGGTCCATGTGACAGGCTTCTGGTTCCTCGACACACCGCAGTATGAACCGCCGGAGCGGCTGCGCTCTTTCCTGGAGGCAGGCGATCCGCCGGTCGCGGTGGGATTTGGTAGCCTGCCAGGTCTCGACCCAGTGCAGTTGACCACGACCGTGACTGAGGGACTGGCCCGTGCTGGGAAACGAGGGCTGCTCGTCGGAGCAGGCGGCTCCCTGGTGGATCGCGGTTTGTCAGAGACCTGCCTGTTCACCGAACAAGCGCCGTATGATTGGCTCTTCGAGCGGGTCAACTCGACCCTTCATCACGGCGGGGCTGGTACGACCGCGAGCTCGTTGCGTGCTGGAAAGCCGATAATCGCCTGCCCGTTCATGGCCGATCAGCCGTTCTGGGCTCGTCAGATCGAAAGCGTCGGTCTTGGGCCACGAGCGCTGGACCGCCGTAGGCTCACGCCGGAAAGGTTGGCGAGCGCCGTCATCGAGGCGGATCGAGCAGAGATCCAGAGCCGAGCCAAGGAGGTTGCGTGGCTAATTTCGCAAGAAGGCGGCGTCGAGGAAGCCGCCCAAATCATTAGCGAAATTCGACCTCAGCCTGTTTAGGCGACGTCGCAGCGCTGGCAGCCAGGATTGCATCGAGGTGTCCTGCGGGCTCGACTGGTCGATGTGCCCCCTGCGCCCGCTGCTCGGCCAAGCCAGCGGCTCGGGGACCGAGGCCCACCCACGCCAACCTTCTGCGCATCGGCGTCGACTACAAGTTCTGAGGGGCTGAGCGTCTGCGCTGGCTCAGGGCGACCCCCTGGCCGGCTCAGGTGTTCATCCGATGTCGCGGGCGCGAGCCTAGCGCTAGCACAGCTCCAACCTGCGCTTTGCAGGCATGGAGAAGTGCGATGATCCGCAAAGCTGCAGCTCTCATGGCAGGGGCCGCCCTGCTGGTCGCCCCAGCCGCCTCGTTCGGCCAGGCCGCCGGCCCGGAGACCTTCAATGGCATGATCGTCTCGCACAAGGACAACCGGATCGTGGTGCGCACGCCGGCCGGCGACCGACAGGTCAACCTGAGCGCCGGCACCCGCATCGAAGGCACCCAGGGCGCGGGCATCCTGCGCCGCGAGGACCGGCAGGCCAGCGACCTGATCCGCGGGCTGGCGATCGAGGTCACCGGCGTTTCCACGGGCCAGGAAGTCAGCGCCGACGCGATCACCTTCAAGACCTCCGACCTGAAGACCGCCCAGCAGATCCAGGCGGGCCTGGCCGAGACCGAGGAGACGGTCGCCCAGCAGGAGGCGCGACTCAACAACATCGGCAACCTGGTCGCCGCCGGTCGCGCTAACGTCTATTTCGGCGTCGGCAGCGCGGCCCTGACCGCCGAGGGCAAGAACGAGCTGCAGGCCATCGCCGCCAAGGCCAAGGCGATCCCCAGCGGCTACCGGCTGGCCATCGTCGGCCGCGCCGATCCCACCGGCGATGCGGCCGCCAACAAGCGCCTCAGCGCCCGCCGCGCAGCCGCCGTGAAGACCTACCTGCTTGAGAACGCCGGCGTGCTGCCGGGCCAGTTCGTGCCCTCGACCGCGCTCGGCGAGTCCTCGATCGTCGATGATCCCGATCCGCCGAAGAGCGCCAGTGAGGCGCGCCGCGTGACGGTCACCATCATGGTCAGCAAGGCCAGCGTTCCGGACTAGCCCCGCGCGCTCGGGGCGCCGACCTCGCGGCTCAGCCGCCCGGCCTCGGCGGCCAGGGCCGCGACCTGTGGCGGGTCCGCAAGCCGGACAGCTAGCGGATTCGTTCGCGGCCTACATGATCGGCGTCGGGACTGAGGCCCTGAGCATCCCGCTCGACCTGACGAATGGCCACTCCTTGACGGCAGTTGTCCGGCTTCTAAATCATGGAGCCGTTCAGCTTGGAGGTATCAATGAAAACCATTGAAATCGTCCCAGCCGAAGGTGGCTGGATGGTGCGCAGCGACGCCGTCGAGAACGATCTCTTTTTCAAGAGCGGGGCTTCCGCGGAGAGCGCTGCGATCAGGTTGGCGCAGGGCCTCGCAGAGGCCGGGGAGCACTCGGATGTTCAAATCTACCTTCGCGACGGTTCACTGGGGCGTCGTTTCACGGTGCCGTCCATCAAGAAGCTTGAAGCTGTGATGATGCGCGAAATGGCCTGACGCAAAATGTGGCCCGCTCCCGACCAAGAGGTCGCGCGTCATCTTGCGATTAGGCGTCCGGTCTTGGCGGCGCGCGGAGCTGCAATTGAACGAACCCTGCGCTCGGCCGCTTCAGGCATTGCATGGCGACCTAGGCCTCCACCACGCCGGCTTCCTCCAGAGCGCGCCTCACACCGATCGCCAGTTCGCTGACCTTGAACGGCTTCCGTAGAACCTCCTCGGAGCTAACGAGATCCTTGATTGCGCGGGCGTCCGCATAACCGGTCACGAGGAGCACGGCCAAGTCGGGGGCCCCCAGACGGGCTTGAGCGGCCAGTTGCGCGCCGGTCATGCCAGGCATGGCGAAGTCCACCACCAACAGATCGGGGCGATCAGCGTCGAGGCGATTGAGCCCTTCCTTGCCGCTGGCCGCCTCGGTGACCGCGTACCCGAGCGACTTCAGGCACTGGACGATGAAGTGCCTAACCCCAGGATCGTCATCTACCACAAGGACTCGTTCGCCCTGGCTCAGCGGCGTCTCATTCACCGGCATTTCGCTTGGCCGCAGCCGCTCTGCCGCATCGCTGACCGGCAGCCAGATCTCGATCACCGTACCGACGCCGACGGTGCTGTCGATGCGCACGGTACCGCCCGACTGGGTGGCGATGCCATAGACTTGGCTCAGCCCCAGACCCGTACCCTTGCCGACGCTCTTTGTCGTGAAGAAGGGATCAAACACCTTGTGCATCACATCCGCTGGAATGCCGTGACCGGTGTCGCGTACTGAAATGACCACGTGCCGACCCGGCTGCAGACCCTCGTGCCAGTCATCGGCCAGGCGGCTCCCTAAGGTCACCACGCCCCCCTCGCCCATCGCGTCGCGGGCGTTGATCGCCAGGTTGAGGATCGCCAGTTCCAGCTGGTTGGGATCGGCGGTGGCGCGCATCGTGCCCGCGCGCAGATCGGTTCGCACCTCCACCTTATGCCCCAGGGTTCGTGTGAGCAGATCGTCCATCCCAGCGATCAGGGCGTCGACCTCCACGGCCTGCAGATCGAGCTGTTGGCTGCGCGAGAAAGCGAGCAGCTGGGCCGTCAGTTTGGTGGCGCGCTCGACGCCTTCACGGGCATTGGCCGCCATGCGCGCGATGCGCGGGTCGTCGCTGCGCCGCTCGATCATGTCGACATTGCCGACAATCGCGGTCAGCAGGTTGTTGAAGTCGTGAGCGATGCCCCCGGTCAGCTGGCCGATCGCATCCATTTTTTGAGCTTGGATCAGAGCGGCCTGGGCTTGCTCACGTGCACTGATCTCGTTGACCAGCCGCGAATTGGAGCGCTTGAGCTCGCGAATGCTCTCGGCGATCCGCCGCTCGAGAGTCTCGTTCATTAGGATCAACGCCGCTTCGGCGGCCTTGCGCGCCGTTACGTCCAGCGTCACGCCCGACATCCGCCGGGGCTTGCCCGGCGCCGGGTCATTGGGGCGGCCTCGCACCTGAAGCCAGTGAATAGACCCGTCAGGCCAGATCACGCGATATTCGACCTGATAGTCGCCGCCCTCCGTAATGGAGAAATCGAGGTTAGCGCGACGTCGAGAGGCGTCTTCAGGATGCACGGCCGCCACAACGTCGGCCAAGGTCATGGCCTGATCCGATGCGCGTCCAAAATGAGCCCTGGCTATGGGAGAGGTGGTGAGGACGTGGCTTTCCAGATCCAGATCCCAAGCGCCGAGCTGGCCAGCCTCCAAGGCGAAGCGCAACTGCTCTTCCGCCTTGGTTCGATTTTCTAGATCGTCCCGCGCCAGATACTGCCGCCGGCGCGCGCGAACAGCCGATCGTGCCGCGCTGACCAAGGTCTCGGCATTGATGGGCCGTTCCAGCAGCACGATGTTTCCCATGCCCTGCAGCCGTTCGGCGTCGGCTTGGGTCCGCCGTCCAGGTTGCTTGGTGACGAGGACAATGAAGGGAAAGTCCGACCATGGCGGCTGGGCCGACAGCCAATCCGTCAATACCGAGCTCCCCTGCTCAGCAAGCGCCTCCTCTGTAAGGATGGCGGCGCCGGCCTTGCCTTGGAGCGCCGCGGTCAAGGCGTTCACGTCGGAGCAGATCAGCGTCTTGTGGCCAAGAACGGCCACGGTCTCAGCGATCACGGGCGCGTCGCGGCCCCGGGGGGCGAGGATCAGAATCCGCTCATCCATTCGCGACCGGCGCCTCCGCGCCAAGCATCGCGACCTTGCCCTCGTAGGACGGCAGACCCGACATCACGCCCTGAAAGTCGGTCAGAGCTTCGCCGATTTCGATCCCTTCGCTCGTCAGGCGGATTTCGCGGATGATCTTCTCGTGCGCGGTCGTCCGGCTCTTGACTGCGGAGATGGCGGTGCGCACCGACCCGGCGGCCTCAAAGAACCGGAACAGCAAGATGCTGTCGCTGAGATAGCTGAGATCAATGTCGCTGTGGACTTCGCCTATGAAGCCGTGCTGCGCGAGGATGAGCAGGGTGACCACGCCTTGCTGGTTCAAATAGGTGAGGAGCTCGTGCATCTGCAGAAGCAAGAACTTCTGGCCGGGCATGGCTTGCATGTAAGCGTTGAGGCTGTCGATCACGACCGTGCCCACGCCGACACGCTCAACGGCGTCACGGACAAGGAAGGCGAATTCACCTGGCGAGAGCTCTGCCGGATCGACGGCGCGCAGCTCCAGCTGGCCCTTATCCAAGTATGGCTGCAACTCCATGCCCATGGCTTTCGAGCGCGCCAACAAGGTCGGCAGACCTTCGTCGAACAGGTAGTAAGCCACCTTCTCCCCGCGCTCGAGGGCGCTCAGCGCGCAACGCACGGCGGTCGTCGTCTTGCCCACCCCGGAAGGACCGCTGATCAGGGTGTTGGTGCCCCGCGACAGCCCGCCGCCCATCAACTCGTCGAGTCGGGGCGCGCCAGTGGAGACCACCTCCTCCTCAAAGACCGCGGCATGGTGGGCGGCCACTAGACGCTCGAAAACCCTGATGCCTCCGGTGTCCAGCTCGAAGTCATGAAAGCCGCCGCGGTACTTGATGCCGCGCATCTTCACGACCTCCATCCGCCGGCGTTGAGAGCCGTATTCCTGCGCCGTCCGCTCCAAACTGACGACGCCATGGGCGATGCTGTGCAGTTGCAGGTCGCCGTCCTCGGACGTCTGGTCGTCGAGCAGGAGGACCGTGCACTTGCGCGTCGAGAAGAAATGCTTGAGGGCCAGAATCTGGCGGCGGTGACGCAGGGGATTCTGCGCGAGCAGGCGCATTTCAGACAGACTGTCGAACACCACGCGCATAGGCTTGGTCTTTTCCACCTGCGCCATCACGCCGCGTGTGGTCTCGCCGAGCTCAACATCGGAAGGATGCAGCACGGACTGCTCACTGTCGGGATCGAGGCCTTCTTCGCTGACCAGTTCGAAGAGATCTATGCCCTCCAGCGACCAGCCATGACTGGCGGCGGCGGCGCGAAGCTCGGCCTCGGTCTCCGATAGCGTGATGTAGAGCCCGCTCTCGTTGAGCTCTCGCCCCTTCAGCAGGAACTGAAGGGCCAGGGTTGTCTTGCCCGAGCCCGGCGTGCCTTCAACCAAGTATATGCGGTCGCGTGTCAATCCGCCCCCCAGGATCTCGTCTAGACCCGGAACACCGGTGGCGACACGGGGATCGGATTTGGGCGGCGTGGCGTCGAGTGGCATGCGGTCTCCTGGCGGCGGGTCTTGCGACCCCGGAACCAGCGTCCTCAGGGCCGCCGGCTCGACGATAACCCCGAGCTAAGGCCGAGGTTTCGAATCCCGCTGATGTCGTGGTCGGGGGCGGCCGCTTCACGCTCACCCTTCCGCCCGGTGAGCGCGCATCCGCATCAGCCCCGACGGAGGGGGCGGCCGCGGCGCTCGCCCCCGAGCACGGCAGGAACCTTTGGCCCTCGTCCGCGTAGCCCAAGTCGCCCAAGTAGCCCGATGTTTCGGGCGAGCCCTAAGGAGATGCGAGCATGGCGCAGGCGAGCAGGCGAGATTCTGAGGCGCAGGCGAAGGCTTCAGCCATCGCCAAGGCCAAGGCGATCGCTCCGGATCTGGCCGTACGCATCGGCAGCACGCCTCGAACCGCCTTCCGTGGTGATCCTGACGTCTTTGGCCGACTCGTGGCGGATCACGATCGCCACCGCGCCTTGCTGGCGATGATCGAGGAGACGCAAGGCGCCTCGGCCACGCGCCGCAAGCTCTTCGAGGAGCTCGTCCACGAACTCAAGGCTCACGCGGCGGCCGAAGAGCAGGCGCTGTGGTCGAGCGTCCTGCGCGACCCGCAGACAACCGACTTCGCCCGTCATGCGATCTCCGAGCACAAGGAGATCGAGGACATGCTCGCCGACCTAGCTGCGCGCGACATGTCCTCTTCCGGCTGGCTGCGGCGCTTCGCCGGGCTCAAGGAGGAGTATCTGCATCACATCCGTGAGGAGGAACAAGAGCAGTTCGTAGCGGCCGAAAAACGGCTCAGCGAGCACGATCTGCTCCACATGCGTCAGGTCTTCGAGCTGCGGAAAAAGGCCGAGAAGGCCGACGCCCAGGTTGAAAGGAAGATCAAGCTGAAGTCCTGACGAGAAATAGCCGGCGCCAGAGCTCCGCTTCGGGCCCCTCAAGACGGAGGCCGGGGCAGATCGACCCTGCGCGTCGTGGGTCAATTGGGCGAGCGCTTGAGGAATGCGACTAGGCCCGCAGGGTCATTCGTGAAGATCGCGCTCATGCCTAGCTCGCGATTGATGCGCCAGCCGGCTTCGTCATCGACGACATCGGAGATCACCATCACCCCGGCGTCGCGCAGCTGCTTCACCTCAGCGGCGTCCGTGACCCTCGAGCTCAAGGTGAGGCAACTGGCGTGATGCTGGCGAAGCAGCGGCAGATACGCGCCCTTTTCGGCCTTGGCGCCCAGCAGGCAGGTGCGGATGCGCGGATTGATGTCGTGCATCGCCTCCAACGTCCTCCAGTCGAAGGACTGAAGGATAAAGCGGTCTTCCAGGCCGTGCTTGCGAACGGCGGCCTCGACCAGGCGAGCGAACGCCACCGGATCGACTTGCCCCTCCGCCGGCTTGGGCATCTTGGTCTCGCCGAAAAACAGCGCCGGTGTGTCTTTGTAGCGGGCGAACACCGCGTCAGGCGTCGGCATGCGCGCCCCGGGGACCGGCTTCTGGGTCGGATAGATGGCCCGGTGTTTCGAACCGCAGTCGAACTTGAGCACGTCCGCCAGCTTCATCGACCGGATAGGCCCCGGCGAGACGCCGGAGCCGGGCTCGGGCGTGCAGTAGGTCGCGTTGACCGTGGGATCATGCTGCACAACGAGCTGGTCGTCGGCGGTCACCACCATGTCGAACTCAAGCATTTCGGCGCCGAGCGCGATGGCGTGATCGAAGGCCGGCAAGGTGTTTTCCGGCATCAGCAACGCGCCTCCGCGGTGAGCGATGACGATCGGCCGGCTGGCCTCGGCTGCGTGCGCCACCACGCCCGGCATCAGCACCACGGCGGAAGCGATGATCGAGATAAGCGTCCGCATGGTCAGAAATCCGCCTTGAGGGTGAGGTAGAAGTAGCGGCCGACCGCGTCCATGAAGGCGACGCCTTGTGCGTTTCCTTCAGTCTGGTTGGGGCCGGCGTAGGTCCACTGCAGGACCGGATGGTCGATCCTGTTGTTGGTGAAGTTCCGCACCCCGAACTGGACGCTGTACTGATCCGTCGGGCTGAACGTCAGACTCAGGTTGTGATTGAAGTACGCGGGGACTTCGGACCTCTCCCGCGTCTCGTCCGACTGGTCGTTGATGTTGAAGCGGCTGGCCGAGGTGTAGGTGGTGTTCACGCCGAGCCTGAACCGCCCGATCTCGTATCCGGCCGTCAGCGTGCCCTTGAACTTGGGATTGTTCCATTGCCCGGCCGCATCGCTGCCCGCGCCGCCGGACTGGGCGACCGTGGTCTGTTCGAGCAGCTGCGATCCCATAAAGCTGAGCCGCAGCGTGCCGTCGCCGACCGGAACGCGGTAGTTGGCGGAATAGTCGATCCCGCGCGAGCGGCGGGCGGCCAGATTGGCGAACTGCGCCTCCACATAGTCCACCTGGCCGGCCAGATGGCCCGGTCCGCTGGTCGCGTGGCGATGCACGAACCGGCAGTAGCCCATGTCCGGGCCCCCGCTAGCGTCCACGCAGTTGTTCATGATGGTGGTGTACGCGATCGAGGTGACGACATTCTCGATGTCGATCGCCCAATAGTCGACCGTGAGGTCGAAGCCGGGGACGAAGCTCGGCTGCAGGACGACGCCGAACGAATGCGTGTCGCCAGTCTCCGGCGTCAGGTTCGGATTGCCGCCGGTGAAGATCCTTGGGGCGTTGAGGTTGGCGTCGGGCAGCGGCCCGGTCCACCCTGGCACCGTGGCGGCGCAATTGGCCGCCCGGTCTTTGTCCTGGGTGATGAGCCGTGCTTCACAGGGGTCGGAAATATTGCCCAGGTTCTGCACGCCGACAGGCGAGAAGAGCTCGCCGAAGTTGGGCACGCGCACGCTGTACGACTTGGCCCCACGCACGGTGAGGCCGGCGATGGGCGCCCAGTTGAACCCGACCTTCCAGGTGTCCGTCGACGGGTTGTCGTTATAGTGGGAGTAGCGATAGGCCCCTTCGACCGTGAGCTTGCGCGCGAACGGAACGTCGCTGAGCACCGGGACAACCAGCTCTGCGTAGGCTTCCGAAACGTTGCGGGTGGCGTCCATCGACGGGTGCACCGAGTGGTCCATGCCCGGCGCCCAGATGATGTTGCTGAGCTTGGCGGCATCAGGATCATCGCGTGTGCTGAGCTTCTCCTGCCGCCACTCAAGCCCGGCGGCCACCAGCACCTCGCCGGCCGGCAGCGTGAACAGGCTGCCGTCGACGCCGACCCCGGCGTTCAGCATACGGTTCTTCGTCCGCTCGTGGCGGTCGTACATCGCATAGTCCACCCAGGCCTGGCTGGGCGCGTCGGTGGTGTAGAAGTCGAAGGGCACGCACCCGGCCGCGCGTGCGCCGGCGTCGGCGCAGACGACCTGCCCGTCCAGCATGATCGCGTCGCGCCCGTACAGCCACTCGCGCTTGCCGAGCATGTTGGTGTAGCGGACCTCGTCCTTCACCTGGCCGTAGCGGGCGAAGGCCTGCCAGTTCAGCCGCCCGGTCAGCGGGCCGCCGATGTCGGAGCCCAGGGTGAAGGCCGTGCGGTCGTGGATCTCCTGCTGGATCGGCAGGTTGGTGTATTGGCGGTTCAGGGGGATCGAGGTCAGGCCATTGGCCACCATGAACTGGCGCAGCGATTCCGGCAGAAAGGGATCGGTCAGCCGCGCGATTTCCCCCGAGTGGCCCGCTCCGGTCGCTGGATTGATCCCCCACCAGTTGGTCGGCCGGAAATCGTCGCGATAGTGCGGCCATGAGCTGCTGCCGCTGACCCAGCTCTGGGCCAGGCCGAACGAGGTGTTCCAGACGATGTCCGGCGTCAGGTCGTAGGACAGGTTGGCGTAGGCCGACGCCTTCTTGGACTCATCGCGAATGGTGATGTTGGTCAGGGTTCCGAAGGCGGTGTCCGGCCCGCCCGCCTGGGTGCCCAGCTCGCCGGTGGTGATGACGCGATAGGAGTCGCGCGGGATCTGCACCACCTGGCCGTTGATCAGCTGGTACCAGTCCCCGTTCCGCGTCGTGCCGCATCCCTGGCGGTCGAAGAGGCAGAAGGTCGAGTAGTTCGACCGGTAGAACTGCTTGGTGTCGACGATGATGTTGTCGGGGATGCCGTCGTTCGGCCCGGTGTTATCCGGATTGACCTGATAGGCCCAGTTCTTCGGGTAGCGGTCCGTGGCCAGCACCGGCGAGGTATAGATGTAGTTGCCGCCGATCACGACGCGGGCGCGGTCGCCCGCGAACTTGAAGCCCGTCGCCGCGGAGAATTGGTACTGTTCGGCGTCGCCGTCTTCGGAGACCCCGGCCGTCGCCGAGGCCGAAACGCCGTCCATCTGCTTCTTCATGATGACGTTGACCGCGCCGGTCACCGCGTCCGCGCCGTAGATCGCCGCCGCCCCGCCGGTGACGACCTCGAACCGCTCGATCAGCGCCGACGGAATGGTGTTGAGGTCGACCGCCATCGTACGCGCGCCGCCCGAGACCCAGCGGTGTCCGTCGACCACCACCAGCGATCGGTTCGCGCCCATGTTGCGCAGATTGATGTTGGCGACGCCCTTGTCATAGGCTTGGCTGCGCGAGCTCCATTCGCCCAGGCCCGGCGCGACGGCCGGCACCTGCTTCAGCGCGTCGTAGGCGGTGAACCGGCCGAAATCCTTGGCCGCGTCGAACGAAACGACGCTGACCGGCATGGACGAGTCCAGCTCCGGGCGGGCGATGCGGCTGCCGGTGACGACCAGCGTCTCGACCTCGGCGTCCGCCTCGCTGCGCCCGTCGGCGGCGCTCAGCACCGCGGTGGAGCCGTCGAAGCTGCGCACCGAAAGCCCGGTGCCCGACAGCAGCCGCTCCATCGCCGTGCGGGTGTCGAGGCTGCCCTGCACCGCGTTGGTCCGGCGCTCGCGGGTGTCGGCGGCCGTGGCGATGATCCGGATTCCCGCCTGGCGGGCGAATTCCTGGATGCCGCTCGAGGCGGGCTGCGCCGCCACATCGAAGTTGCGCGTCTGGGCCTGAGCCAAAGCCGGAACGCAGAGCATCGCTGCGACCGCGGCGGCGGAAGCAGTCGACTGGAACATGGAACGCACTTAGTGGACCCCCGAAGATTGACGTCTTTCAATCTCTCGACAGGGGCTCTCCCGGATTTGGATCGGGCCAGATCTGTGAAATGTTCTGCTCTGATTTATCTCAGTTTTATTACGATCGTCCCGTCGCCGCGCTCGACCTCGCCCCCCGACACCGCCGCCGCCATGCGCGCGAACTCTTCTGGATCGTCCGCCTTGAACAGGCCGACGATGCGGATGTCGCCGATCTCCGGGTCGGCCAGCACGATCTTGGTCCTGTTGATGCGGTTGAAGCGCGCCGCCGCCTCTGCGATCGGCGTGTCGTCGAGGGCGATCTGCACCGGCGCGGCTGGCCGCGCCGGCGCCCGGCTCGCCACCTTCTCCACCCGGGGCCGCGCCGCGGGCGCTGGCGGGTCGAGGGTCAGCGACTGGCCGGCGCGCAGCAGCGCCGCCGCTTCCCGCGCCTCGCCGGGCCAGACCAGCACGCTGCCTTCCAGCACCTTCACCGTTCCGCCCCGCTCGCCGACCCGTCCCACCGAGTAGACCGTCCCTGTCGCCTGGGCGCTCACCTCGCCGGCCCGCACCACGAACGGGCGAGCCAGGTCCTTGGCCACCCGGAAGGTGGCGCTGCCGCTCAGCAGGGTGATGCGCCGGGCGTCCGGCGACAGCGCCACGTCGATCCGCGCATCGCCCTGCAGCGTTGCGACCGAGCCGTCCTGCAGCCGGACGACCTGCTCGGCAGCCGGACCGACCGACAGAGGACGCGCGGCGACCAGCGCCCCGACCGCCACCACCACGGCAAGCGAGGCGGCCAGCGCCGCGCCGAACATTCTCCCTCTGCGCCGGCGCGCAGGCCTCATGGCGCGCGGCCCCGGCGCCTCATGCACCAGCACCGGCTGCTGCGCCCTTGCCGGGGGCCGGGCGCCGACGACGGCGTCTTCCATGGCCATGAACACCGCCCGCGCCCGCGCATAGGCGCCGCGGTGGCGCCGGTCCGCCGCCAGCCACGCCTCCAGCTCGGCGCGCGCTTGCGCCGTAAGCTCGCCGCACGCGGCCTCGACCGCCCACTGCGCGGCCTGCTCGTCGATGACGCCCGCTGAAGCTGCGCTAGCCATTCGCCTGCACCCTCCGTGGGGCGCTCGCCTCGCCTTCGCCCTCGGCGTCCTGTTCGGCCATCGACTTCAGGACCTTCTGCAGCCCGCGCACCAACAGATTCTTCACCTCGTTTTCGCTCACACCCAACCGCTCGGAGGTCTCCTTGCGGGTCAGCCCCTCTATGCGCCGCAGCTCGATGACCCGTCGGCAGGTGTCGGAAAGGTTCGACAGCAGCATGTTCACCCGCCGCAGCTCCTCGCTCGCCTCCAGCGTGCGATCCTGCAGGGGCCTGTTATCGATGACGCCAAACCAGTCGTCTTGGCTCACCGAGACGAGGTTATTTCCGCCGGCCCGCCGCGCCATGTCGGTGGCCGCGGTATGGACGGTGCGGTGAAAATAGGCGGCCGGATTGTCGATATGGTCGACCTGCGCCAGTCCGGCGAGGCGACAATAGGCTTCCTGGATGACGTCCTCCGCATCGACCGCGCCGCGCCAGCGCCGCGCCAGCCACTTGCGCATGGCGCCTTCGTGGGGGACGATTTCCCGGGCGATCCAAGCCGTAATGATGTCCCGCTCGCCGTTCATGGGATGCGACCGCCGGTTCTCCATTGGGCTGCAGGCCCGGGCAGCCCCCGGCAAATGCAGGCTGCGCTCCTAAAGACGCTCTGCGTAACAGTTTGATGATGGCTTCGGCCCAAGCGCCGATCGCGGCGCCTATCCTGCGCTTGGAAGCGACTCTTGGCTCGCCTCCTGAGCAAGGCTCTGTGTCGGCGAATTTGGGCCGGCTCAACCTCCGCGCACCCCTTTTCCCGGACGCTTCTGAAGCCGGAAATTCGGCCGACTCCAAGCTGTCTGGCGTCGCAAAGGCGCCGAGAGGCGGCGCGCGGCCGCCTCTCGATCCCCTAGAACCGGATGCGGATGCCGGCTGTGCCGGTGAGCGCATAGCTGTCGCCAAACCCAGAAAGCGGGGTCTCGGCCGAGGCCTCTCCATAGACGAGGTAGCGGCCCGCGCCCCAGCCGTAGCTGGCGCCGACGGCCACGCCGCCCCAGGTCCGCTCGGCGCGATTGACGAGCCGCGCCCCCGACACATCCACCCGCGAGCCGTCGAGGAACTCGTGGGTGAGGTTTGCAAGGCCGTAGACACGCCCCTCTCCGCCCGAGTTCGTGACCTTCCAGTCGCGGTCGAGCGCGAGACCGACGCGGGCCAGAAGGCTGTCGCCTTGATCGGCGGCCACCCTCGCCCCCAGCGGATCGACGAAACTGTCGAAGTCCACCGTGGAGTAGGTGATCTGGGCCTGGGGCGTGAAGCTGAAGGCGCGTCCCGCCGCTACAGTCCTGCCGGCTTCCACCGAAAGAGCGTAGCCGCTGCCTTCGGCGTTCTCGGCGCGGTCGCCGAGGATGTTCGAGCGCAGGTCGGTTTCGAACCAGTTTGCCTGCGCCTGGGCGTCCACATAGGCGCCGTGCGCATCGGTCCAGGTCAGGGTCGCGCCGAACCCGAGCGCCTTCGCCTCCAGCGATCCGCCGCCGAAGGGCGAGGCGACCGAGGTGCTTGCCTCGCCATAGTGTGCGGTGAGCCCCCCGACCAGGCTGCCGCCCGCCAGATCCTCGGCCAGCGCCTGATCGATCCCGAACTGCACCTTCCAGCGGTCGGTTTCCAGCTTGGCGTTCGTCGTGGAGACCGCGGGTTCGATGTTCACGCGCCCGCCTTCCATCCGGCCCCAGACGCCCATGCCGGCTTCACCCGACCATTGCCGCGCTCCGACGCGCTGACGCATGGTCGAGAGGCCGTTCAGGATCTGAAGCGTCTGGGCGTAGGCCTCGTAGACCGGCGCGCCTGGCTGATAGAGCGTTACCTGCGGCTGCCCTGGGTCGACTGGCGCGCCCGGTTCGCCGACCGGCCGGTCCGGATCGACCGGCCGCGGCGGCCCTGTGACTTCGTTCACGCTTGAGCGCAGCTTCCAGTCGCCGCCTTGTTGGTCCTTTCGGAGGACATAGGCGTAGGCCCCCGCCACGAGCGCGTTCTCACCGCCCAGGCGGAAGTCGCCCTTTGCGACGGCGAAGACCCCGTCCGACGCGCCGTCGACGTCGACGACGAGGATGCCGTTCGAGGTCGGCGCCCCGAGGCCGCCGCGATTGGCGACCTCGACCAGCGTCGAGCCCGACGTGGCGCCGCGCACCCGCAGGCGATCGACCTGGGAGTCGTCGCCGCCGAGCACCGCGTCGATCTGCAGGGTCCCGCCCCGCCCTTCGTAGTCGCCGACCACGGTGAGGACGCCGAACCCGCCAGGCGCGACGATCCCGCCGGCCTGGTTGAGCAGCGAACCCACCTCGCCATGCCCGGCCAGCCGGCCGCCGTCGAAGACCTCGACGCCGCCGCCGAGCTTGCCGTCCACCGCCAGGGTCCCGGCGCGGACCTCGGTCCGGCCGCCGAACGCCGAGCTGTCGGCGCTGAGGGCGGTCACGCCCGCGCCGATCTGGGCGATCACGCCGCCGCCGCTGATCACGCCTGTAAACGCCAGGTCGTCGGCGCGGTTGAAGACCAGGCGCCCATCGTTACGGACGCCTCCGGCGATCGAGCCGCCCTTTCCGCCGTCGCCAAGCTGCAAGGTCCCGCCGCTGATCCGCGTGCCGCCGGCGTAGTCGCTCTCGCCGGTCAGGACGAGCGTGCCCGCGTCGGTCTTGTGCAGTTGGCCGGCGCCGGTGAGCGCCGCGCCGATGGACGCCGAGAAGGCGCCGCCGAGGGCAGTGCCGTCACCCACCCGCACGATCGCCTCGCCGGCTTCCAGCGAGACGGCGTCGCCCGCCAGTTGGTAGCCGTCCGAAGCGAACTGCATGCCGCTGACACGGATCGGCCCTTCGGAACCGTCGACCGTGACCGTGCCCGCCTGCGCTGCGAAGACCGCGAAGCTCGCCGGGGTGAAGGCGCCGTTGGCCACGCCGGTCGACGTCGTCCAGTTCGCCGGCGACGCCCGCCAGATCCCGTCGCCTCCGCTCACGACCTTGTCGCCGGCCGCGCCCTGGTCGCCGTCCCAGAAATTGTACGGCGAGGCCGGCTCTCCTGGACCTCCCGGCTCGCCCGTGCCGGGTCCAGGGCCCGGACCGGGGCCCGGCCCGGGCGGGGTCGCGCTCACGACCAGGTTCACCTGCCGGGCGATCGAGGTCTGGATGGTCCCGTAGTCCGACGGCAGGGCGCCGATATTCAGCGTGTTGTCGGTGAGCGCGCCCGCATAGTCGATCAGCCGGTAGACGCCCGGGCCGAACGCGCCGCCGACGCTCTCGGTCACGTTCAGGACGCCGTCGAGGGTGAGATCGCCGCCGACCACGACCAGGTCGTTCAGCGCCCCGCCGGGCGTGCCCGCCTGCCCCAGCTCCATGGCCAGGACGGCGTCTGCGGTCAGGATCAGGTCGCCGTTGATGGTCAGCCGCCCGTAGGCCGCGCCGGGCGCCAGCGTCCCGCCGGCGTTCACCGTCACGTCGCCGCCGATGGTCCCGTCGCCCTGTAGCACGCCGCCGCTGGACACAAAGGTCGCCCCCGTCGCGCCCGACTGGTCGCCGCCGATCTCCAGCACACCGCCGTTGACCTTGGTTTCGCCGGCATAGGTGTTGGCGCCGAACAGGCGGAGCGTACCGGCGTCGGTTTTGACCAACCCGCCCGCGCCGCCGATATCGGCGTTGATGACCGTGGAGATGGCCGCGCTGTTGGACGTGCCGTCCCCGACCCAGATGTTCGACTCCGCCGCGGTCAGGTTGATCTGGTCGCCGGTCAGTTCGTAGCCGCTCGCCGCGAACTGCATGCCCGAGACATTGATCGGACCGCCGGAAGCGGCGTCGACCGTCACGACGCCCCCGGTCTTCGTGAAGACGGCGTAGGAGCTGTCGGCGAACGGCGCGTTGACCGAGCCGTCAGCGAGCGTCCAGTTGTCGTTGCCGGTCCCGCCTTGCCAGGTTCCGGCGCCGCCGGCGATGTCGCCGTCGTTACGCCCGCCGGCGTCGCCGTCCCAGATGTTGAGGGTCAGGCCGGCTGTGTTGACGAGGTTCACCTGCTTGTCGACCGAGGTCTGGACCGAGAAGCTCGCGCCCGCGGGCTGCGCGCCCAGGGTCAGGGAGCCGGTCCGGGTCCCGGTGTAGTCGATCACCCGATAGAGGCCCGGGCCGAAGCTCGGGGCGCTGGACGTCACATTGATCGTCGCCCCGCCAAGCGAGGCGTCGCCGCCGACCTTGATCAGGTCGTTGAACGTTCCGCCCGGCAGGTTGGCCTGGCCGAACTCGTAGTTCAGGCTGGTCGTGGCGTCCGCCAGGGCGAGATCGCCCTTGATGGTCAGCGTGCCCGGCATCCCGGCCGCGCCGCCCGGGGCGAGCGCGGCCGCCGCCGCGACCGTGACGTCCCCGCCGATGGTTCCCGAACCGCCCAGCGTTCCCGCGCTCACGGTGGTCAGGCCGGTCGCCGTCGATTGGTCGCCGTTGATCAGCAGCGTCCCGGCCGACACTGTCGTGGCGCCGGCATAGGTGTTGGCCCCGGTGAGAATCTCCGTGCCGGCGCCGGACTTGCGCACCTGGCCGCTGCCGGAGATGACCCCGTCGAAGGTCTGCTCGCCCGGACTGTTGAAAATCAGCTGCGCGTTGTTGAGGACGTCGCCTGTGATCGAACCCGCCGCGGCCCCGTCGCCGAGGGTCAGCGCCCCGCCCGAGATCGTCGTGCCCCCAGAATAGGTGTTGGTCCCGGTCAGACGAAGGATCCCCGTCCCGCTCTTGGTGAGCTTGCCGACGCCCGTGATGGCGCCCGAGACCGTCGTGCTCACGCTGGGTGTGATCGTGCCCCCGGACGCGCCCAGGGTTATCCCCCGTCCCAGGCTGCCCGAGTCGATCCGCAGCGTCCCGCCGTCCAGGGTAAGTCCGCCCGCACCGAGGCTGGCTTCCTGCGAAATCCGCAGCACGCCTTCGTTGACCAGCGTACCGCCGGTGTAGGTGTTGGTTTCGGTGAGAACCAGGGTCCCGGCATCGACCTTGACCAGGCGCCCCGCGCCCGAGAGCACGGAGTTGATCGTCGCGGTCATGCCCGCGCCCGCAGGCGTGAGATCGCCAACCCGGATCGGCGTCTCGGCCGCGGCCAGCGTCAAGCCGCCGCCGCTCACAACATAACCGTCGACCGCGAATTGGATCCCGGAGACCCCGACCACGCCGCCGGCGCTGTCCACTGTCACCGTCCCAGCGGCCCCCTGGAACACCGCGAAGGCGTCGGGCGCGAAGTCGCTGTTCGCCGAGCCGGCCGCGTTGGCCCAGTCGTTGGCCCCGCCGCCCAGACGCCAGGTTCCGGTCCCGCCGGTGATGACGCTGTCGTTCTTGGCGCCGGCCGGGCCGTCCCAGAAGTACAGGGTCTGGCCTGCGCCGTTGACCAGATTGACCTGGCCCGCCACCGCGGTCTGGACCGTGGCGCTAGCGCCGCCCGGCAGGGTCCCGACGGTCAGCCCGTTGTCGGTCAGGCCGCCGGTGTAGTCGATCACCCGATAGACCCCGGCGGTGAAGGCGCCGCCGGTCGGCACGGAGACGTTGATCACGCCGTCGAGGGTCAGATCGCCGTTCACGACGATCCGGTCGTTGAGCGGGCCGCCGACCACGTTGGCCTGGCCGAACTCCATGTTCAGCACCGAGCCGCCGTTCAGCGTCAGGTCGCCGTTGATGGTCAGCGTGCCCGGGCTGTTGCCCGGCGAGATCGCGCCGCCGTTCTGCACCAGCACGTCGCCGCCGATGACGCCCGCCCCGCCGAGCGTCGCGCCGCCGAACACTGTCGTCAGGCCCGTGGCCGCCGACTGGTCGCCGTTGATCCGCAGCGTGCCGGCCATGACGTCGGTCGCGCCCACATAGCTGTTGTCGGCGGAGAGCACGGTGGTCCCGGAGCCGGCTTGCCGCAGTTCGCCGGAGCCCGAAACCAGGCCGGTGAAGGCGTAGGTGTTGCTTCGATTGAAGATGAAGACGCCATCGTTCGAGACGTCGCCGAGGATCGAGCCGGTGGCGCCGCCCGCGCCCAGCTCCAGCGCGCCGGCGCTGATCGTCGTTCCGCCCGTATAGATGTTGGTTCCGGTGAGGGTCGTCTTGCCTGCGCCCAGCTGCTCGACCGAGCCGCTTTGCGAGATGACGCCGCCATAGGTCAGGGCGTCGGAGCGGTCGAAGCCCAGCACGCCGAAGTTGTTGACGGTCTGGCTGGCGATGGAACCGGTCGTCCCGCCGGCGCCGAGGACCAGGATCCCGCTATTGATGTTGGTGACGCCGGTATAGGTGTTGTTCCCGGTCAGGATCCACTTGCCCGCGCCGTTCTTGGCCAGCGAGCTGACATTGGCGGCGGTCTGGTTACCGATGGCCGCGCCCATGATGTTCTCGTCGGCGTTGGCGCCGCCCAGCGAAACGACGCGCAGGCCATTGCCGCTATAGGAGACGGCCGCGGTGTTGCCGAACACCACCGCGCCGGAGCCCGAGGACTCGATGGCGGTCGTTCCGACGCCGAGCGTGAAGCGGCGGTCCGTCGTATCGCCGGCGCCGGTGTAGCGCAGCGTGGCGCCGCCGCCGATCACCAGGTTCGAAGCGAGGTTGGAGGATTGGCCCAGGCTGCTGGCCGCGCCGCCATCCGTGAGCTTGTCCACCCCCAACACGCCGCCGGTGATCGACGTGACGCCGGTATAGGTGCTGCCCGGATTGGTGAGGATCCAGACGCCCAGGCCGGTCTTGGAGAGCCCAGTCCTGCCCGTCCCGTTGTCGGTAAGCTGGAGGCCCAGCTTGTTGTCCGCTGTGCTTGTCCCCGTCAGGGTCACCGTCTGAGCGCTGTTCGCGCTGCCGAAGGCGATCGGTGCGGTGTTGGAGAACACTACCGCGCCGGTTCCCGAGGCGTCGATGGCGCTGGTCGTCGAGGCGCCGAGCGTGAACAGGCGGTCGGTCGAATGGCCCGTTCCGACGTAGCGCAGCGTGCCGCCGTTGAGGACCAGACTGGCCGCGTCGGAGGAGGAGGCGCCGATGCTGCTGGCGGTTGCGCCGTCGACCAGACAGTCAACGGCAAGCACTCCGCCGCTGATCGTCGTCGCGCCGGTGTAGGCGTTGTTGCAGCCGGAGAACTGTTGGATGCCCCCCCCGGCCTTGACGATCCCGCCCGTCCCGCTGAGGACGCCGGCATAGCTCGCCGAGCCTCCGACGCCGAGGGCGCTCCCCCCAGGGGTGATCGTGAGCGTGGTGGCGCCCAGGTCGATGTCACCGACGCTCGCGGCGTCAGCGTTGACGGCGCTGTCGTCGATCCAGCCAACGGAGACCGCCGCACCGGCTACCGCCGACAGGTCCAACCGCGTACCGGCCAGCCCCATCCGCACGCCGCCGGCGCCGAGGGCGCCCTGCGAAAGGACACGGAGCGTCCCGCCGTAGACGTTCGTTCCACCCGCATAGGTGTTGGCGCCTGACAACACCAACGTGCCGTCGCCGTACTTCGCGAAGTTGCCCGCGCCGGTAATCGTTCCGCCGATTTCGAGCGTCGCGCCCGCGCTCTGGACGTTAAGAGCGCCATTCCCTTGCAGGAGCATGCCGCGGTCGATGGCGACCGTTCCGCCAGTGTAGAGCAGCGTACCGCCGTTGAAGGTCAGGTTCGCCGATGCAGGCCCCGACGCGCCAATGCTGCTCGCCTGCCCACCGTTGGCGAGACAGGCGACCGACAGCGTTCCGCCCGCCAAGGTCGTCGGCCCGGTATAGGTGCTGGCGCAGTTCGCGAGCGTCTGCGAACTGGTGTTCTCCTTACGCAGGCCGCCGCTTCCGGCGATCGTGCCGTCGAAAACAGCGTTCGCGCCGCCGATGGTGAGCGTGGCGGCGCCGAGGGTGACGTTGCCGCCGGCCGCGCCGCCGCCCGATAGGCCGCCCACCTTGTTGCTGAATCCGGCAAGGTCGAGAACCACGCCCGTCGTATTGGCGAGCGTCATGAGGCTGGGGCCGCCAAACGCCTGCGTCGAACCTGCTCGCAGAACGCCCGCGTTAACGAGGGTGGGCCCGGAATAGGTATTGGCGCCCCCCAGCACGAGCGTGCCGGCGCCCTCCTTGTGCAGGGCGCCGCTCCCAACCGCCACACCACTGATGGTCAGCGTCGCCGCGGCTTGCGACACCCCGATTTTCCCGCCGTTGTCGAGGGTGAAGCCACGGTCGGTGCTGTCTGTGCCGCCGGTGTAGCGAAGCTCGCCACCCGTCTCCAACACGAGGTTGGATGAGGCTGCCGACGACCGGCCGATACCGCTCACCTCGCCGCCATCGGCCAGCGTGTTGACCGCAAGGGCGCCGCTTCCGCCGAGGCCCATGATCCTGGTGACGCCGATATAGTCGTTGGCGGCGTTGGAGAGCACGAGCGTCCCGCCGCCGGACTTGGTCAGGCCGGCATCGTCGAGACTTGTCACCAGCCCGGAAAATTCGACGGTGCGGGGGGCGCTGACCTCAATCCTTGGGTCGCCTGCGCCGCCGTTCACAAGGGTGAAGCCCCGGTTGGTTGCGGCGTCCGCCCCGCCGACCCAGGCGAGCGTCCCGCCCTGGAGAACCAGATTGGCCGAAGCAGCGGATGATTGGCCGATGCTGCTGACCGCCCCGCCGTCGGCGAGGCTGGTGATCTCCAGCCGTCCGGCGCTGAGGGTCGTGACGCCGGAATAGGTGTTGGTCCCGGTGAGCAGAACGCGGCCGGCCCCGCCCTTGGTGAAGCCTGTCGGACCACCGTTGTCGACAATGGTGGAACCAATGGTGAAGAGACCGCCGCCATTCTGCTGGACGCCAAGCACGCCGCCCGCCGCGCCGCGCAGACTGCCGCCGCTGATCGTCTGGCCGAAGGTCCCAACCGAGGGCGCCACAATGATCGCCCCGTCGACGCCGAGGGTTTGCCCCGCGGCCACGTTGACGTTCGAGGCGGCGGCCTCGGTGAACTGCAGGCCGCCCAGTTGCATGCTGCCGGTGAGCGTGCCGGAATAGCCCTGGCCATCTCCATCGCTATCGGAGATGAACTCGCCATCGAGCCAGGTCGCGACCTCGTCCTTGTCCGTGTAGTCGGCCTCGGCGAACGGCAGGATCTTGCCGCCCACCACCTTCGCATAGTCGGTCCCATTGACCGTCGCCCATCCCCCCAGACTGGCGCTCGCGGTCGTGATGGCGCCATTGGCGGGCAGGATGAAGTTCACCAGGCCGCTGGTGCGCGAGATCGCGCCCAGGTGGAGGTTCGTGGTCCCGCCAGCGCCCGACTCCGCGAGAATGGTGTTGGCGCCCGCGCTGACCGTCGTGCTGGCGAAGGTCTGGTCGTTGGTGACGCCCGCCGCGCCGATCACCTGCAGTTTTCCGCCGCTGAGTTTGAGCGCTGACCCGCCCGCGATGATGTTGCTTGCGGGCGCTCCGGCGCCGGCGAAGTTCAGGGCGAGCGTACCGCCGCCGATGGTCGTCGGTCCGGTGTAGGTATTGGCGCCGGTGAGTGTCAGCGTGCTCGTCCCGAGCTTGGTCAAACCGCCTGCGCCGGCGATAGCTCCGGCGAAATCGCTAGCCAGTGCGCCATCGACAGCGAGGGTCGTCAGGGGGTTCGCGCCTAGGGTGATCGAGCCGCCGGTCCCATGAAGCTCGGACGTGGTCAGGCTGTAGTCGTTCAGGTCCAGGACGCCGCCGTTGACGGTCATCTTGCCGGTCGTCCCGAACGCGGATGCATGGCCTGCGCGTAGCGTGCCCGAGGTGACGGTGGTCGTGCCGGCGTAGGTGTTCGCCCCACCCAGGACCCAGGTTCCGGCGCCGTCGCTGACGATGTTGCCCGCGCCGGAGATCGCGCCGGAATATGTGTTCTCACCGGCGAACGAACCACCGAGGGTCAAGGTGTCGACCACGCCCCCCGCCACGAACGACAGGCCGCCGCCAAGCGCCAAGGCGCCGGTTCCGTTATTGAGGAGGTTGCTGGCGCCGCTGATCGTCCAGGTGCGGTCGCTGGACGCCGCGGTCCCGGTATAGCTCAACGTGCCGACATTGAGACCAATGGACGAGCCCGCGCCCAGCGAACTCGCAGTCCCCGTGTTGGCGAGACTTGCGACCTCGACGAAGCCGCCGATCGAGGCTGCGCCTGTGAAGGTGTTCGCAACGCCCGAGACCGTGATCTTCCGACCGGCGGAGGAGCTGAAACTAAAGGCGCCGCCGCTCAGGACCCCGCTGAGGTCGAAATCTCCGCCAATGGCTCGAAAGCCGCCGCCCACCGAGATGTCTACGGCTCCCGTGAGATCGAGCGCGCCGGTTCCTTCGTTATTGAACCACGCGCTGTTTCCGTTGAAGTCCCAGTTGCGGTCCGAAGTGTCGCCATCGCCAGTATAGATGATATTGTCGGAATACTGGCTCGACTGCTGAAAGACGATCGTCCCAGCGGCGGCGTCCGTCGGCGCCCCCAGCGCACTCGCTTCGCCGAGGTTCCGGACGGACGAGAAGTAGATATTGCCCACTCCATTGATCCCACGGAATATCGTCGAGCCCGTGTAGGTGTTGGCGTCGTTCGTAAGGCGTGTCGCGTTGCTGAGGTCCAGGCCGCCGCCGCCAGTGAACAGGGCGCTGCCGACGCCCACGCCCCCAACGGTGAGGACCCGGCCCCCAGCGATGTTGATCGAGCGGGCGGTGGAGCCTCCGTTGATCCTGAGCGTCGAGTTCGCGGTGACGTCGATCGCGTTGGCGAGCGCGCCGAGCGCCGCGTCATTGTCGACCGTAAGCGCGCCGCCGCTCAGCGTGATCCCGCCGCTGAACGTGTTCGCGCCGTTCAGGGTGAGCAGGCCCGCCCCCGCCTTCGTCAGGCCCGCGACGCCGGCGATGGCGGAGTTGATCGTCACCGTGCCGGCGTTGCTGATCGTCGGCGTGATCCCGCCGAGCGTAAGCGTTCCGCCGTTCAAGACCCAGCCGTTGAGTGACTGGAAGGTCATGTTGTGGACGGTGATCGGCTGGGTCAGCGCGAGCGTGCCGACGGTCGCGGTCGTTCCGGCGGCAGGGGCGCCGAAGAAGGCGTTGTCGAGCCCGGCGTTATTCCAAGCCTGATATGGGCCGAGAACGTCGCTGCTGTTCCCGCTCCAGAGCGCGCTTGTCGTGTTCCAGTTTCCGCTGCCGCCGCTGCCCGGCATGGCGCCGTTTGCGTCCCAGTATCGGGCGGCGTCCTGGGCCGCCGCCGGCAGGCTCGCCAGCGCCAGCACACTGACCGAGACCCCACAGAGCAGATGCCGATGCCCCCTCCGGAAACGAAGGTTACGGACCCTAGCAGCCGTCTCACCACTGGTCATGAACGCCCCCACGCGCGCGCCATCGACGGCCGGCGCCAAGGGCGCAGGCGCGTCAACAGCAAACCGCCGCTACACCAATCTACGGTAGTATGTTGGCGGAAAGCTGTAGCTCGAGGGTGTATGAATAACTAACGGAGAGCGTGAATTTTCATCTACTCAAGACGCCGACGTCGCCCAATTCACTCGTAACAGTGTGATGCGAAGACAATAAAGACGAGCAATATTCGCAAGATCGCGCCGTGCAGCCCGACCAATCGGCTAGATTGTAAACAACTGAAAATTGCACAGCCGTGGGCGTCCGCGGCTCCCCGGCTTAAGGGGCGGCGGCCGAGCCGGCCTTCACGGCGATTCGGGCGACGGCGCTTCCAGGCTGCGCCTGAGTGGCTCGAGCCATGGCTCGTAGCTGCGCCAGCGATCGAGACCATCACGATTGATCGGCCGTCGAACCTGTTGAGCGCTCGGCGTCTGAACAGCGCGCGGATTTTCGTGAAAGCGCAGGCACTCGGTCGCGAACGGCAGGCCCAGGTGATCCAGCAGGCGCCGCGTCTCGCCCTCCAGGTCGTCGATCAGTCGCTCGTACTGCAGGCGGTGGATCCGCCCAGGCAGGACCTCGTCGAAGTGATCCATCGCACGGACATAGCCGCGGTAGTACTGGCCGAGCTCGGCGAGCGTTGCCGGAAAGCTGGTCTGCCGATTGAAGTAGGTCGTGAAGCTGGAGAAGCAGCATGCCATCGGCTCGCGGCGAACGTCGATGATCTTCGCGTTCGGCAGGATGAGCTGGATGAGGCCCACGTGTCGCCAGTTCGCCGGCATCTTGTCGGTGAAGAAGGGCCGCGCCGTCCGCCGGCGGCGACCGGCCGCGGCGAGATAGCCTTCACCGAGCGCCTTTGCCGCGGCGGCGTCGAGCGTCCTGAGCGTCTCGGGTTGGCCGAGCGCAGCGGCCGCCTCGTCGAGGTCGGCCAGTTCCCCCAGGCCTTCGACCAGCGGATGGCTGGCGAGGATCTGTTCGACGAGGGTGGAGCCCGATCGCGGCATGCCGACGATGAAGATCGGATCAGACGCTTCGGCCCCCTGTCCTCGCCGCGCCTCAAGGAAGGCTGACGTGAAGACCGCCTCAGTCTGGCGGACCGCCTCGCCCAGCGAATCCGAGGCGTAGCGGGTGAAGCCCCCCCGCAGCCGGTTTCCAGCCTCGTAATGCTCGAACGACGAGGCGAACAGTTCCAGGTCCCCCAGGGCCTTGCCGAGCGCGTAGTGCAGTTGCGTGCGGCTGAGACTGTCGGCGACCCCGGGCAGTGCCCGCTCCATGCGCGTCACGTCCTGCGAATCCAGCCGAAGCGTCCGGAGATTGGCCAGACCCCACCAAGCAAACCCTTGGCTCGGCTCAAGCGCCAGCGACTGTCGGTACGCCTCGATCGCCGCCTGCAGATCTCCGACTGCGGCCAAGGCCCGGCCGTAGTTCGTCCAGGGAAGCGCCGCCCGTGACGCGCGCGCCAACACCGCCCGGTGCGCGTCGAGGGCCTCATCGATCCGACCGTCGCCTTCGAGAACCGCCGCCTTCAGAGAAAGCGGCCAGACGGCCGCCGGCTGTCGGATCAGCGCCTCTTCCAGGATGCCGACCGCCTCGCTCGCTCGCCCGAGGCGCGTGAGCAACGAGGCGAGATCCACATGCGCCTGAACATCGCCGGGCGCCGACTCGACGGCGCGCCGCAACAGCGCCTCGGCCCCGGGTGACCCGATCAAGGCGCCCGCGCCGGCCTGGGCCCTAAGGCTTCGTCGCCATTGGGACACTCGTCCGATTGTGAGGCGATGAGAGGCTTCGCTCGGCTCCACCGCTCAACCCACGCTGCGGGCGCCGTATCAACCGACCCTGGAAGCGTGGAGCGTCGCGCTCGGAGATCCGACCATTCCATTGGTCGACGAGTAGCAAAGCTCGGCCGGCAACACTACCGCTCTACGAAGCGACGTTTGCGCGTCGCGGTAGGCGCTCTTGGGCGCGGGTCACGAGTGGCCGTGAAGGGAGGCCGTCTCCGATCCGCCGACACGGCCAGGCAGCCCTAGGTCTTTGCAGCCGAGGACTTCGGGCGGTGTTCGATGAGGAGCGAAATCAGGTCTCTGCCGACGATCGGCTTGGCGAGCATCGCGTCAAAACATCCGCGCCAGGGCGGCGGCGTGTCGCCGCCGACGTCGGCCGTGAAAGCCACGATGGGAGGCGTGGCTTTGCCCGCGGCCCCGGAGCGGATGAGTTGGGCCGCAGCGGGGCCGTCGATGTTCGGCATCCGTACGTCCATGAGGATGATGTCGAACGTGTCGGAGCGCGCGGCGGCCACCGCCTCGGCGCCGCCGTCCGCTTCAGTGACCAGGACACCGAGCGGCTCGACCATGTGACGCACCAGTTCCCGGTTCGCCGCCTCGTCGTCGACGACGAGCACGCGCAGCCCCCGCAAGGCGTCGGCATGGGGAAGCGGGTCCTCGAGATCCACCCGTTCCAGGGCCTCTAGGCTGGTTGGCTCGCAGGGAACCTGCACCCAGAAGCAGCTCCCTTCGCCGACGACGCTAAGCACGCCCACCTTGCCGCCCATGGCTTCGGCCAGGCCCTTGCAAATGGCCAGGCCAAGGCCGGTTCCGCCGTGGGTTCGGCTTGTCGAGGCGTCCACCTGCGGTGTCGATCACCTCGTAACGCAACTGGCGGGACGTGCGATCATAAAGGCAGCGCACCGCCACGCTGCCTACCGCAGTGAACTTCACGGCATTGCCGATCAGGTTGGCGAGGATCTGGCGAAGGCGCGTTTCATCGGCGATCACAAGGACAGGCGCGTCCGCCGCCTCAAAGCTCCACGTCAGCCCCTTGCGCTCCATCTGCGGCTCGAACATTTCCAGCGCAGCCAGCCCGATGGCGAGCGGGTCGACGGCGCGCCGCTCGATCACCACTTCGCCGGCTTCCAGCTTGGAGAAGTCGAGGACGTCGTTGACCGTCGTCAGCAGGGCGGCGCTAGCGTCCTGAAGGCGGGTCAGGTACTTCCGCTGCGTCTCATCCAGGGAGCCTTTCTTCGCCAGGAGTTCGGCGTAGCCGATGATGGCCGTCAGCGGGTTTCTAAGCTCGTGGCTCATATTGGAGAGGAAGAAACTCTTCACAGCCGTGGCGGCCTGCGCCTCGTCCCGGGCAAGCTGGAGTTCCGAGTTGGTGGCGCGGAGGCTCTCCTCGGCCAGCTTTAGCGGCGTCACGTCTGTGACCATGGCGTAGAAGCCGCGGACCCGGCCGTGATCATCCCGGTCGGGGATGTATTGCGCCCAGGTGTGGGCGACTTCGCCCGATGGTTTGGTGAGCGTTCGTTCAAAGGCCTGGCGGCGCCCCTGTAGCGCGGCGCGGATGTAGGGCTCGTTCTTCAGGAACAGGGACTCGCCCATCAATTCCTGGATCGACAGCCCGATCATTTCCTCAGGGGATCGGCCGAACCACTCTACGTAGCTCTCATTGGCGTACGTGCATTTCAGGTCGCTGTCCCAGTAGGCGATCATCGCCGGCACATGGTTGATCACCGTGCGGAGCTCCCGCATGGCGCGTTCGCGGGCCTCGACCGCCTCGGCCAAATCGGCCTGCTGCTGCTTTTCCGAAGTGATGTCGCGCCAGTTTGCGACGATGCCGCCCTCGGCAAGCGGGAAAATGCGGGTGTCGGTCCAGCGGCCAGTGCTGGGACTGAGCACATCGAGGTGCGCCGGCTCGCGGCTCAGCATGACCCTCTCGAGCAGATCTGCGAACTCGGTTCCCCTCGCCGCGGGGAAGCAATCCCAGACTGAGCGCCCTAGGACATCTTTCCGCTCGCGCCCGAAGAACCGCTCGGCCTGCTTGTTGAAGAAAATGAATCGCCAATCGGAATCGAGGGCGTAGATCGCGTCGCTGATCTCATCGAGGATCGGACTGATGATCACAGTTTCGGACCCTCAGGTGCCTCCTGCATCGATCATAGCTACGCTCAGCCGGCAAACTATCAATTGATAAAGCGCAAGCTTTTGGTCGCCCAGTCGGCGGCCCCACGAGTAATCGGGGCGTGTCCGATTAGCGCGACGATATCCAGGAGGCCGCCGTCCACTTGTCGAGCCCGCCAAGGGTTTGCCCGGATTGCACTCCCAATCCTGACAACCGAGGATCTCTTCGCCCAGTCCTAGGCAGAGGCCGTGCACGTGAACCTTTCGCGCCTATTTGCGCTGGCGTTCGGCTTTGTCGCGGCCAGTGCGCCTGGCGGCGTAGCGGCGGCCGCCTCGGCAGACGATCAGGTCATCGCGATCGATGTGCTGCTTGAGCCAGATCAGACGATGATCGACGCCGCCAACATGCTCAACGGCCGGCTCCGCGGAAATTACCCGAAGGGCTACGAACTGGACGCCCTGCACGCGCCGCACGTCACCTTGCTGCAGCGCTTCGTTCGGCAGGGGGACTTCGACACCGTCACCGCTGCGGTGGGCAGGGTTCTTGCGACTGAGCATCCGACCGAAGCCCGTATGCAGGCGACCGGGCTCGACTATGTGATCTGGGGCGGCGTCGCTGTCACGGCGGTGACGGTGGAGCGATCACCCGAACTCCTGCGACTGCACCAGAGAGTGGTCGATGCAGTGCAGCCCTACTCCGTGGACGTCGGAACGGCGGCTGCCTTTGTTGGCTCCGATGCCAACGACGAGACGATCGGATGGGTCGCTGGCTTCGTGCCCAAATCCAGCGGAGGCGCCTACATGCCGCATGTAACGGTGGGAGTCGCCACGGAAGCCTTCGCAAAGCAACTGAAGGCCGAGCCATTTCAGCCGTTCAGCTTCAAGGCCCGTGGCGTCGCCATATACCAACTCGGGAACTTTGGAACTGCGGCCCGGAAGCTGTGGCCGCGCTAAGCGAACCTCGGCGGGCAGGCCAAAGCGGACACGGAGCGAACAACGCCGACCGTCGAACTGAACTTGAGGCCGCCCGTGGCCTATCCGAGCCCCCGTATTGGCGCCAGACCGGCGACGCCGCGCCGGGGGCGCCCCGCCCCTAAACGGCGCCTACCGCCTCGCGCCCAGGACTGCGGCGCATACCTAGGTTGGCTCGCGTTCGCGCCTTAGGGTTTCCGCCGATGTCGTCCCGCGCCAGCGGGCACGAACATGCGCGTTGCTGGCGCACGGGCGCCCTTTAGAACGCGGATATCTCTGATCATGGCCAAGCAGTTTACCGGCAGCATCAAGCTCGACGCGCGGGATTCAAAGGCGGACTGGGGCCCTTACACGCCGGGAAGATCATCGGCGTCGGCGTGACCGTGGAAAAGAAGCAGTACCTCGACCTGGAATTGGAGGCCGCAGGAGCGTTCGCCAGAGACTGACGGTCAAGGCGGTTCCCGTTCGTCGATCGGGACCTCTACGGCCTTCCGGCGCGGGATCCCGAGGGCCGATGGATTCTGCGGATTCTAGCGATTGCGGGCCTGCCTCGACTGCCGACGACGGCGTTGCAAGCCGGACGCCGAAGACCGCTGTGATCACCTCGAACAAGTTAGGTGGAGCAAACTTATGTGTATCGCCTGCAGCCCATTGGCCAATGCGCTCACCCAAGCCATCTCGCGCCGCGCAGCTCTGAAACATACGATCGCTGGCGTCACCTTGGCCGGTGCAGCCGGCGCGGCGCCTAGCTTCCTTTGCAGCGACGCGCAGGCGGCGACGGAGGGCGCCGCCACGCTTTATGTCGGCGGCCCAATCGTGACGATCAATGACTCTCAGCCGACAGCTGAAGCGGTGCTCGTGCAAGACGGCAAGATCGTGGCCGTCGGCGCGCGCGCTGACGTCGAAAGCCAAGCGAAGGGGCCGATCACAACCATCGACCTCATGGGCAAGACAATGCTGCCGGGCTTTGTTGATCCGCATGGCCATGTCGTCATGGTCGGTCTGCAGGCGCTTTCAGCGAACCTTCTGCCGCCGCCCGACGGCGAGGGCGGCGACATCCCCGCGCTTCAACGCATCCTACGCGCCTGGATCGCCGAGAACGGCAAGGTTATCGAACGCTACGGCGTCATTGTCGGCTTCGGCTACGATGACTCACAACTCGCTGAGCAGCGCCATCCGACCCGCGCCGACCTCGACGCGGTTTCGTCGGAAACGCCGGTCCTGATCATCCATCAGTCCGGCCATCTCGGGGTCCTGAATAGCAAGGCGCTCGATCAGGCGGGCGTAACGAAGGACACGCCCGATCCGG
The DNA here is from genome assembly GCF_026411515.1 of Phenylobacterium sp. 58.2.17. Lineage (NCBI taxonomy): Bacteria > Pseudomonadati > Pseudomonadota > Alphaproteobacteria > Caulobacterales > Caulobacteraceae > Phenylobacterium > Phenylobacterium sp. 58.2.17. Next base: position 83,508 of record NZ_JAPMTQ010000009.1, on the reverse strand, counting down.
ATGGGGGCGCGTTCCGTCGCGAGACCGATGGATCAACACCAAGCGGCGTCTGCGAGGAGGCGGCGTTCTTCGGTGCGGCCGGGAAGCTCCTGGGCCGTCTCGACGCGCAAGCCTATCTCGAAATGATCAAGGCCGGCGCGGCGTTCTACGCCTCCTTCGGCTATACGACCGTCCAGGAAGGCCGGGCCATGCCGGGTAGCGCGACCATGCTCGCGAAGGCGGGCGAGGCCGGGCTGCTCGATGTCGACGTCGTCGTCTATCCCGACGTCTTTCAATCGATCAAGGAGATCGCGCCCTCGCGCAATTACAAGAACCGCGTCCGCATCGGCGGCGCGAAGGCGACCATCGATGGCTCGCCACAAGGCAAGACTGCGTATCTCTCGCAGCCCTACTACAAGCCGCCGCAGGGAAAGGGCCCGGACTATCGCGGCTACGCGGCTATCACCAAGAAGCAGATCGACGACGCCGTCGATCTGGCTTTCGCAAACGGCTGGCAGATCATCACCCACGCCAACGGCGACGCGGCGGTAGAGTGGCTGATCGAGGCTGTCGACGCGGCGACCGCGAAGCACGGTCGCGGCGACCGGCGCGCAGTCCTGGTGCATGGCCAGACTGCGAGGCTCGACCAGTTGCCGAAACTGAAGGAGCTCGCCATCCTGCCCTCCTTCTTCCCGATGCACACCTATTACTGGGGCGACTGGCATCGCAGCTCGGTTCTGGGTCCGGAGCGGGCCGAGCGCATCTCGCCCTGCAACTCGGCCCGAAAACTCGGCATGATCTTCACAACCCACCACGACGCGCCAGTCGCCAACCCAGACGCGATCCGCGTGCTGTCGGCGACGGTCACCCGGGTGACACGCTCGGGCTATGTGCTCGGGCCCGAGGAGCGGGTCGATACGCTGACGGCGCTCAAGGCCATGACGATCTGGCCGGCCACCCAGTACTTCGAGGAGGCAAGCAAGGGGACGATCGAGCCCGGCAAGCTCGCCGACTTCGTGATCCTGAGCGCCAACCCGCTCGCCGTGAAACCCGAGGAGTTGATCAAGCTCAAGGTCGTCGAGACGATCAAGGAAGGAAAGAGCATCTACCGCGCGGCCTGAGGCACCGGAGCAAGGGCAGCGTTCGCGAGATGCGGGACACATCGCCCCGTGGAAGGCGAAGCGGATGAACGTAAGAGCTTTACGATGGATCGCCGCGGTCGCGGCGGCCGTCGGCGCATACGCGATCGCGTCAGCCAGTCACGCGAGCGCGGCCGACGACGCCCGGCGGTTGATCTCTGCGCATGGTCAAACCATCGAAGCGTTTGTCTTTGGCGCGGGACCGGAAACCCTGATCATGGCTGCCGGCAATGGACGGCCCGCGTCGCAATTGATGGACCTCGCCAAGGCCATTTCTACCTCCACTGGCATTCGCACGGTCGTCTACAACTACCGTGGAATTGGCGCGAGTAGGGGCTCGCTCGACGACTTGACGCTCGTCGGCTACGGCAACGATGTCTGGGCGATCGCCGACGCGCTCGGCGTGCAGAAGGTGCATCTTGCCGGCAAGACCTATGGAAACAGGGTCATGCGCGCCGCGTCCCAGACAAGGCCGGACCGCGTTGCGACGATCATTCTGGTCGGGGCCGGCGGCGAGGTTCAACCCTCCGCAGAGACGGTCGCGCTCTACAAGCGCTATACCGACCCGACCGTGCCCAAGTCCGAATGGCTGTCGCTGCAGGCGAAACTGATGTACGCGCCCGGGAACGAGCACCTTGCGGCAAAGGACGCCGACGAAGGACAGTTTCCGGCGATTGCAGCCGCTCAGGTCAAGGCCAGCGAGGCGACGCCAAAGGAAGCCTGGAGCATGGGCGGAACTGCGCCGATGCTTGCGATCACCTGCGTTCTAGACCGCGTCGCCGTGCCGGCGAACGCCTACAAGATCGCCGAGACGCGCCCAAACACCTGGCTCGCGGGCCTGCCGGCCTGCGGCCACAACATGATCAACGAGCAGCCCGAAGAACTGCGCCGCCTGATCGTCGAGTTCATTCAGGCCCGATCCCGCGACGCCAAGTAGAGGCTTGATCCCGTCGCGGGTTGATCTGAGCCGTGGTCGGCGGGTGCTGCAAAAGGCCGGCGGCCTTGTTCGTCCCGTTCGTCGGGGTGGTTCAGTTCGCAGCCGGCTTGGCCCGGAACGGCTTGCCTTCGAAGACCGTCCCCCAGACCTTTATGTCGCGCAGGCCGCTTACCCCCGCTTCATAGGGGTCTCTGTCGAGAACCGCGAAGTCGGCCAGCTTGCCAGCTTCAATGCTGCCCAGTGCGGTCTCCATGCCGATCATGTAGGCGGCGTCGATGGTGACGGCGCGGAGGGCCTGGTCGAGGGTCAATCGCTCCGTTGGACCGAAGACCTTGCCGGACATCGTTTCCCGCGAGACGGCGGTCCAGGCGAGGAATAGCGGTTCGGCCGGCGCCATCGGGAAGTCGGAGTGCAACGCTACCGGCACGCCGCGCCTGACCAGGCCGCCAAGCGGCGCAATGTGCGCGGCGCGGTCTGCGCCCAAGCCTCTTTCCGCATAGCGGTCCCCGAGATCATATAGGTAGAACGGATTGGCGGACACCTGCGCGCCCAGTTTCGAAACGCGGCGAGAGGTGCCGTCGTCAGCGTAGCCATAATGTTCGATCGTAAAGCGCGGGTCTGCGCGCGGCTTCTCGTCCTGCAGCTTCTGCAGGGTATCCAGGACCAACCTGGCGCCCCCGTCGCCGTTGGTGTGGACATGTGATAGGCGGCCTGACCGTTGGTGGCCGGCGTCTTTCGCCCCATGATGTTCCAGGGCTCAGGGGTGATCCACGTCGTCTCGAATGCGATTGCGCCCAGAATGGGATGCAGGTGCGGGTCGATAAGGCCCGGCATCAGCACCTTGTCCTGAAACGTCACGTCGATGCGATGAGGGTGCTGCTTCAACCAGGGCTGGAGATCTTCCAGCGATCCAACGCTCAAGATTTCGCGCCCGCGGATCGCCACAGCCGTCGCCGTCGGCTGGCCGGGATTCATGGTGACGATCTTCTTGGCGACGAAGACGGTGATCGTGTCCGGCTGCTCAAGCGCGGTCGCCTGCGTCGCCATGGCGAAAGCGAACAATGCCCCGAGGGCCAAGCTCCTCGCGAGCTCTAATGTGCGTTGCATACTTCGCTCCATTCGACTTTCCATCGCCTGATGCTGGGCGCGAGCAGGCGGATGGCGTCATTCGAGTTGTGGCGGCTCTCACACTCCAGCCTGCTGCAAACACCGAGCGCAGAAGGGGGACGCGCCTTGCTTGAGCGGCATCCCGTTGTTGATGGCCTCCATGACCTGGATTGGTTTGCCCCAAGCTGACTGAAGGCCCCATCGAGGCCCGTTCCGCCCACAGGGTCACCAAATCGGCGTCGCACGCAAATCAGGTGAAACCCGGGTCTGGCTCCACGCCAAGTTGGGGGGCGGACTCGCGCAGTGGAGAAATCAGCGACCTGGCCGGCCAACCTTAAATTGGCCCGACAATACATGCGCGACGTGGGCCGAGTGCGCCCCCGGGAAGACGCCGGACACCGGAATGCAGCGCCGCGGCGTTAGCCGTCCTTCTCGCCCAGGAAGGCCAGCATCCGGTCCAACGTCGCCTCGTAGGGCGACACCCCGAGCCCTTCGTCGGCGGTGCGGCGGTTGAAGAAGCCGTGGCCCTGGCCGGCATAGGCGGTGAGCTGGCAATCCTTGCCCGCGACGCTCGCCCGCGCGCAGAACGCTCGCACCGAGGCGATCGGAACCAGCTTGTCGTCCTCGCCGTGGAAGATGGCCATGCGCGGCAGCGATTGCAGGTCCATCAGGGCCGGTGAGATCGCCCGCGCGTCCGGCTCGGAAAGGCCGGTTCCGACGCGGATCAGGCCGCCGGTAAGGTCGACCGCCGGGTTGAACAGAACCAGCGCCGAGGGCCGCGCATCGGCGGGCGCGCGCAGCGCCGTCATCAGCGCCAGGTGCCCGCCGGCCGAGCCGCCGGCCAGCACCACCCGGCCCTTGTCGATGCTCAGGTCCTCGCCATGGGCCAGCAGCCATCGATAGGCTTGGCCCGCGTCCGCCACGGCATCGGTCGGAGTGGTCTCGTCGCGGCAGAAGACACGGTAGTCGGCGAGCGCCACGACATAGCTGCGGGATTGCAAGGCGCGGGCCTGACCGACGAACTGCGACACCTGCCCCTGCCGCCAGCCGCCGCCGAAGAAGAACAGCGCCGCCGGCCGCGGCCCGACTCCGTTCTGCGGGCGCAGCACGTGGATCTTCAGCGGCCTGCCAGCGTCGGCATAGACGAAGGCCTCCGCGCCCTCGATCTGCGCTTCCTGCGGAGCCACCCCGGCGCAGCGTCCTTCAGCGGCCGGCTGGGCCGGACTCGCGCCCGCCATCGACCAGGCCGCCAACCCCAGAGCCGCGCCGGCCATCCAGCGCCCCATCATCTCCCTGGACGCCACAGGTAGGGGCGCCCCGCCTTGTCGGCGGCGGCCTTGCCGGGGCTGTCGGGGAAGACGCCGTTCAGCCGGTCGGGACGATCGGGGACGACCTGCCACTGCGGCGGGAAGTCGGCGGCCCTCGAACCGTCCTTGTCGCGCCAGACCAGGCCCGAGCTGTAGCGGTCGGTGTAGGGCACGACGTGCTCGCCCTTGTCGTTGGCGAGCTTGGCGAACAGCCGGGCGCGCAGGTCGATCTTGGCCTGCAGATAGGCCGGGTCATCGATGAGGTTGGTCATCTCGCCCGGGTCCTTGGAGAGATCGTACAGCTCCTCCAGGTCCCAGATGCCGTGGTACTGGATGTACTTCAGCTTGCCGCGCTCGATGGCGAACGTGGTCGGGGTCTGCGGGAAGGTCCATTCCCAGTAGTATTCATAGACGAAATCGTCCTCGACCCAGTCCTTGGCCGCGACCTCGCCGGTGGCGACCGGCAGGACGCTGCGCCCCTCGAACTGGGGCGGCGGCTTCACCCCGGCCACGTCCAGGAAGGTCGGGGCCAGGTCCAGGTTGCGCACCCGTGTTTCGTTGACGACGCCCTTGGGCAGCATTCCCGGCGCGAAGGCGACCATCGGGACCTTTACCGACGGCTCGTAGGCGTTGCGTTTGTCGATCAGCCCGTGCTCGCCCATCAGGAAGCCGTTGTCGCTCATGAACACCACCAGGGTGTTCTTCTCCAGGTCATGCTTGCGCAGATAGTCCAGCGTGCGCCCGACGCTGTCGTCCACGGCGCTGAGCGTGCGGTAGTAGTCGCGGAAGTAGTCGGCGACATCGCGGCTGGAGTGGTAGGCGAAATCGACGCCGTGCCAGCTGTTGCGCTGGTTCTGCACCCACATCGGCTTGCCGGTCCGGTTTTCCGGCGTGTCGGCGGCGCTGGCCGGCAGCGTGACGGCGAAGTCCTTGTATTGGTCCGCATGGCGCGGCGCCGGCTTGGCGTCGGAATGCACGGCCTTGTGGGACATGTAGATGAAGAACGGCTTGGTCTTGTCGCGGCCCTTGTCCAACCACTCGAGCTCATAGTCGGTCAGTTCGTCGGTGATGTAGTTCGTCTGCGCCACGGTCTTGCCGTCGACGTTCAGCGTCTGGCGCTTGCCGTCCGCCACCTCCTGCGGCGTCAGACCGTCGGTCGGGAAGTAGGTCCCCTGCCCCTTGAAACTGACCCAGTGGTCGAAGCCCGGGCGCGGGCCGTCCGAGGCCTGCCCCATGTGCCACTTGCCGAAGAAGGCGGTCTGGTAGCCGGCCTCCTGCAGGTACTTCGGGAAGAAGGTCAGCCCCGCCTCGGACGCGTTGTTGTTGTCGACGATGCGGTGATTGCGGGTCGTCTGGCCGGTCAGGATCGTCGCCCGGCTGGGCGAGCACAGCGACGAGGTCACCACAGCGTTGGGGAAATAGACCCCGTTCTTGGCCAGGTAGTCGATGTTCGGGGTCTTCAGCCCCGGCGTCAGGAACCCCATCGCGTCGAACCGCAGGTCGTCCACCAGGATGAAGACGATGTTTGGCTGCGCTGCCGGCTTCGCGGCCTGCGCCGCCAGCGGCATCGAAACCGCGGCCAGAGCCGCAGCTCCCGCACGGACGAAGGTGGAGATCATGCTCGATTGTCCCGACTAACTCGTGAACCTTGGGTATGCCGCCCAATAGACAACGTTGTCAATTTTTTGTGGACTTGGGCCTCATATCAGCATCAACCGCCCGCACGCCGCCGCATTGCCTTGCAATGCCCGAAAGCTCGAATACTCAGAACCTGAAGGCAGCCGACAAGAGACCCATGAGCCAGACCTCGACGCCCGCCCGCAGGCCCACGATCAAGGAGGTCGCCAAGCTGGCCGGGGTCTCGTTCAAGACCGTGGCCCGTGTCGTCAACAACGAACCCAGCGTCACGGCCGAGCGCCGCGAGGCGGTTCACAAGGCGATGACCATGCTCAACTACGCGCCGAACGTTTCGGCGCGGCAGCTCGCCAGCAAACGCTCCTACCTGTTGGCCCTGGTGTTCGGCGGCGGCGGCCTCGACAACTTCGCCAGGGCCCAGACCGGGGCCATCCGCCGTTGCCGCGAGGCCGGCTATCAGCTGATCGTCGAAGAGGTCGTCCCCGGCTCCGAGACCGAGGTCGCCGCCCGACTGCAAAACGCCCGCGTCGACGGCGTCATCGTGCTCCCGCCGCTCTCTTTCCACCCTCCCCTCCTGGAGGCGCTTCGCGAGCGCGCTCTCCGCTACGCGCTGATCTCGCCGGACGGCGGCGATCCCATCGCCTCAAGCGTCGGCCTCGACGACAAACTGGCCGCCAAACAGATGACCTCGCGGCTCATCGCGCTCGGACACCGGGACATCGGATTCATCTCCGGCGGCGATCGACGCGCCTCGACCTATCGCCGCATCGGCTATCGTGCGGCGCTTGAGACGGCGGGCATCCCGCTGCGCCCAGACCTCGAGGCCGAAGGCGACTTCAGCTTCAAGAGCGGCGAGGTCGCTGCGCGCCAACTCCTCGGCGGCCCGGTACGGCCAAGCGCGATCTTCGCGGCCAATGACGGCATGGCGCTCGGCGTCATGGTCGCAGCAGCGCGCCTCGGGCTTCGGGTGCCCGAGGATCTCTCCGTGGCCGGTTTCGACGACATGCCCTACGCCAAGCTGGTCTGGCCGGAATTGACGACCATTCGCCGTCCATTGCGCGAAATGGCCAGCACCGCCGTCGACCTGCTGCTTGAGCCTGAGGATGGCCGAGCACCGCACCACGTCGTCCTCGACTTCGAGCTGATCGAGCGCGGCTCGACCATGCAACGGACCGCGCCATGAGCGTGCTGCGGGGCATGCGCCGCCTGAGCGGCGGTGAGTTCGTCATGGGTTCGGAGCGGTTCTACCCCGAGGAGCGCCCGCTGCGGCCGGTCCGCGTCGACCCGTTCTGGATCGACGAAACCCCGGTGACCAACCGGCAGTTCGCCGCCTTCGTCCGCGCCACGGGCCACCGCACCCTGGCCGAGATCCCGCCCGATCCGAAGGATTATCCGGGCATGCCGCCCGAGATGGCGCGCGCCGGCTCGCTCGTCTTCCAGCCGACCGCCGGGCCGGTCTGGACGGGGGACCCGAGCCAATGGTGGGAGTTCAAGTTCGGAGCCTTCTGGCGCCGGCCGCTGGGGCGGCCGGGCCCGATGGCGCTCGACGATCACCCGGTTGTCCACGTCGCCTACGAAGACGCCGCCGCCTACGCCGAATGGGCTGGCAAGTCGCTGCCCACGGAAGCCGAATGGGAGTTCGCCGCCCGCGGCGGCCAGGCCTCAGAGTTCGCTTGGGGCGACGAGCTGGCCCCCGGCGGAGCCATGCTCGCCAACTACTGGCAGGGCGAGTTCCCTTGGCGCAACTCCAAGCTCGATGGTTGGGAGCGAACCTCTCCCGTCGGCAGCTTCCCGCCCAACGGCTATGGGCTGTCCGACATGATCGGCAATGTCTGGGAGTGGACCTGCGACTGGTACGCCGACGCTGGCGACCTGGTGGCGGCAAGCCCTTGCTGCGTCCCGAAGGGCGGGGCCATGGAGGCGAGCTACGATCCGGCGACGCCCCAGGTCATGATCCCCCGAAAGGTCATCAAGGGCGGCTCGCACCTGTGCGCGGAATCCTACTGCCAGCGTTATCGGCCGGCGGCGCGCCACCCGCAGGCGATCGACTCGTCCACCGGCCACATCGGCTTTCGCTGTGTGGTCCGCGACTGAGAAAAATGGCGGGCGCTTCGGAAAGCGCCCGCCAGGCGGGGAAACCCTAGAACTTCATGCCCAGTGTCACGCCGTAAAGCCGCTCGGCGTCGCGCGGGATGTAGGCCGTAACCTCATTCGGGAACTGCGGGCTCGCCAAGGTCGTGCTGTGGGCCATGCCGACGTAATAGGTCTCGTCCAGCAGGTTGCGTACGAACAGGGTGGCGCTCAGTCCGCGAACCACGTCGCGCACCCCGAAGCTCAGATTGACCATGGTGTAGGCGTCCTGCCGCAGCAGCGGGTCCTGCTCGACCGCGAACTGCTGCTCGGTCTGGTAGGTAACGTCCGCCTGCACGAAACCCGACCAGTCGCTCCCGGCGAACTCCCGTTCGTACCTGGGCGACAGACTCAGACGCCATTCAGGCGTGCTGGGCAGGCGCCCGTCCCGGATGTCCTGCCTCGGCGCCCCGGTCACCAGCACGCCGGCGGCGTTCGGCAGGCGGGCGCGATAGCAGGTGTTGGTCGGGAAATCTCCCGTCAGCACCGGCGCGCCCGCCTGGAACTGCAGCGGACAGTTCAGACCGTCCACCTCGATCAAGGCCTTGGTGTAGGTCAGCGATCCCGACAGCGAGAAGTTCTCGTTCGGCCGCCAGTCGCCCTCCAACTCGAACCCCTTGGTCGTCGAGGATCCGGCATTGGTCTGCACGTACTGGATCACCCCCGTCGTCGGATCGGAGCGGTTCGCCTGAATCTGCAGGTCCGTATACTTGGCGTAGTAGATGGCCAGGCTGAACGTCAGGCCCGCTTCCGGCAGCCGCCCCTTCAGGCCCGCCTCGTAGGCGTCGACATGCTCGGGCATCACTGGCGGGTCGTTGACGAAGTCCTCGGTCAGCTCGGTGCCCAGGCCCAGCCCCTTGTAGCCCCGCGCATAGGTCGCATAGGCCTGCATGTCTGGGCTCAACCGATACTGCAGCCCGATCTTGCCGGTCATCGCCGTATCGTCTGCGGTCCGGGTACCGATCGAACGGGTTCCAGTCGGTCCCTGCAGAGGCAGGTCGCCGGGGTTCAGCTGCAACCCCGGCCGGTTGCCGATCACCGTCACTTCCTCGCGCTGCACGCGCGCGCCGGCGATGAGCTTCAGGTTCTCGACCAACTCGAACTCGGCCTGGCCAAAGGCGGAGATGTGCTCGCTCTTGAGCTTGGCGCTGTGATAGCCCGAGCGCGTGACATAGGTCGCGCACGGCTGACCGAGCACCAGGCCCGTTCCCGTGCAGGTGTCGATCGCGCGCTTGAAGTCGCGATGGATCAGGACGTCCGAATAATAGAGGCCAGCGACGTACGACAGCCGCTGGCCGGGATTGTTGGCGATCCGCAGTTCCTGGCTGAAGTTGCCGATGTCGATCGGGCCGTCATTGACGCTGAAGCGCGAGTTGCCGTTGCTCGGCTGCGACCCGAGATAGATCGGCCGCGGCGTGTAGAGGCCATCGACGTCGATCTGGCCGTGCTCCTTGTACTGCTGATAGGCGCTAAGCGAGGTCAGCGCGCCCCAGCCCAGATCGTAGTTCGCCTCGAGGGAGACCATCGCCTGGTTGGTCTTCGACAGCGTCTGGACGTCGGAGCTGATCGAGCGATTGCTGGGCGAGGCGACGATGGGTGCGATGAGCTGGGCCATGACCGGGTTCGGGGTCGAGACCAGCACTGGCCGTCCGATGGTGCCGACGAACATCCGATAGTCGCCGGTCAGCAACAGGCTGAGTTGTTCCGTCGGCTCCCATTCCAGCTTGCCGCGAACGCCGAAGCTCTCGAACCCGCCCTCGTCCGCGCCCGTCCGGACATTGCTGATATAGCCCCCGACGTCGTTGTAATAGGCCGAGATCCGCCCTGCGAGCGTGTCCGAGATCGGACCGGTCACGCTGGCCTTGATGCGGTATTCGTCATGGGTGGCGATCGTCGCCTCGGCGTTGCCTCCGAACTCGTGACTCGGCCGCGCGGTCACCAATTGCACGACGCCGGCGGTCGCGTTCTTGCCGAACAGCGTGCCCTGCGGTCCGCGGAGCACCTCCACCCGCTCAAGGTCGGCGAAATCGGTGAGGCTCTGGGCCGGGCGGGCCATTACGACGCCGTCGATCACCAACGAAACCGAGGATTCGACCCCCTGCCCGAACAGCGAGGTGCCGATCCCGCGAATCCGGAACGAGCTGTTGGCCGGCGTGCTGCCCGCCTGGAAGGTTAGCGACGGCGCCGCCCGCACCAGTGACGCCGTATCGGTGATGTTCTTGGCCGCCAACGCCTCGCCGCTGACCGCCGTCACCGCCACCGGCACGTCCAACAAGCGCTCGGTGCGCTTCTGCGCCGTCACCAGCACTTCCTCGATTTCCACGCCGCCTCCGACCGGCTGCGCCGATGCGGCGCCCGCCAGGGCGCAGAGCGCCGCCCCGGCCATCCATGCGGCCGTCCGGCCACGAGCAAACTGGTGTGTGAGATCCTTCGCCACGCGCTTCCCCTCCAAGGCTGCATGCGCCCACTGACCGTCCAAACGGTCGCGGTCGTTCTTGACAACGTTGTCTATTTGACAATCATGTAATCGTTGTCAAGCCACTTGGATTTCGCCGCCGCAGCGGGCTAGGGAGTCACATGCCGTCCGTATTTCGCCTTGCTCAGACCTCGCTGCTCGCCCTGAGCGCGGGCCTGTCGCTCGCCATCGCCCCGCCCGTCGCGGCGGCCCCGGCGCCCGCTGCGACAGCATCCGTCCCTGCCGTCCAGCGGCCGATGAACGTGCTGCTGATCATGAGCGACGACCTCGGCGCGCGGTTCGGCGGCTACGGCTTTCCAGAGGTGAAGACGCCCAATCTCGACCGGCTGGCGCGCGAAGGCGTGCTGTTCGAGCGCGCCTACACCCAGTTCCCGCAATGCGCCCAGAGCCGCTCGTCGTTCCTGACCGGCCGCCGCCCCAACGCCACGCGGGTATTCGACCTCAAGACCGACTTCCGCGCCGCCCTGCCCGACGTGGTCACGCTGCCGCAGTACTTCCGCCAGCAGGGCTACTATGCCGGTCGAGTCGGGAAGATCTTTCACCAGGGCGTGCCCACCCACATCGGAACCAGCGGTCCCGACGACGCGCCGTCCTGGACCGAGGTCGTCAATCCGCGTGGCCGCGACAAGGACGCCGAAATCGCCGGCCGGCTCAAGAACCTGACCCCTGGCATCCCCTACGGCGCGGCCTGGGCCTATCTGGACGACGAGGGCAAGGACGCCGAGCAGACCGACGGCAAGATCGCCGACGAAACGGTCAAGATGCTCGAGAAGGCCAAGGATGGGCCGTTCTTCATCGCCGCCGGCTTCTACCGCCCGCATGTCCCGGACGTCGCGCCCAAGGCCTATTTCGACCTCTACCCGCCCGAGAAGATCCGGATCGAGGACGCCCCGCCCGAACATGCCGCGGTTCGCCCGCTGGTGACCTCGAACATGTGGCCGGCCAACTACGACGCGCCCGAGGCCGAGCGGCGCAGGATGATGCAGGCCTATTACGCTTCGACCACCTTCATGGACGCCCAGGTGGGCCTCGTGCTCGACGCCCTCGACCGGCTGGGCCTGAAGGACAACACCATCGTCGTCTTCATGAGCGACCATGGCTACATGCTGGGCGAACACGGACAGTGGCAGAAGAACGCCCTCTGGGAGTCTTCGCTGCGCACGCCGCTGATCATCCGCTCGCCCGGCGCCCGGGGAAACGGCGCGGCCTCGCCCAAGCCGGTCGAACTTCTGGACATCTATCCGACCCTGGTCGAGCTGGCCGGACTCCCCGCGAAGGGCGGCCTGGAGGGCGTCAGCCTCACGCCGCTGCTGGCTGCGCCGCGCAAGGCGGCCTGGGACCGTCCCGCCTACTCCCAGGTCCAGGGCGGGCGCAGCGTGCGTACCGACCGCTGGCGCTACACCGAATGGGAAGGCGGCCGCCTCGGCGCCTCGCTCTACGACATGGTCGCCGACCCCAGGGAGCTGCGGAACCTCGCCGGGGAAGCGAAATACGCCCCCATCGTCAGGAAGCTGCAGGCTCTGTTGCCAAACGAGACGGTAGAGCCGCGCGGACCTGCCATGATCCTCTACGATCGCGCCGCAGGACTGGCCAAGTTCGAGACCTATGCCGACGCCCTGGCCAAGGACGAGGGAAAGAAGTGACGAACAGGCTCACCAGACGAAGCGCGCTTGCGACAGCAGCTGCTGCGGCGGCGGCCGGCCCGGCGTTGGCGGCGCCCGCAGCGCGCCCGAACATCCTCTGGCTGGTGAGCGAGGACAACAATCCGCTGATCGGCGCCTATGGCGATCCTCTGGCCCGCACGCCGACCATCGACGCCTTGGCCGCAAGGGGCCTGCTCTATCGCAACGCCTACGCCAACGCCCCGGTCTGCGCGCCATCGCGCTTCGGCATCCTGACCGGCCTCTATCCGGAATCCTGCGCGCCGGCCGACCACATGCGCGCCCGAGCGTCCCTGCCCCGTGACCTGAAGACCTACCCGGAGCTGCTGCGCGCCGCCGGCTACTACTGCGCAAACAACGCCAAGACCGACTACAACAGCGATGTCGATCCCGCCGCGATCTGGGACGCCTCGGGCGCCAAGGCCCACTGGCGTGACCGCCCGGCCGGCAAGCCGTTCATGGCGGTGTTCAACTACGAGACCACGCACGAGTCGCGCCTGTTCCTGAGGCCGACCGAGGGCGCGGTGAAGCCCGCGCAAGTGCGCGTCCCGGCCTACCTGCCCGACACCCCGGCGATCCGCGGTGATTTCGCCAGCTACTACAATCTCATGGAACGGATGGACGGCCAGCTGGCCGAACGTCTGGCGGAGTTGCAGGCCGACGGCCTCGCGGACGACACCGTCGTCTTCTACTACTCCGACAACGGCGGCTCGCTGCCGCGCAGCAAGCGCTACTGCTACGACGAGGGCCTGCGCTGCGCGCTGATCATCTACCTGCCGCCGAAGTGGGCGCACCTCGGCAAGCGCCCGCCCGGTTCCAAGGTGGACGAGCCGGTCAGCTTCATCGACCTCGCTCCGACCCTGCTGTCCCTGGCCGGGATCGAGCCGCCCCGGGAGATGCAGGGTTCGGCCTTCCTCGGCCATCGCGCCCGACCGGCCAAGCGCTACGCCTTCGGCATGCGCGGACGCATGGACGAACGCTACGACCTCGTGCGCACGGTCACCGACGGCCGCTGGCGCTATATCCGCAACTACATGCCCCACCGCCCCTGGGGCATGCACGGCGCCTTCGAGTGGCTGGCCAAAGGCTATCAGGACTGGGAGCGCGCCTACCGCGCCGGGTCGCTGAACGCCGACCAGAGCCGTTTCTTCCAGGCCAAGCCGTTCGAGGAACTCTACGACCTTTCGAGCGACCGCGATCAGGTCCGCAATCTCGCCGCCGATCCGGCCGCCAAGGGCCAGCTCGCCGTCCTGCGCACGGCTCTCGATCGCCACATGTTGGCCATCGTCGACAATGGTTTCATTCCCGAGGGCATGGCGCCGGAGGGCTATGAGGCAAGCCGTAGCGCGACCTATCCGCTAGCCAAGGTCATGGCGCTGGCCGGCCTGGCGGCCCGCGGACGGCCAGAGAACCTGCCAGTGCTGCGCAAGGCGCTCGCCGACCCAAACCCTGTGATGCGCTACTGGGCCGCGACGGGCCTGCTGATCCTGGGCGGCGAGGCTGCGAAGGCCCGCGCGCCGCTCGCCGCGGCCATGCACGAAGAGCCGCTCGCCCAGGTTCGCGTAGTCGCCGCCGAGGCCGCGGCCGGCCTGGGCGACACCGAAGCGGTGAGCATCCTCGCCGCCCTCACGGGCGAGCCTCAGCCTTGGCAGGTCCAACTGCAGGCGCTGAACGCCCTCACCGCGCTCGGCGAGACGGCCCGGCCCGCACTGCCCGCCCTTGAGCGCGCCGCTCAGAGCCAGCAGGAATATGTGCGCAACGCCGGCCGCTACATATGCGCCGTGTTGAAGGGCGAGTATCGCCCCGACTATCCGGTCTTCGATCTCGCTCGCATGATGGGCCGCGCCGGCTAGTCTCCGGCGGCTGGAGCCGCCCCATCGCTGACGTTCGACGCGCCGGCGGTGTGCCGGTTTGGGCTATCGCTCGCGACGCATGATCGCCGCGTGCACCTTCCATCACTGAAGGACGCCGCTGCCGAAACAGACGCGGCCCATTGCAGACGCCGGATTCCTCTGCTTGCCTGAGCGCACTACATCTTTTGCGTGCGGGGCGGTTTTGAGCGATCAACGGGATACCTTCGACGCGGTGGCGGCCGAGTACGACGCCGTGCGCCCGCTCTATCCCGACGAACTGTTCGATGATCTGGCGGACGTCGTCGGCGACGCTGGCCAGTGGGTCCTGGAGGTCGGTTGCGGCAGCGGCCAGGCGACCAGCGGCTTGCTCGCCCGCGGTTGGCAGGTTGTGGCCGTCGATCCCGGCGCCGACCTGATCGCCCTTGCGCAGACGCGCCTGACCGGCGTCGATTTTCACGTCGATCGGTTCGAGAGTTTCGCTCCCGAGCCGGCGCGCTATCGGCTCGTCGCCTCCGCGCAGGCGTGGCACTGGATCGACCCGAACGTCAGCTTTCCCAAGGCGGCGACAGCCCTGCAGCCAGGCGGGTGGCTGGCGATCTTCGGGCACGTTCCACTGCCTCCGCCACCGGAGGCCTTGAAGGTGCTCGAGCCCATCTATGCGGAGATCGCGCCGGACCTTTGGCGCCCCCCGCCGCAAGCCTGGTACCTGCCGGAGGGCCCCGTTCGCACGCTCTTCGATGCTTCGGGCCTATTCGGACCAGTGACCTGCAAAGCCTACGCCTGGTCCGAGCGCGTCACCGCCGCCGGCTTTGTGAGACAGTTGCGCACCCGATCCGACTACAATGTGATCCCGCAGGACCGACGCGAACGCCTGTTGGCCGAGGTCGAGAAGGCGCTTGCGCGGTTCGGCGAGCTCTCGCTGCGCAACGAGACGCATCTCTATCTGGCCGAACTCAAATCCTGAGCGCCGCGGTCCAGCCCTATGGGCTGGACTGTGACCTCGCCCCCTGCGGCCGGAGGTCGACAAGGCGCCCGCGCCGGCCGGCCAGCCGCGACTTCCACTGTAGCGCACGCTTCTCGAGCAGGTGCCAGGATGCATAGCCCATCACCCCCGCCGCCAGGGTGCTCACTGCGAAAAGCGCATGCCAGGAAATGGCGCCGACGCCGCCGGCAAGGGCCACGAACGTCTGCTGGACCGGCCATCCGTATAGGTACATGCCGTAGGAAACATCGCCGAACCGCTTGAGGTCGGGCAGGCAGAAGCGCCGCGCGGTCGCCAGCATCAGCAAGGGGTAGGCGCCGTAAATCGGAAACAGGTCGTAGGCGTGGTTCGTGGCTACCGCGGCGACGAGGACCGCCCCGCAGGCCAGCAGCGGCCAGGCTGGCAGGCGCTCGGCTCTACGCCAGACGAAGAACACCAGGGCCCCGGCGAAAAAGGACGATCCCACCAGCAGGAAGTCGTCGAAAGGCCTGGGCGCGCTGTCGACCCGCCATGGACCGACCATCGGCAATGTCAGAAGCAGAAGCGCCGCCAGCACCGGCCAGCGCAACAGGCGAAGCGCCAGCAACAGCCCGATCACGACGTAGCAGATCAACTCCTGCGGGATCGTCCAAAGCGAGCCGTTAAAGGTCCGTCCCAGCGCCCGATCGTCCGCATAGAACGCCACGCTGTGCAGGTCGTACGGCGTGCCGGGATGCAGGATGGTCTTGATCGTATACTTCAGCGGGACGAGGTCCGCGAAGAAGCGGACCGGATCCATGCTGGTGAAGCTGACCCCGAGAATGATGCTGGTCGCCAGAGCGCACACCGCCAGCCCGGGATAGATGCGCAGCACCCTGGCCACGACATAGGCCTGCAGCGTCCTGCTGTTAAAGGCGCTCCGGGTGATCAGGAACCCGCTGATGACGAAGAATACGCAGACCCCGTAGATGCCTGCGATGGATCCGGTCAGCCGATAGAACGGCTCGTTGGCCTCGGTTCCCTCCGCCAGCAGGAAGGCGTGGGAGAACAGCACCGAGGTCGCTGCGATGATCCGCAGCCAGTCGAAATTCGGATAGTGGAATTCCGACGCAACGCGCCCAACGGGCAAGCCGCCGGCCTCGGGCTCGTTAGCCACAGGTCCGCTCGCAGCCATCTCGCTAGGTCTCCACGCCCACCCCGGGACAACTTAAGCATGCAGAGCCCCGGATGACCAGCAAGAGGCCGCCTGGTCCCCGCGTGACCTCTCCTCGTCCGCAACGACGGGCGGCCGGGATCGCAGCACGATCCCGGCCTGGCCGGCGTCAGGCTTCGGCCAGCTGCGCCTTACGCTCGCGGCGGCGGCGGGTCAGGACATGCTCGGTGTAGCCGTTCGGCTGCACGCGTCCCTCGAACACCAGCTCCAGCGCGGCCTGATAGGCGATGCTGGCGTCCAGGTCGGGGCTCATCGCCTGATAGGCGGCGTCGCCAGCGTTCTGCGCGTCGACCACCTTGGCCATCCGAGCGAAGGTCTCGCGCACC
Source organism: Phenylobacterium sp. 58.2.17 (assembly GCF_026411515.1). Lineage (NCBI taxonomy): Bacteria > Pseudomonadati > Pseudomonadota > Alphaproteobacteria > Caulobacterales > Caulobacteraceae > Phenylobacterium > Phenylobacterium sp. 58.2.17. The sequence goes on along the minus strand of NZ_JAPMTQ010000009.1, from coordinate 66,784 downwards.
TGCGCCTCGGTGCAGATCCCGTGGTGCAGCCAGTTGGCGATGTGCTGGCTGGAGATCCGCAGGGTGGCGCGGTCTTCCATCAGCCCGACGTCATGGATGTCCGGCACCTTCGAGCAGCCGACGCCCTGGTCGATCCATCGGACCACGTAACCGAGGATGCCCTGGGCGTTGTTGTCCAGCTCCTGCTGGATGTCGGCAGCGTTCCAGTTGGACTTCGCCAGCGGCGGGGTCAGCAGCTCGTCGGTCCCGGTCTTGGTCGCCGACTTGAGCATCGCGGCCTGTAGAGCTGGCACGTCGACCTCGTGATAGTGCAGCGCGTGCAGCACCGCGGCCGTCGGCGACGGCACCCAGGCGGTGTTGGCGCCGGCCTTCGGGTGGCCGACCTTGGCGGCCAGCATGTCCTTCATCATGTCGGGCGCCGCCCACATGCCCTTGCCGATCTGGGCGCGGCCCGGGAAGCCCGTGGCCAGGCCGATCTCGACGTTGCGCTTTTCGTAGGCCGGCAGCCAGGGTTCGGCCTTGATGGCGTCCTTGCGGACCACCGGGCCCGCTTCCATCGCCGTGTGGATCTCGTCGCCCGTGCGGTCGAGGAAACCGGTGTTGATGAAAACGATGCGGTCCCGCGCGGCGTGGATGCAGGCGGCCAGGTTGGCGCTGGTGCGGCGCTCCTCGTCCATGACGCCCAGCTTCACGGTGTTGCGCTCCAGGCCGAGCGCGTCCTCGACCATGTCGAACAGGCGCACGGCCAGCGCGACCTCATCGGGGCCGTGCATCTTCGGCTTCACCACATAGACCGAACCGGCCTTGCTGTTGCGGCGCGCGCCTTTCAGGTCATGCAGGGCGGCGGCGACGGTGACCAGGGCGTCGACCGCGGTCTCGAACACCGGCTCGCCGTTGAAGGTCACGGCGTCGGTCAGCATGTGGTGGCCGACATTGCGCACCAGCATCAGGCTGCGGCCGCGCAGGGTCAGCGCGCCGCCGTTCGCGGCGGTATAGGTGCGGTCCTCTTCCAGGCGGCGGGTCTCGGTCTGGCCGCCCTTGGTGAAGGTCGAGGTCAGGTCGCCCCGCATCAAGCCCAGCCAGTTGCGATAGACGTTGGTCTTGTCCTCGGCGTCGACGGCGGCGACGGAATCCTCGCAGTCCTGGATGGCGGTCAGGGCGGCCTCGACCAGCACGTCGGAGACGCCCGCGGCGTCGTCCTTGCCGATGTTATGGGCGCGGTCGATCAGTATCTCGAGATGCAGGCTGTTGTGGGCCAGCAGCACGCCGGCCGGCGCGGCCGCCTCGCCACGATAGCCCACGAACTGGGCCGGGGTCGCCAGTGCGACCTCCTGGCCGTCCTTCAGGCGCACGACCAGCCCTTGCCCGGCCACCACATAGGCCGCGGCGTCCGCATGCGAGCCCGAGGCCAGCGGCGCCACGCGGTCCAGGAAGCTCCGGGCGAACGCCACCACCTTGGCCCCGCGCACCGGATCATAGCCCTTGCCGCCGGTCGGCGGTTCGAGCGCATCGGTGCCGTATAGCGCGTCATAGAGGCTGCCCCACCGCGCATTGGCGGCGTTGAGCGCGAAGCGGCCATTCGAGACCGGAACCACCAGCTGCGGACCGGCGATCGAGGCGATCTCCGGATCGACGTTGCCGGTGCTGATCTCGAAGGGCGCCGGCTCGGGCAGCAGGTAGCCGATCTCACGCAGGAAGGCGGTTTCCTCGGCCACGTCCAGCGGCTTGCCGCGACGCTCGCGCCACCAGCTGTCGATCTGCGCCTGCAGCTCGTCGCGGCGCTGCAGCATGGCCGCGTTGCGCGGGGTGAAGTCGGCCAGCACCTTTTCCAGCGCGGCCCAGAAGGCGTCCGGAGCTACGCCCGTCCCCGGCAGCAGCTCGCCTTCCACAAAGGCGTGCAGCGTGTCGTCGACCGTGAGGGATTTGCTGATGTTCATGCGACCCGTGTCCCCAACTAAAAGCGTCCCTGGGCTTCGCCGCAGTGCAGCGCGCCGGACCATTCCGGCGCTTTACTGCACGGAAGCGCGCCGGTTTGAAGCGTTTTGTTCGCGAGGGGCGACGCTTTGGCGCGCCAGGGGCAGAATTTGCCCTAAGCGTCGGAAAAGCCGAACGGCGCGCTCGTGCGGCGGATGTCGTCGGCCAGGATCTGCCGGCCGATCGGCGGCGCCGAACGCGCCGTGCACTCGGTGCGATGGCAGAGTCGGCAGGTGACCCCGATCGGCGTGGCGCTTTCCGGTCCCGGACGGTCCTGGGTGTAGATCAGCCGGTGAGCGTGCTCGGCCGAGCAGCCGAGCGCGATGGCCCGCTCGACCCGTGGGGTGCCGAATGCGCCGCCGCCGGCGGTGACGGTGCGGGCCATCGAAAAGAACCGCTCGCCGTCCGGCAGCTCCAGCCACTGGGTGACGATTTCGCGCGGGGTCTTGAACGCCTGGTGCACCGACCACAGCGGACAGCCGCCGCCGTGGCGCGCGAACGGAAAGCCCGCCCCATCCAGGCGCTTCGAGACGTTGCCGGCCGGGTCGACGCGGATGAAGAAGAACGGCACCCGCTCGTGGCCGGGCTTCTGCAGGGTGGTCAGGCGGTGAGCGGTCTGCTCGAAGCTGGCCCCGAACTGGCGGCCCAGGGCCTCGACGTCGTAGCGCCGCGCCTCGACCGCCTTGGCGAAGGCGGTATAGGGCATCAGGATCGCGGCTGCCGCATAGCTGGCCAGCGCCCGGCGGGTCAGCCGCTCGCCGCTCTCGCTGGCGAAGGTCCCCTCGGCCGCCACCGCGTCGACGTCCTCGCGCATCTCCAGATAGGCCAGTTGCAGGGCCAGCTGGAACACCTGGCTGGCGGTGTCGAGCGAGTCGTCGAGCAGCAGCTCCTTGCGGTGCCAGTCGAGCCGGCGGATCGACCCGACCATGAAGCTCGACGGGATGCGCCGGACCCGCAGATTGTGCCGCGCCTTCAGATAGGCGGCGATGCTGTCATGGGCGGCGACCTGCTGGGCCAGACGCTCGGCCGCGTCGTCCAGCACCGGAAAGCAGTTGCGTCGCGCGGCCAGGAACCGCCGGGACTCCGCCACAGGGTCGGCCGCGTCCGGGCCCTGGGCGGCGTCGCCGGCCGGCCCCTCGGCGCTGCGGTCGGCCAGGGCCAGCTGTTCTTCCTTGTAGGCGGTGTAGAGCCGCAGCAGCGCCTCGGTGATGCCCGGGAAGTTGGTGGTGACGTCAGTGCTCTCCAGCGTCGGCAGGTCGATGTCGCCGAACATCGGATCCTTCAGCACCGCCTGCAGCCGCGCCACGTCGTCCGACCCGCCGTCGCCGGCCAGGGCGGCCATGTCCATCTTGTAGGTCTGCGACAGCCGCAGCAGCATTTCAGCGCTGAGCGGGCGATGGTTGCGCTCCAGCAGCGCGATGTACGAGGGCGAGACTTCCAGGTCCGCGGCCATGTCCGCCTGGGTCAGGCCGTGGTCCCGGCGCAGGCGGCGCAGGCTCGGACCGACATACAGGCGCCGTTCAGCGGCCACTTCTTACTCCGGGGCTTGTCGAGACATTACAGCATTACAGAGATCGTCCGTAAAGTCTTACATCCGCACCTCGCAGCGACTCCACACCGCCGGGCGACCGCCCTAGGTGACCGCCAGCACCGGGCCGAGTTCCCCCGGCTGATCGCGGAAGAGGCACATGTCTTATCAAGACCACATCATCGAGATGAGCCAGCTCATCGAAAGCAAGAACGGCACCTGGGACGGCATCAACGCCGAGTCGGTGGCCCGCATGCGTCTGCAGAACCGCTTCAAGACCGGCCTGGAGATCGCCAAGTACAACGCCGCGATCATGCGTAAGGACATGGCCGCCTACGACCTGGACGCCGGCAAGTACACCCAGTCGCTGGGCTGCTGGCACGGCTTCATCGGCCAGCAGAAGCTGATCTCGATCAAGAAGCACTTCGGCACCACCGACCGCCGCTACCTCTACCTGTCGGGCTGGATGGTCGCCGCCCTGCGTTCGGAGTTCGGCCCGCTGCCGGACCAGTCGATGCACGAGAAGACCTCGGTCCCGGCCCTGATCGAAGAACTCTACACCTTCCTGCGCCAAGCCGACGCCCGTGAGCTGGGCGGCATGTTCCGCGACCTCGACGCCGCGCGCGCCGCCGGCGACAAGGCCAAGGAGCAGTCGATCATCGACGCGGTCGACAACTACCAGACCCACGTCGTGCCGGTCATCGCCGACATCGACGCCGGTTTCGGCAACGCCGAAGCGACCTACCTGCTGGCCAAGAAGATGATCGAAGCCGGCGCCTGCGCCCTGCAGATCGAAAACCAGGTCTCGGACGAAAAGCAGTGCGGCCACCAGGACGGTAAGGTCACCGTTCCGCACGAAGACTTCCTCGCCAAGGTCCGCGCCTGCCGCTACGCCTTCCTCGAGCTGGGCGTCGACGACGGCGTCATCGTGACCCGCACCGACTCGCTGGGCGCCGGCCTGACCAAGCAGATCGCCGTCAGCCACACCCCGGGCGACCTGGGCGACCAGTACAACAGCTTCCTGGACTGCGAAGAGATCGCCCCCGCCGACCTGAAGAACGGCGACGTGATCATCAACCGCGAAGGCAAGCTGCTGCGTCCGAAGCGCCTGCCGAGCAACCTGTTCCAGTTCCGCGAAGGCACCGGCGAAGACCGCTGCGTCCTGGACTCGATCACCTCGCTGCAGAACGGCGCCGACCTGCTGTGGATCGAAACCGAAAAGCCGCACGTCGAGCAGATCGCCGGCATGATGGACCGCGTCCGCGCCGTCATCCCGAACGCCAAGCTGGTCTACAACAACAGCCCGTCGTTCAACTGGACCCTGAACTTCCGTCAGCAAGTGTACGACGCGTGGAAGGCGGCCGGTAAGGACGTCTCGTCCTACGACCGCGCGGGCCTGATGAGCGTGGACTACGACGCCACCGAACTGGCGGCCGAAGCCGACGAACGCATCCGCACCTTCCAGGCGGACGGCGCCAAGCGCGCGGGCATCTTCCACCACCTGATCACCCTGCCGACCTACCACACCGCGGCCCTGTCGACCGACAACCTGGCCAAGGAGTACTTCGGTTCGCAAGGCATGCTGGGCTACGTGAAGGGCGTCCAGCGTCAGGAAATCCGCCAAGGCATCGCCTGCGTGAAGCACCAGAACATGTCCGGCTCGGACATCGGTGACGATCACAAGGAATACTTCGCCGGCGAAGCCGCGCTGAAGGCCGGCGGCGTCCACAACACGATGAACCAGTTCGCCTAAGCGAGCCTCATCGACCGACTAGGGAACGGCCCGGGGCTCACGCTCCGGGCCGTTTTTCTTTGGCGCGCGGCGCAAGGCCGGCGCGAACTTCATTCTCAACTAAGGCATTTGGGCGTTTAATCCGCCCGGCAAGCATTGCTGTGCTGGGAAATGGCCTCGGATGTCCAGGATCAGACGTATCGCCCGCAAGGCCGGGAGCCGCCTCAAGGCCGCCAGCCGCCGCATGCTCGGCCTGCCCGCCGGCCCGGCGATCCTGATGTACCACCGCGTCAACGAGCCGGGGTACGATCCCTGGGAACTGGCGGTCACCCCGGCCCATTTCGACGAGCAGCTCGCCTGGCTCAAGCGCCGGCGCACGGTGCTGCCGCTGGTCGAGTTCGCCGAGCGCCACGCCCGCGGCGACCTGCCCCGCGACGCGGTCGCCATCACCTTCGACGACGGCTACGCCTGCAACGGCCTCAACGCCGCGCCGCTGCTGGCCGCCCACGGTCTGCCGGCCACGGTCTTCCTGACCACCAGCGCCATCTCCGCCGACCACGAGTTCTGGTGGGACGACCTGGAGCGCATCGTCGTCGGCGCCCCGGTCACGTCCATGGAGGTCGAGATCGAAGGGCGGCGCCATGCGTTCGATCTCGGTCCGGCCGGTGACCTTCACGCTCCCAATCCGCAACGCCAGGCGGCCTACAAGGCGCTGTGGCAGGCGATGCGCCTGCTCGACCCGGTCGAACGCCGGGCGCTGCTGGCCGACCTCGCCAGCCGCCACGGCATGCCGCAGGCCGGACGCTCGAGCCACCGCAGCATGACCCGCCAGGAGGTTCAGGCCCTGGCCGCCGAAGGCGTGATCAGCTTCGGCGCCCATTCGGTCAACCACCCGGCGCTCAGCGAGCTCAGCCGCGAGGACCAGCGGACGGAAATCGAAACCAGCCGCGAGGTCTGCGCCGAGCTGTTGGGCGCGACGCCCTCGACCTTCGCCTACCCTTTCGGCGACTACAGCGACGTGACCGTAGACGTGGTGCGCGAGGCCGGATTCGTGGTCGCCGTCACCACCGACGCCGATGTGGTGCGCAAGGGCGCCAACCACCTGCGGCTGCCCAGGCTGCAGGTCGGCGACTGGCCGGCCAGCCGGCTGAGCGCGGCGCTCAACGCCTAGAGCATTTTCCGCCGAAGTGGCTAGCGGTTCGGCGAAGAAAATGCTCGAAACTTAAAGAGTCCTGAGCAATTTCCGATCTGATCAGATCGGAAATTGCTCTAGGCCGCGCGTCGGGCCTTGATCGTGATGGTCACCGGATAGCCGTCGTCGACCTCGTCGAGCTTGCGCTTGCTGACCTGCTCATGGGCCAGCCCTTGCAGGAAGGCCGTGGCCGCGAAGGCGTTGCCGAAGGTCTCGACCTCGACGTTCTCGGGCCCGAAGACTTCCCCGAACAGCCGCTTGGCCGACAGCGTCGTCAGCGACCAGTACCAGGTCGTGCCCCATTGGTCCTCGGCCACCGGGCTGATCCCCGGCACCGTCACCAGCGCGACCCCGCCCGGCTTCAGCCCGCGCCGCATGCCCTCGACCGCAGCCTTCATGTCGTAGATCAGGTGCAGGGTCTGGGTCAGCACGATGCAGTCCAGCCCGCTGTCCGGCAGCACCCCCGGCTCGGCCAGGTCGCCGACGATGGTCGCTTCCGGATTGCCCGCCTTGACGTGCAGCACCTCCTGGCGCGTCACCTGCTCGCCGCCGAAGCGACGGCAGTAGGCCGCGTCCCCGATCTCCAGCGCCCGCCCGCGGATCTCGCCGGCCTGGCGGGCCAGGAAATTCTCGATGTAGTACCGATCGATCGGCGTGCCGCGGTCATAGCCGAACCGCCGGCTGACCGGCTCGGTGCTCAGGAACCTCAGGAACAGCCCTGCGCCGATACGGCGGTCGATTTTCGACATCAAGGCACGGCGCCGGCGGCTGTCGATCAACACAGCATTCCTCAAAAGTGGCGGGAGACAATCAACAATAGCGAAACAGCAATTGACCATTGCGCTTCAATATTAACACTCCCTAAGCATCGGATGTGATCAATGCCTCGGCAAATGGAGTCTTGATGCGGGCGCTCGGGTCGGCCAATGCTCGGGAACCGCGAGGGAGCTCGTAACCACATGGCCGACAGCGCCGCACTCCCGGACCACGAGGCTTCGCCCCCGCACATCCTGCGGGAAACCGTGGTGCGCCCCACCAGCGGCTGGCGGGCGCTCAATCTCGGCGAACTGCTGCTCTATCGCGACCTGTTGATGTTCCTCGTCTGGCGCGACCTCAAGGTCCGCTACCAGCAGACCATCCTCGGCGGCGCCTGGGCGATCATCCAGCCGCTGGCGACGATGCTGGTCTTCACCGTCGTGTTCGGAAAGCTGGCCAAGCTGCCGTCGGACGGCATCCCCTACCCGCTGTTCAGCTTCACCGCCCTGGTGATCTGGACCTATTTCAGCCAGGCGGTGAGCGGGGCGGTGAATAGCCTGATCGGCAACACCCAGCTCATCGAGAAGGTCTACTTCCCGCGCCTGATCCTGCCGATCGCCGCGGTCGTGCGCGGCCTGGCCGACCTGGCCGTCGCCTTCGCGTTCCTGCTCGCCCTGCTGGCCTTCTACGGGGTCTGGCCGACCTGGAAGGTGGTGTTCGTCATTCCCTTCACCCTGCTGGCCATCGTCGCCACCGTCGGCGTCGGCGCGGGGCTGGCGGCGGTCAACGTGCGGTTCCGTGACGTGCGGCAGATGATGCCGCTGATGGTGCAGCTCTGGATGTTCGCCACCCCGGTCGCCTATCCGTCCAGCATGGCGCCCGAGGCCTGGCGCCCGCTGCTCGGCCTCAACCCGATGACCGGCGTCGTCGAAGGCTATCGCTGGGCGATGCTGAACACCGGGCCCTTCCCGTTCGATCTGGTCGCCATGTCCACCGCCAGCGCGTTGGTCATGCTGATCGTCGGCCTCTTCGTCTTCCGAAGGATCGAGAGCAGCTTCGCGGACATCATATGAAGAACGAACGGCCATGGGCGATCAGGGTCGACGAGCTCACCAAGCGCTATAGCCTGGGCGGAGCCGGCTCGACCAATCTGCGCTATACGATTTCCGAGGGCGTTCGGCGCGTACCCCAGCTGCTGCGCGGCGAGCGGCGTCCCCGGCCTGAGGATTTCTGGGCGCTCAACGGCGTGTCCTTCGACATCGCCCGCGGCGAGATCGTCGGGGTGATCGGCAAGAACGGGGCCGGCAAGAGCACGCTCCTGAAGATCCTGTCGCGGATCACCGAACCGACTACCGGCGAGGTCCGCTTCCGCGGTCACGTGGGTTCGCTGCTCGAGGTCGGCACCGGCTTCCACCCCGAACTCTCGGGCCGCGACAACGTCTTTCTCAACGGCGCCATCCTGGGCATGTCGCGCCAGCAGATCGCCCGCCGGTTCGACGAGATTGTCGCCTTCGCCGAGGTCGCCGATTTCATCGACACCCCAGTCAAGCGCTACTCCAGCGGCATGTACACGCGCCTGGCCTTCGCGGTCGCCGCGCACCTGGAGACCGACATCCTGCTGATCGACGAGGTCCTCGCCGTCGGCGACATCGGCTTCCAGCAGAAGTGCCTGGCCCGCATGGGCGAGCTGGCGCACGACGGCCGCACGGTGCTGTTCGTCAGCCACAACATCACCGCCATTCAGTCGCTCTGCCCGCGCTCGATCCTGCTGCAGGGCGGCAAGGTCACGGCCGACGGGCGCACCCACGACGTCCTTTCCTCCTACTTGCGCGCCGGCGCCGAAGGGCCGTCGGGCCTTCGGCATTGGACGCCCGAGACCGCGCCGACCGGCGGCTCGGCCAAGCTGCACGCGATCCAGGCCCTGTCGCTCGACGAGGCCCATCCGCACCTCATCGACGTTCACACGCCATTCCAGATCGCCTTCGACTACGAATGGATGGGCGGCTCCCAGCCGCTGCGCTTCGACATCCGCGTGCTGAACCAGAGCGGCGTGGTGGTGTTCGACGTCGCCAGCCCGCAGTCGACCTGGGCCCAGACCCCCGGCCGTCATCGGATCAGCTGCCTGATCCCCGGGGACATGCTGAACGCCGACGAATATCGCCTCAACCTGATCCTGCGACAGGGCGACGAAGAGGTGCTCGACCTTCCCGACGTGATGCTGTTCGAGCTGCTCGACAGCGACGTCGACCGCTACGGCTGGTACGGCGAATGGGAAGGCGTGCTGCGGCCGCGGTTCGAATGGCGCGCCGAGCCGATGCCCGCCGTCGCCGTCTGACCTGACCGGCCGCCGATGGTGACCAGCCCGCCCCCCGCCGACCCGATCGGCCCCGGCGTGGCGACGCCGGGCGTCAGTCATCGCCCGCTGTCTGCCGAGCCGGATCCGGCCGCCGCCATGACCGTCTTCTGGGACGCGGGCCTGCCCGTCGCCCAGGCGCTGACCGGCAGCGACGGCGTCATGCGCCGCACCGCCCCGGCCAAGCGCCGAATCCGGCTGAGTCTCTCGCCGCAGCCGCCGTCGGTGAGCGTCGTGATCTGCACGCGCGACCGCCCCGAGGAACTGCGCCGCTGCCTGGCCTCGCTGCCGGCCCAGACCCTGCGCCCGCTGGAAGTGATCGTGGTCGACAACGCCTCGAGCGGCGAGGCCACCCGCGCAGCCGCCCTGGACGCCGGGGTGGTCTATGTCCGCGAGGACCGGCCGGGCCTCGACTACGCCCGCAACACCGGCGCGGCGACCGCGCGCGGCGAGATTGTCGCCTACACTGACGACGACGTGCTGCTTCACCCGAACTGGCTGCAGAACCTAGGCGCGGCCTTCGACGCGCCCGAGATCGGGGCGGTGACCGGACTGGTGCTGCCGGCCGAGCTGGCCACGCCCGCCCAGCTGCACTTCGAGACCTACTGGAGCTTCGCGCGCGGCTACGAGCCTCGGGACTACACCCCCGAAGCCTTCCAGGCCGAGCGGCGGGCCTTTCCGGCCTGGGAGATCGGCGCGGGGGCCAGCATGGCGTTCCGTCGCCAGGTCTTCGCCACGGCCGGCCTGTTCGACGAGCGGCTGGATGTGGGCCGCGCCGGCTGCTCGGGCGATTCCGAGTTCTGGCACCGGCTGCTCGCCAACGGCTATGTCTGCCGCTACGAGCCGTCCTCAGTCGCCTTCCACTACCATCGTGAATCCGACGACGGCCTGGCCCGCCAGTTGTTCAGCTACATGCGCGGGCATTCGGCGGCGCTTCTCGTCCAGTTCGAGCGAACGGGCCGCCTCGGCGACCTGCGCCGCGCCTTCCTGAGCCTGCCGGTGCGCTACGGCCGCCGGGCGCTCCGCCGCTCGCAACCGCGCGACCGGTTCCTGGACCTGGAGATCCGCGGCTACCTCTCGGGTCTCGGCTTCTATCTTAGCGGTTCGCGCCGGGTCTAACGGCCGACCACGCCGCGCACGGATCGCCTTACGGCGCGGCGCGCCCGCACTGCGGCGTCGGTCGCCCGCCGCGCCGCCAGGGCCAGGCGATCGCCAGGTCCGAGCCGCCAATCCGGCAGGTCGTAGGGCGCGAAGGCCAGCCGAAAGGCCCGCTCGGTCTGCGGCGTCATCAGCCCATGCTCGCGGGCATGCTCGGCCGCCCAGGTCAGGAACGCGATCCGCGCCGCATGCGGCCGAAAGCGATCATAGTCGCCGCCCTCGCTGGCCTTGTTCGAGGTCGACTCCGGATGCTGGCGATAGCGGGACTGGAATTGGTCGGCGACATAGACCGGATGGCGCAGCAGCAGCTTGGCCCAGAGGCTCTGGTCCTCGTACAGCGCGAACCGCTCTTCGAAGCCGCCGACCTCCTCGATCGCCGAGCGGCGGATCAGCACTGCGCAGGTGCACGGGACATCGCCCTGCTGGCCCAGCAGCACCGTGTTGAACAGCGACGGACCCGGATGCGTCCGGCCGGCGAAACGGCGCATGGACTCGGTCCAGGTGCGGGGGTTTTCGCCCTCCCACCACCACAGGGTCGGCCCGTACATCCACGCCGCCTGCGGCGCGCGCTCCAGCACGGCGAGCTCGAAGGCCAGTTTGGTCGGCTCGAACAGGTCGTCGGCGTCCAGGAAGGCGACGAAGCGCCCGCGCGCAGCGTCCATGCCGCGGTTGCGCGCCGCGGCCGCGCCGCGCCGCGCCAGATCGGGCGCCAGGACCCGGATCCGTCCGTCGGCGGCGGCCGCGGCGGCCGCCATCTGCGGGCTGGCGTCGCTGGAGCCGTCGTCCACCAGCAGCAGCTCCCAGTCGGCGAAGGTCTGGGCCTGCACCGAGGCGATCGCCTGCTCGATATAGGCCTCGGCGTTGAGGAACGGCGTGATCACCGAGACTTCGGCCATCAGCGGGGCGCCTTGCCGAGCAGACGCCGCACCACGTTCTTAGCCATCCTCAGCCGCAGGTCGGCGATCGTGCTCCGCACGGCCTGCCGCGCCTGCGGGTCGGCCCGCTGCGCCGCCAGGTAGCGCGACAGCCAGCCGAGATAGCGCAGCCGCGCCCGGTCGTCGGCGCCCGCCGCGGCGGATTCGGCCGTCGCGCTCTGCAGATGCTGCCGATACTTGAACCACACCGCGTCGGCGACATAGGTCGGCGCGGCCAGCAGGGCCTTGGCGTAAAACACCTGGTCCTCGAACATGCCCTTGAACGCGGCCTCGAAGCCGCCGACCCCGTCGACCAGCGACTTGCGCAGCAGCGAGCCGCTGGAGGTCGGCGTCTGGTAGACGTTCTTCAGCTGCAGATGGAACAGGTGCGGCGGCCGGTAGAGCCGGTCCGGTTCGACGCCCAGGTCGTAGACGAAGTCGTCTTCGGCGGCGTCCGGCATCCAGGCGTGCCAGATCAGCGCCCGTCCATAGACCATGCCGGCCTCGGGCTCGCGGTCCAGGATCGCGACCTGTTCGGCCAACTTGCCGGGCGCCCAGATGTCGTCGGCGTCGAGAAAGGCGACCAACTCGCCCTTGGCGTGGGTCAGACCGAGATTGCGCGTCGCGCTCATCCCGCGATTGACGCCGCCTGGGTGACGCAGCAGCCGCACGCGGTCCGGATGGGCGTCCACATAGCTCTGCGTCAGCTCGCGGCTGCCGTCATCTGAGCCGTCGTCGACGACCAGCAGTTCGTAATCCGGCCAGGTCTGGGCCAGCACGCTGTCGATCGCTTCAGCCAGATAGGTCTCGCCGTTGTAGACGATGATGATGACGCTGACCCTAGGCGGGGCCATTCGGACCTCCCGCCCGCTGCGCCAGGCGGCGGCGCAGCGCCGATCGCGCCGACTGCACGCCGCGGCGGGTGTTGGCGATGGCCATACGCGCGGCGCTGGCCGGCAGGGCGCGCGGCGAAATCTGGGTGATCCCGACGGCCTGCCGCATCAGCGGGACCAGCCCGGCCGCCTTGCGGTTCTCCAGCAGGTTCATCAGCCAGGTGTCGGAATAGAACCGGATCCAGCGGGCCTCGCCCTCGCGCACCGCCGCGCGCCATTCCGGCCGCTCGTCGGCTGCGGCCCGATAACGGCGCACGACCCCGAGCACCGAGCGCAGCATCATCGCGGTGTCGCGCGACATGTTCTGATCGTGCTGCCAGTACTCGGCCATCATCTCCGGCCGCGCGGCGATCGCGTAGTTGCGCGACATGCGCAGATAGGCGTCGTAGTCCTCGCAGGCGCGCAGCGAGGCGTCGAACGCCCCCACCGCCTCCAGCCGGTCGGCGCGATACATGACCGTCGCGTGCATGCCGATGCAGTTGCAGCGCAGGAAGGTCGCAAACGGATCCTCGCCCGGCGGGAACAGCGGCGCGGGAGTGATCTCGCGGGTCACCGCATCGACATAGCAATAGGAGCCGTAGACCATCCCGCAGTCGGGATGCTGGGCGAACAGCTCGAGCTGCTTGGCCAGGGCGTCAGGCAGCAGCTGGTCGTCGGCGTCGAGAAAAACCAGGTACTCGCTGTCGGCCGCCCGCATGCCTGTGTTGCGCGCCGCCGACAGGCCCTGGTTCTCCTGCCTGATCAACTTGACCGTCGGATAGCGCGCCGTCACCGCCGCCGGATCGTCGCGCGAGCCGTCGTCAACGACGATCACCTCGGCCGGCGGCACGGTCTGCGCCAGCGCGCTGTCGATCGCCGCAGCCAGGTAATGTGCGTGATTATAGGTCGGTATGATCACCGCTACTCTGGCTGTCATCGCCCCACCCTGTCCTCTTACGACACAACTGGATAACCTGCGGACTCGAGCCACGCGATGGAACGACGAAGCCCTTCCCCGAACGATACGACGGGAACGTAACCAAGTTCCACCTCGGCACGAGTCCAGGAAATCCAGACCGAGCCGGTCTGTAGCAAGGCCCGTTCCAGCGAGACCTCGGGCCCCGCCCGCGCCGGCGCGGCCAGGGCGGCGCGCGCGCGGTACGACTTGAGCCCAGCCCCGATCCCGACGCGGACCGGCCGCGGCAGACCGCCGGCCAGGCCCTTGACCAGCGGCGAGCGGCGCAGCTGCTCCAGCCGCGAGGGCGCCGCCGGGCCGGGGGCGGCGGATGCCGGCATGTCCGGCAGCGCGTCGAAGTCGACGCCCAGGGCCGCAGCGATCGGCCCGTAGAGGTCGCGCCAGCTGGGCTGCTCGCGGTCGCCCAGCAGGTAGGTCCGTCCGGCCGCCCGATCCGATGTCGCCGCCAGGCCGATCGCGTGGACAAGATTGTCGACATAGATGGAGTTGCAAGCCCCGCGCGCGCCGGCGACCACATAGGCCTCGCCGGACAGCAGCTCGTCGGCCCAGCCTCCCACCCATTGCGATCGTGGCCCGAACACGATGCCCGGACGCAGCACCACCGTTTCGACTCCGCCGTCACGCGAGAGCTCGGCCAGCAGGCGTTCGGCCCGGACCTTGGCGTTGTTGTAGGCCATCGGCTGGCGGTCGCTGAGCGCGCTGTCCTCGTCGGCGCCGGCGGCAGGCGCCTGACCATGGACCGAGGCGCTGCTCAGATAGATCAGCCGCGAGACCCCGGCGTCCTGCGCGGCCCGATAGACCGGCTCGACGGCGCCGACGATGGCCTGCGGGTCGCCGGCCACCGCCGAGACGACGACGTCGCAGCCGCGCAACGCGGCGGCCAGGGTTGCGCGGTCGCCCGCATCGGCCACCCGGACGTCCAGGTCGAACCGGCGCGGAAGCGCCGCGGCGCTGGCCCGGCGGACGATCGGGAGCACCTGCCGCCCCGACAGATGCAGCATTTCGACGGCGCGGTTGCCGACAAAGCCGTTGGCGCCCAGGATCGCGATCCGGGTCATGGCGCTGCGCCGACGTCGATCCAAGGCTCAGCCATCGGCTGGCGCCGCGCGTAGCACAGATCGATTGTCCCCAGAGCCGCGAGACCGGGCTCCTGTCCGCGGCCCGCTTCCGGCACGCCGGAGATCGCCGCCCGCAGCTGTGCCGTGAAGGCGTCCTGGAAGTCGCCGCCTTTCTCCAGGATCAACGCGGCGACCTGACCGTCGAGCTCCAGCGCCAACCGATCGGTCTCGTACGGCGTCCAGATGATCCTGCCGGCCGAACCCTGAAAGACGAAGCGGTTGGGCCGCGCCCAATCTCGACTGAGGCGGATCTTCGCCCGCACGCCGCCGAAATCCAGCACGACCCGCGCATTGGCCTCGACGCCGCCGCGGGCGTCGTCCCGGCATTCGATCAGTTGCGGCTCCCCGAGCCAGCCGATCAGCAGGTCGAACACGTGCGGACCGAGGTCCCGCAGCACCCCGCCGCCGCTCTCGGCGCGGCTGAAATAGGCTGGCGAACTGACCGGCCAGTCGAACGGGCCGCCCTCGAAGACGTCCACGGTCGCCAGGTCCCCGATCACCCCGCGGCGCAGAAGATCGGCGATGGCCTGCACCGAAGGGAAGCGGCGACGCACCAGCCCCTCGGTCAACGGCCGGCCCGCGGCCTGCGCGGCGGCGACCATGCGGGCCGCCTCGTCCCCCGACATCGCCAGCGGCTTCTCGCAATGAACCGCCAGCCCGCGAGCCAGCGCGGCGATGGTCTGCTCGGCATGGCGCCGGGGCGGCGAGGCCACCAGGATCAGATCAAGCTCGGCCGTCAGCAGATCCTCGTAGCTGGCGCAGGTGCGCGCGTCAGGCAGTCGCGCGCAGACCGCCTGCATCGCCGTCGGATCGGGGTCGAAAACGGCGACCAGCCGCGCCTCCCCCGCCGCCTCCAGCGCCAGCAGCGCCGGCGCGTAGTAGCGCGCGCTGACCGCCCCGCACCCGGACAGCCCGATGCGGATCAGACGCCGTGGGCGCCCCGGGCGATGAAGGTGAGGGTCAATGCGATCGCGGCCGCCCGCCGCAGTACGGTCGGGGTCGCGCTTAGCCTGATCGCCGCCAGCAGATGCGCGCACGTTCCTTGCCGATCCCCGCTCCGCGCGAACCTGCGCGCATTGTTGAGGGCGGTGTCGGCATAGGTCAACCGAGCCCGCTGGGTGATGGCCCGCGCCCGCGGCGGCGGCAGGTACTCGCTGAAGATCTCGATGGCGCGTCGGGTGTAGCCCAGCTCCTGCGCGAGTCGGTAATGGCGGCCGGTGTTCGAGTTCTCATGCATGCGGTAGCCCGCCAGCACCTTGGGCTCGTACCAGACCGGGCGACGCGCGGCGATGCGCACCCACATCTCCCAATCCTCGGAGCAGACCAGCCGCGGGTCGAAGCCGCCAAGCTCTTCATAGACATCCCGCCGCACGGTGATCGACGGGGTCATGATCCGCTGCTCCTCGGCCAGCCGCTCGACGCCGCCGGTCAGCGGACCGGCCCGTGGTTGCTCAGCCTCGGGAACGGAGAGCTCGCGCCCGTCGCCATCGATGTAGCGATGCCGACAGAAGGCGGCCCCGATCTCCGGCGAACTCTCGAACCCCTTCTGCATCGCCGCATAGAAGCCCGGCTCGACGCGGTCGTCGCCGTGCAGCAGGTGGACATAGCGCCCCCGGGCGCGGCTCAGGCAGGTCGCGAAGTTGAGGATGTGCCCGACATTCTGCGGTTGGCGGTGAAAGACCACCCGATCGCCGGCGACGGCCCGCACGACCGCTTCAGGATCGTCGGTCGAACCGTCGTCAACCACCTCGATCTGCATCTCGTCCGCGCGCCGCGGCGCCTGATCGAGCACGCTGCTCAAGGTCTCGCCCAGATAGCCGGCGCAGTTGTAGGTCGGGATCATCACCGACCAGGTCGGCCGCGGCAGATTGTCGGTGATCGGCTCGATCCGGGCGCGTTGCAGGGGCGTGCTCATCGGTGTCCTCCACCCCCCATGCGCACGTCGGAAATGCGCAGCACCTCTGCGCGTCTTCAGATGACGGGCGTCGCCGACGCGCAGCGTCCGTCACACACGACGGCGCGCGCCTACCTGGCCTGGCCGCGCCCTGGCCGCCGGTCGTGGTCGCTGGAAGGAGCCTCACCCAGCCCCGGACGACCAACTCCGTGAAGCGCAACTCGGCGGGCGTCCCTACCGCGCTGACGATCGCTTCGGCCGCCATATCGATACGCACTCAGCACAAGGTCAAGAGAAATGGGCCAAAACGTAAGCTTGGTTATAGAAAATTATGACGAATAATGAAATTCATCGCGATCTATACTGTAGTTACAATTGACAACCTCAGCGATAATTTCACCCGAATTCCCGACCTTGACTGTACGCCGCACGTCATTCTTACGATAAGCATCACCCAATACAACCATCACGCGCACAACCTCGCGCTGTTTTAGCAATCTCTGCTATGGAATATTTAGAATACGACAGACCGCAGTTCAGCGCCGGGGCGGCGGCGACGTCGCAAGGCGACGCTTGCCTGCCCCGCAGCCAAGAAAATTCGAGGCACTCGGCCCCCACGGGCGGCGTACGGAGTCGACCTAGACTGTAACCGCTCAGAAACCCCTGCCGCATATGGTGTGCATTCGCGCGGAATTCTCCAAAATGGAGAATGACGTTTTTTCGGGATGTATCCGAACGTAAATCGACTAATGTACAGCCTATAAGTCTCGGATTATCGCGTAACTTTCGCCCACCCCGTTTTCGGGACGTCGACTGCCCTCACCAGCAGGTCGTCGAGCCAGATTTCTTCTGGGTGGTGCTTGGCTGTACCGTTCACAACTGGGGGTGAATGTGGGAAAGGCAGTACTCGTCGCCGGTGGCTGTGGCTTCCTTGGCTCGCACCTGATCGATCGCCTCCTGTTGAGGTCCGATGTCGACCGCATTCTCGTGGTGGACAATCTCTGGACCGGCACGAGGGACAACCTTAAGCATATATCCGACCCGCGCCTGCACATCGAGGTCGCGCCCGCCGAGCAGTTCTCGACGTCGGAACGCTTCGACGAAATCATCCACCTCGCTTCGCCGGCCTCGCCGCCGTGGTACATGCGCGACCCGGTCGGCGTCATCCAGGCCAACCTCGGCGGCGCCATGAACCTGCGCAACCTGCTGGCCAACGGCGGGCGCTTCTCCTTCGCCTCCACGTCCGAGGTCTATGGCGACCCGCTGATCTCGCCCCAGCCCGAGCACTACCGCGGCTCGGTCGACTGCACCGGCCCGCGTTCGTCGTACGACGAGAGCAAGCGGTGCACCGAGTCCCTGCTGTTCGAATGCCGCCGCGTCTACGGCATCGACATCCGCATCGTGCGCCTGTTCAACGTCTATGGCCCGCGCACGCGGATCGACGACGGCCGCGCGGTGTCCAACTTCCTCGGTCAGGCCCTGACCACCGGCAAGCTCACCGTCTACGGCGACGGCCTGCAATCGCGCAGCTGGGGCTATGTCGATGACATCATCGACGCGCTGGAACGCTATTTCTGGCGTGATCAGATCAGCTATCCGGGCCCGCTCAACGTCGGCAACGACCGCGAGATCTCGGTGCTTGAGGTCGCCGAATACATCACCAAGCTGGTGCCCGGCACGTCGATCGAGTTCATGCCGCCGGTCCCTCAGGACCCGACCAATCGCCGGCCGGACCTGACGCGGATGAACCAGATCCTTCCGGGCTGGTCCGCGGACATTCCCTACGAGGACGGCATCCGTCGCACGCTCGAATGGTTCAAGCTGCAGATCGGCCAGCAGAAGACCACGCCGGCTCTCGCGCCCGCGCCGCTGCTCATGGACCCTAACTAGCGGGACGCTCCACCATGCCCGGATCGTACGCGGCGTCGAGCGCAGCCAGGCTCTTGAACCGTTGAAGCCGGCGCCTCGCATCCCAGGGCGTGTCGATCTCGCTGTCGGAATAGGCGTCGAAGTGGCGTGGATCGATCGGTCGGTCCGCGCGCCCGCCCTGGCCTCGGCTGAGATAGACGAACGTCAGTCGCGCCTGCTCGGCCAGCTTGAGCGGAGCGCCGAGCGGGTCGTGCGCGAACGCCTGGCCCACGGCGCCGATCGCCTCGCGGGCCAGGCCGCGGCGGGCGCGGTTGCGCGCGTACTCGGCGAAGAAGCCCGCCATCCGCCGCCGTGCGAGCCTGCGGGCCGTGTCGTCCAGGTCCGGCCACAGCACCCGGTACATCTGGATGTGCGAGCGGATCATCCGCCCGACGTCCTCGGTCATCGCCCCGTCGGTCCGGCGGTATCCGGTCAGATAGGCCGGCACGCAGGCGAACTGGTGGTTCAACGCGATCTGCAGCTGGATCAGATAGTCTTCGCACCCCTGGGCGCCGACGGCGTTGAGCCCAGGGTCGTAACGCACGTCGCCCAGGGCGCTGCGCCGGATCAGCGGCGTGCTGCCGTTGGACACGAAGTTCCAGTCCAGGTGCCGGTAAAGCACCCAGCCCTCCACCACCGGCGCGGCCGAGATGTCGATGATCCGGCCGGACGTATCGATCCGGCGATACCAGTTGTAGACCAGGCCCAGACTGGGCGGCCCGTTCGTGAACCGCTCGAGCTGCAGCCGCAGCTTGTCCGGATGCCACAGGTCGTCAGCGTCCAGCGGCGCGATGAAGTCGCCCCGCGCCGCATCGATGCCGGTGTTGCGCGCGGCGGCCACGCCCGCGTTCGCCTTGGAGATCACCCGCACCCTGGGATCCTCGGCCGCGAAGGACTCCGCCATCGCCCGCGTTCCGTCCTTGGAGCCGTCGTCGACGACGATCACTTCGAGTTCCGCATGGGTCTGCCGCAGCGCCGACCGCAACGTCTCGGCGAGCGTCGGGGTGGCGTTGTACGCGGGTATGACGACGGAAATCAGGTTCGGCATGATCCAACTTCGCGGTGAAAACGTGCAGAATTCGAACTACACTATTCAAATACCTTTGGTAGCCATCGGCCTAGCGCCAATGTGCTGGTGAGCGGGAGTCATTGTGCGTATCGCCTTTGTCTCGCTAGGCAGTCCCTTCAACCGCTCGTCCTGGAGCGGCATACCCTACTATGCGCTGCGCGAACTGAGCCGGCGGTTCAACGACCTCACCGTGATCGACACCCCGCGGGTCGATGAAAGCCTGCGCTACGCCTCCAGCCTGGCGGCGATCGGGGTGCTGGTGTCGCGCGAGCCGGTGGTGACCCGCGCGTTCGGCCACTGGCTCGACAAGCGCCTGACCGAGGCTGACGCCGACGCCGTGATCTCCATCGGCGCGGCTCACAAGGTCGCCTACATCGACCCCAAATGGCCGGTGCTGCACGTCGCCGACGCGCTGTTCGGGCCGCTGGTCGACTATTATCCCAAGTACCGCCCGCTGAACGGCCGTAGCCGGCGCATCGGCAACGCGCTGCAGCGTCGCCTGATCAACCGCAACCAGCCGATCATGCTGACCTCCGACTGGGCGGCGCGCTCGGCGGCCGAGTACTACCAGGTCCCGACCGAGCGGTTCAGGATCGCCCCGCTCGGCGCCAACTTCGACGTCGAGCCGGCCGCCTACGAGCGTGTCACGAAGGGCGACAAGCTGAAGCTTCTCTTTGTCGGCTACGACTGGCCTCGCAAGGGCGGGGCGCTGGTGCTGAAGGTGTTCAAGGACCTGCGCCGGCACATCGGCGACGCGGAACTTCACATCGTCGGCTGCAAGCCGGCCGAGACCTTCGGCGTCCCGGGCGTGGTCCACCACGGCCATCTGAGCAAGACCGAGCCCGAGCAGGCGGCGCTGCTGGAGAAGCTGTTCCGCACCTCGTCCTTCCTGTTCATGCCCAGCCAGCAGGAGGCGTTCGGCCTCGTCTACTGCGAGGCCTGCGCCTTCAGCCTGCCCTCTCTCGCGCGCGACACCGGCGGCGTCGGGGCGATCGTCAAGCACGGCTCCAACGGCCTGCTGTTCGCAGCCGACGCGGAGGTCGAGGACTATGTCGCCGGCATCCGCGAAATCTGGGCCGACGAGGCCCGCTACCTCGCCATGACCCGCGCCGCTCGGGCGGCGTTCGAGGACCGCCTCCGCTGGAACGTGTGGGGCGCTACGGTCGAGGCGGAGATCCGCGCCCTGGGGAGGAAGGTCAATGGCGATTGAGATCGGCGGGGCCAAGCCCGCCATCCTGGTCACGGGCGGCGCCGGCTACATCGGCAGCCACGCGGTTCTTGAACTGCTCGACGCCGGCTATCCCACCGTCGTCATCGACAATCTGGTCACCGGCTTCCGCTGGGCCGTGGACCCGCGCGCGGTCTTCGTCCAGGGCGCCATCGACGACGACGCCCTGGTGCGCCGGACCATCCGCGAGCACGCGATCGCCGGGGTCCTGCACTTCGCCGGCTCCACGGTCGCGCCTGAGTCCGTCGCCGATCCGCTGAAGTACTATCGCAACAACACCGCAGCCAGCCGCTCGCTGCTGGAAAGCGTCATCGGCGAAGGCGTCCGCCACTTCGTCTTTTCCTCGACCGCGGCGGTCTACGGCGTCACCCCCGAGCGACCGGTCACCGAGCGCGACCGCGTCGAACCCGAAACGCCCTACGGCCGTTCAAAGCTCATGACCGAGCGGATGCTGGCCGATATCGCCGTGGCGAACGCGGACTTCAACTATTGCGCGCTGCGCTACTTCAATGTCGCCGGCGCGGACGCCCACGGCCGCGCCGGTCCGTCCGGCATCGGCGCCACCCACCTGATGAAGGCGGCGGTCGAGGTCGCGGTAGGCAAGCGCGAAGCCCTCATCGTCCACGGCGACGACTTCGCCACCCCCGACGGCACCGGCGTGCGCGACTACATCCATGTCAGCGACCTGGCCGCGGTCCACATCCTGGCGCTGCAGCGTCTGCTCGACGATCCCGGCGCCAGCCACGTGCTCAACTGCGGCTACGGCCGCGGCCATTCGGTGCTCGACGTGGTCGGCGCGGTCAGCGCCGCGGCCGGCCGCCAGATCCCCTACGTCGTCGGTGGACGCCGGCCGGGAGACCTCGGCTCGGTCATCGCCGACAACGCGCGCATCAGGACCGAGTTCGCCTGGCGCCCGCGCTTCGACGAACTGTCGGTCATCGTCGCCGACGCCCTGCGCTGGGAGCAGGAGCTGGAACGGCGAAGGACTTGAGCATGGCCGCGTCGGATATCCCAAGGTTGGAGCGTCTGCTGCAACTCGGGATACTGCGGCTCCGCGAGCACTTCCTGCACCACGCCGAGCAGATCTTCCGCCAGATGCTGGCCGAGACGCCCGACCATCCCCACGCCCAGCGATTCCTGGGCGTCACCCTGTTCAAGCTCGGCCGGCGCGACGAGGGGATCGAACTGCTGCGCCAGGCGACCGCCGATCCGGACACGCCGCCCAAGGCCTGGGGGGACCTGGCCGCCGCCCTGCATCGGGTGGGGGCTTCCGACGAGGCCGCCGAAGCCTATGGCCGCGCCGTGCACGGCCCGCCGACGACCCCGCCGGCCGATATCGCCTTCGCCACCGAACGGGCGGTGCACGAGTTCAAGCTCTCCGACTATCCCTACCGCGCCACCGTGCGTTACGGCGCCGGGCGGCCTCCGCACCCGCGACTGTTGGAGTTGATTGACGGGCGGCGCACCGATTATGCGCGCCAGTTCGCCGCCATCGCCGAGATCCAGGCCGACTTCGCCGACATCGCCTGGAACGGCCACTACGACTCCACCCAGCCGTTCTGGATGAACGGCTGGTTCCCGCCGCTGGACGGCATGATCCTGACCAACATGCTGCGGCAAACCAACCCGAAGCGGTTCGTCGAGGTCGGTTCGGGCGTCTCGACCAAGTTCGCGCACCGCGCCGTCCGCCGCTACGGCCTGCAGACCAAGCTGATCTCGATCGATCCGCAGCCCCGCAACGAGATCGACGCGCTCTGCGACCAGGTCCTGCGCAAGCCGCTGGAAACCTGCGATCCGGCGATGTTCGACGTCCTCGATCCCGGCGACGTCTTCTTCCTGGATTCGTCCCACCGCGCCTTCCAGGGCTCGGACGTCACCGCCTTCTTCCTCGACATCCTGCCGCGCCTGAAGCCGGGCGTGATCGTCCAGATCCACGACATCTATCTGCCGGACGACTACATCGGCGGCCATGTCGCTCGGTTGTGGAACGAGCAGTACCTGCTCGCCGCGGCGCTGCTGTTCGGCTCGGACGCCTTCGAGATCCTGTTCCCCTGCTGGTACGCCGGCCAGGACGCGGCCCTCGCCGACTACGCCGCCGATCTGTTCCGCGGCGGCCCGCTTGAAGGCCTGAACCTCTACGGGGCCTCCTTCTGGCTGCGTAAAGCCTAGCGGCCCGCTTCCGCACATTGCCAGTCCGCAACGCCGCGGGCAGTTTGCGCGGCCCGGTCGCCCAGCCGCAGGGCCGCCGCTGTCAAACACCGCGCGGCCAGGGAGAATCCAACGATGTCGGGCGTCCAAGCTTCCTCGTCGACCAGCGACCTAGACCGCCTGCGCGAGGCCGCCTGCGAGGCCTGGATCTATGGCCTGCCGCTCATCGAGGTCGCCGCCACCCGCGCCAGCCGCGCCGGCTTCGGTGGATCGCTGAACACCTTCGGCCACATGCGCAACCTGGCCAATCACAAGATGCGGGCGGTGACCACGCCCAATAACGACACCCTCTACACCAGCGCCCAGATCGACCTCAGCGCCGGCCCGGTCACCATCTCCCTGCCGGCCAGCGGCCAACGCTATCTGTCGCTGGCGCTGATGGACGCCTACACCAACAACTTCGCGATCCTCGGCACCCGCACCACCGGCCCCGACGCCGTGACCTTCCGCCTGATCGGCCCCCGCGACACCAGCGAGGGGCCCAACACCCTGCGCTCGCCGACCGACCATGTCTGGGCCCTGGCCCGCATCCTGGTCGACGGTCCGTTCGATCTGGAGGCCGCCCGCGCCGTCCAGGCCGGCATTTCGCTGCAGGGCCCAGAATCCTCCGAAGCGCCGGTCCACGCCCGCCGCAGCGCGCCATGGAACGAGTACTTCGCCAGCCTCGACGCCCTGCTGGTCGCCAACCCGCCGCCGGTCACCGACCTGGCGCTGCTGCGGCGGATCGCACCGCTCGGGCTGGGCCAAGGCGACTTCGACCCCGCCCGCTTCAGCGCCGACCAGGCCGCAGCGATCGAGGCCGGCATCGCCCAGGCCCGCACCATGGTCCGCACCTCCGGCATCGGCGGCGTCAACTGGGTCGACGGTTGGTCCTATCCGCGTTCCGACCTCGGCGACTTCGGCCAGAGCTACGGATACCGCGCCGCGGTGGCCCTGGCCGGTCTCGCCGCCCTGCCGCCGGTCGAGGCGATGTACATGCGCGGCAAGGGCGAAAGCCGCGGTCTCTATGACGGCGCCAAGGACTGGCGCCTGCACTTCCCGGCCGACCGGCTGCCGGCGGTGGACAGCTTCTGGTCGCTGAGCCTCTACGAGGCGACGCCCGACGGGCAGTTCTTCTTCGCCGACAACCCGCTCGACCGCTACGCGATCGGCGACCGCACGCCAGGCCTGACCTACAACGACGACGGGTCGCTCGACATCTGGATCGGCCACGCCCACCCGGGCGAGGGACGCGAAAGCAACTGGCTGCCGGCGCCCGACGCGCCCTTCGCCCTGTTCATGCGCGCCTATCTGCCCAAGGCCGCGATGCTGGAAGGCGACTACCGTCTGCCGCCGGTGACCGCCGCCTAGAGCCCTTCCCACTCGCGATGGATCATCGTGAGTGGGTAAGAAGGGCTCTAAACTCAAGGAATCGACCCTGTTCATCCCGACCGGCTTGATTCAAGCCGACCGGGACAGGGTCTAGAACAAAATCCGATCTGATCGGACCGACGTGCTGGGTCGATGCCGCTCGCGATGGTCCCTCGTGAGCGGAAGGCTCCTAGTGCACGCGCTCGAAATGACCGCAGAGGCGTTCGACCGCATAGACCGTGGCCCGCAGTTCGCGGGTCAGGACCGGGCTGAGCGTCTCGTCGGGATCGAGTATCCATAGCTCGCTGTCTTCGGTGCAGGTCGCCAGCAGCACCCGCAGCGCCAGCATCAGGTCCTCCCAGACCGAACGATCGTTGTCTGGCGCTCGGTGCGGGTCCGACACGAACATCAGGTCAGCGAAGCGGCGCATGGCGCGCGAGGCGTGGGCGACATCCATGGCCAGCGGGCTCGCCTCGAACTGCGGAGCCGTCATCAAGCGCCCGAACTCGCCCGGGGAAGCACCGGCCCACAGCAGCCCTTCGTTGAGCCGATGCAGCGACTCGCTCAGCCGCAGCAGCCAGTAGGTCAGTTGATCCTGCTGCGAGAGGCCGGGATGGGGGGCGCCCACGAAAGCGGACATGTCAGGGATTGTCCACTGGACGGCCGCTGGCGAGACACCGCTTGAGAGCGAATCCGAGCGACAACACCATGAAAAGCCAGACGAACAACAGGCCGGAGATATAGGCGGCGATACTCATGGGACCACGCGAGGGCAGATGAAACTCGCCCCATGGGTAGTCCAGGCCCCTAGCCGATAGGTGTAAACTTCCGGCGCATTTACACTTGTTTACCGCCCCTAGCCGGACCATGGCTGTAGTTCTTCTGTCGGCGCCGGCTCCCTGCGGCGTCGATGACGATCCCGATCGAGCATGCGTATGAGAATTGCGGCGTTGGAAGACGACGACGCCCAGAGAGAGGCGATCGCTCGCCTGTTGGTGAGCGGCGGGCACAACTGCCAGTGCTTTCAACTGGCGACGCCGCTGATCGCGGCTCTGCGTCGCGAGACCTTCGACCTGCTTGTCCTCGACTGGAACCTGCCCGACATGAGCGGGCTGGACGTCGTGACGTGGGCGCACAAGAACCTCACCCCGTGCCCGCCGATCCTGCTGCTGACCAGCCGCTCGTCCGAGGCCGACGTCGTCGCCGGCCTGAACGGCGGCGCCGACGACTATGTGGTTAAGCCGGTCCAGTCGGGCGTGCTGCTGGCCCGCGTCAACGCCCTGCTCCGCCGCAGCTATCCCGATCGCGCGACCGGCGGGGTCGAGACGCACGGCGAGTACCGCTTCAATCTCCCCGCCGAACAGGTGACCCGCGACGGCGAGCCCGTGCCCCTGACCGCCAAGGAATTCGGTCTGGCCCTGCTCATGTTCCGCAACGTCCATCGGGCGCTGTCGCGCGGCCACATCCTCGAGGCGATCTGGGGGCGCAACCCCGACCTGCCGACCCGCACGCTCGACATGCATATCTCGCGCATCCGCAGCAAGCTCGAGCTGCGCCCGCAGAACGGCTACCGCCTCGCCCCGGTGTACAGCTACGGCTACCGGCTCGAGCGGCTCACCGAGGACGCGCCGGAAGAGGCCGAGGAATGAGCTGGAAGCGGGCGGCGATCGCCGGACTGGCGCTGCAGGCGCTCGCCGCCGCGCCGGCCCTTTCGGCTGAACCGGTGGAGAGCTACGTCGTCCAGCCGGGCGACACGCTCTATGAGCTGGGGCGCCGCTACTTCGCCGGCGGCGACTACCGCGCCGTCCAGCGGCTCAACCGCATCGCCGATCCGCGGCGGCTGAAAGTCGGCAGCCGGCTGAAGGTCCCGGCCCGGCTGCTGAAGGTCACGCCGATCGAAGCCCGCGTTGCTGGCTTCCGCGGGGCAGTCACGGTCACCGCGGGCGGCCGCACCCTGCCCGTCTCCACCGGCATGATGCTCAAGGAGGGCGCTGTCGTCGCCACTGGGCCGAACGCCTTCCTGCGGCTCGACCTGCCCGACGGCACGCACCTGTCGCTGCCGTCCCAGAGCCGCGTGCAGCTGGGCAGGATGACTCTGGTGGAGATGACCGGGGTCGTGCGCCGCGACCTGCAGGTCCAGGGCGGTCGGCTGGAGTCCGACGTCACCCCGCTGCGCGATCCGCGCGACAGCTACACCGTGCGTACGCCGATGTCGGTGTCGGCGGTGCGCGGCACCGAGTTTCGCGTCGCCTACGACGAACAGGCGGGTCGGGCCAGCACCGAAGTCATCGAGGGGCTGGTCGCGGTCAGCGCGGACCATGACGGGGCCGACGTCGCGGCCGCCTATGGCGCGGTCGCCACCGCCGACGGCGTCTCCGACCCGATCCAGCTCGCCCCGCCCCCTGGCCTCGCCCAACCCGGCCGGATCCAGGACGAGCAGACCGTGCGCTTCCAGCTCGTCGCGCCCACGGCTGCGGCCGGCTACCAGGTACGCCTGGCCGTCGACGCCGGCTTCGTCGAGGTGCTGGAGGAGACCGCCGCAAGGGGCCAGGAGATCGCGCTCGGCGAGTTGCCGGACGGAGTCTACTTCCTGCGCCTGGCTGCGCTGGACGACAACGGCCTGCTTGGTCTGCCGGCCACCTACGCCTTCGAGCGGCGCCTGAACACGCTGCGGGCCGAAGCCCCGGTAGCCTCGCGCGACGGCGGCGTGCGCCGCTACAAATTCCGCTGGCAGGCCGGCGGCCTGGGCGAGCGCACCTACCGGCTCCAGCTCCTGCGCGAGGGCGCCGAGGCGCCGGTCGTCGACGAGGCCGGCCTGACCATGCAGGAATTGACCGTCACCGACCTGGCCCCCGGCGTGTACAACTGGCGCGTGATGTCGCGGACCTTCGCCGGCGGGGGCTACTACGAGAAATGGACGCCCCTCGAGCGGTTCGAAATCGGCCGTTGAGCGCACGCGCCGGCAAGCTTGGGGCCTGGTCCGCACGCCGGCGGGTGATCGCCGAGTGGGTGCTGGTGGCGCTGGCCGTATCGGCCATGGTCGTCGCCCTGGTGCTGACCCGCGCGACTGAGCGCGCCGACAACGTGGTCTTCGACACCGTGTCGGGCTGGGGCGTGCGCGCGCCGCACGAGGACATCGTGGTCGTCGCGATCGACAACCGCAGCCTCGCCGAGCTCGGCCGCTGGCCCTGGCCGCGCGGCCGCCACCAGGCCCTGCTCGAATCCCTGGCCCGATACGGCCCGCGCGCGGTCGCCTACGACGTCCTGCTGGTCGAGCCGGACCCGACGCCCGGCGCCGACGAGGCCCTCGCCGGCGCTCTGGCGGCCGGCCCGCCGGTCTTCCTGCCCCTGACCTTTGACGTCCCTGGACCGGACGGCGCGCCCTACGAGGTGCTGGCGCCGATCGCCCCGCTCGCGGCCCGCGCCGCCGGCCTCGGCCAGGTCAATGTCGACTTCGACAGCGACGGCGTCATCCGCCGCACCTACATGGTCGAGCGCGACGGGACCCGCGCCTGGCCGCATCTGATGGCTTTCATGCAGGCCGCCGCCGAGGGGACCCCTAGACCGGCCAGCGCCGGCGCCGCGTCCGGCCCGGCCCGCGCGCCGTTGCTTCGCGAAGCGCCGCTGCTGGTCTCGTTCGCCGGCCCGCCCGGTCACTTCCGGACCGTCTCCTTCATCGACGTCGTCAACGGCGCGACCCCCGCCGAATTCCTGCGCGACAAGCTCGTCCTGGTCGGCGCCACCGCCGACGGGCTGGGCGACCGCTACGCCACACCGCTCTCGCACCGCACCGAGATCATGTCGGGCATCGAGCTGCAGGCCAACCTGCTCGACACCCTGCTGACCGGACGCGCCATCACCCCGGCCGGGCCCGGTCAACTGCTGGCCTTCTCGCTGATCCCGCTGGTCCTGGCCCTGGCCGGGTTCCTGCTGCTGCGGCCACGCGCCAACCTGCTGCTCGGCGGCGCATTGGTGGCCGCGACCATCGTCGCCAGCGCCGTGCTGTTGCTGCAGGCGCAGGTCTGGGCGCCGCCCACCGCAGCCCTGGCCGGGCTGATCCTGCTCTACCCGCTATGGAGCTGGCGGCGGCTTGAGGCGACCAGCGCCTACATGCTGCGGGAGCTGCGCGCCTTCTCGCAGGAGCCCGACCTGCTCTCGGCCCTGGCCCAGCGCCGAGGCGGCCCGCCCACCGACGTCATCGACCGCCAGGTGGCGCTTATGCACGCGGCCATCGACCGGGCACGCGACCTGCGCCGCCAGGTGCTCGACGCCCTGCAGGGCCTGCCCGACGCGACCCTGGTCACCGATCTGGCCGGCCAGGTGCTGATCGCCAACCGCGAGGCCGAGGCCCTGTTCGGCGACGACCCGGCGGGCCGTCCGGTGGCCCAACTGGTCGCCAGCCTCTCGCCCGAAGCCGGGGCCCTCGACCTGGCGAGCCAGGCCGCCGACGCCGAGCTCACCGTCCCCGACGGTCGCAGCTTCGCAATCCGCCGCACCCCGCTCAGCGAGGCCGGCGGCGACCAGGTCGGCTGGATCGTCCGTTTCACCGACGTCACCGCGCTCAAGGACGCCGGCCGCCAGCGCGAGCACATCCTCGAACTGCTGACCCACGACATGCGCTCGCCGCAGGTCTCGATCCTCACCCTGCTCGGCAGTTCCGAGGCCAAGGCCGCCGTCGCCGCCCCGGTCGCCGACCGCATCGCCGGCTACGCGCGGCGCACCCTGTCCCTGGCCGACAACTTCGTGAACCTCGCCCGCGCCGAGGCCGACGCCTACGCCGCCGAGGTGCTCGATCTCGGCGAGGTGCTGCTCGACGCGGTCGACGACCTCTGGCCGCAGTCCTCGGCCCGCCAGATCGCGGTCGTCGCCGCCGAGACCGACGGCGAAGTGCTGGTCGAGGGCGACCGCGCCCTGCTGACCCGCGCCCTCATCAACCTGGTCGACAACGCCATCAAATATTCACCGGCCGGCGCGCGGGTGGACTGCGCGGTGCGGATCGAGGACGGGCAGGCGGTCTGCACCGTCGCCGACCAGGGCGAGGGCATGAGCCCGGCCCAGCTGGCCAACCTGTTCAAGCGCTTCCATCGGGTCCGTCCCAAGGGCGGCGAGCGGATCGACGGCGTCGGCCTCGGCCTCTCCTTCGTCCATGCCGTGGTCCAGCGGCACGGCGGGCGCATCGACTGCGCCAGCACGCAAGGCCAGGGCGCCAGCTTCACGGTGCGCCTGCCGCTGGCGAACGCCTAGATCAGGAGCTCGGCGCGAGCCGCCCCGCCACCGCCGCGTTGAGGCCGGCCTCGGCCTCGCCGCAATCGGGCGCGCGCCCCATGGCGCTGGCGCGCACGCGATAGGCCTCCGCCCCGCTCGCCGCCTCCAGGACCCGCGCGGTCAGCGTGCAGAGCTGGCGGCTGCGCGGCGACCACCACCGGCGCTTTTCCGGCGCGGCCACCCAGGCGTCCGGCGTGGCGTCGGCGGCCGGGCGCGGCCCGGCATAGGCGCCGACCTTCTGCGGCCGCTCGCTGTAGCTCAGCTCGACCAGGTAGCCCTCGCCCGGCGCCTCGCGCACCGCCAGGCCCTCGGCCTGCAGCGTCTTCGCCATCGGACCGGCGCCCTGGCTCTCGGGCGCGAACGCCAGGCCGCGCGCGCGCAGATCCGGCCGCACGCCGCTCTCGACCACGTCGATCTTGTTGGAGACGCATCCCGCCAGCAGCAGGGCGAGGACGCACGCGACAGGGACTCTCGTCATCTCGAGCCAGACTTGGACATGGCCCGAGTATGGTCATTTCACCGGATGAGTAAATCGCGCCGCCCCGCGCCGCTTGCGGCCAGCCCACGTACAGAACCTGCGCCGCCGCCGTCACCCGCCATAGTAGTAGCGAAATCGCGCGCTAGCGACGGCTGTCTGCAAATTGCGGAATTCGCCAGAGCTACAACCCTTCCGGCAGCTGGGGACGGCGCTACGGCCCTGCTTCAAATCGTCGCCGAACTCAGCCGTAAGGTGAAATATCCGGCGCGACCCGCGAACGCGCTCAACCTAGCCGTCGCCGTCCTGCAACCGCGTTTGGTCTAGGTGAACAGCGATCCTGAGGCGAAATTGGCCGAATTCTCGCCTCTCGGCCGCTTGCACGCATCGATTTATTCGCAGAACAAAGCTTTCGGACCGCGAGTATTCGAAAGCCGCAAAACGCGTTCGCTGAGCATGCTCGGCAATCGTCGGCCTGAGCGCCAACAGTACTCTTTTCAAAGGAGAATTATGGGCCTTAACTTCCTTGAATCCAAAAGCGAACCTCGGGGCCTTCACTCCGGCGGCGGACCTTTGGGTGAGGAGACCACAATGTCTGCTGAACCTTCCAACAAGACCCCCGATCCGATGGACGTGGCCCTCGGCGCCGCGGTCAGGATCCGTCGAAGGACGATCGGCATGTCGCAAGAGGCGCTTGCCGAACAGTGCGGCGTAAGCTTCCAGCAGATCCAGAAATACGAGAACGGCGCCAACCGGATCTCGTTCTCCCGGCTCGTTCAGATTGCGCGGGCGTTGCGATGCCGGGTTGTGGACCTGATGGACGTTCTGGACACCCCGGCCGGCGAAGGCGACGTCGACCTTCTCAGCCGAATGCGCACGCCAGGCGCGCTTGAGTTGTTGAGCGCCTTCGAGCGCCTGCCGCAGGAAGCCAGGTCCTCCCTGGTCAATCTCCTGCGGGTGATGACCGACCCCGAGGCCGGCCAGCGGGCGCGCCAGAAGGAAGTGGCCTGAACGAAACGAGCGCCGGCCCTCGCAGACCGGCGCTCGTCGCCTGAGTTCTGTATGGACGCTAGAGCGGCTTCAGGTCGACCGCCGCGATCTTGCCGCGCTCCTCCCGCTCGACGAACTCGAGCTTCTGGCCCTCGTTCAGGCTGCGCAGGCCCGCACGTTCGACCGCGGAGACATGGACGAAGACGTCCTTGCCGCCATTATCCGGCTGGATGAAGCCGTAACCTTTGGTGGTGTTGAACCACTTGACCGTCCCGGTGGCCATAACGCTTTCGTCTCCCTGACTAGCGTTCCAAACAAGGCACGCTCGACGCGCGCCCTGAAACAATCTCAAGTCTGGGAAGGCTGGTTCGATCCGCAAGGGCGGGGAATGAACGTCTGCAGGCCCAAGTCCGGATTGCGGGCCAAATTTTTGCACACGGCCAGGCTGGGCGGTCAACAGAGAACGCCGGTCAATTTTCCGCCAGAACCTTGTCGATCAGGGCCTTGGCGTCCTTGCCGGACCAGTCGGCGTCGCCCGCCAGCCGGCCGCGCTCCACCCCGTCGGCGCCATAGATCACCGTCGTCGGCATGCCCGCGGCCGGCGGCTTGAAGGCGAACGGCAGGGCCATCTTGGGGTCGTGATAGAAGGCAAGCGGCGCGTGCTTGGCGATGAAGGCGCGGGCCTTGTCGGCGTCCTGCGGACGGTCGACGCTGATCGCCACCACCTGCACCGGCTTGCCCTCATAGCTGGCGGCCAGCTTGGCCAGGGTCGGCATTTCGATCACGCACGGGGCGCACCAGGTGGCCCAGAGATTGACCACCGTCACCTGCCCCCGGAAGTCGGCGATGCGCTTGGGCGCGCCATCGGCGTCCAGGAAGCTGGCGGCCGGCGGCGCGGCCGCTTCCAGCGGGACATCGAACTTGGCCATCTCGCCCTTGGCCAGAGACTTCAGGTCGGTTTCCCGCTGGGGGTTTATGGAAGCCTGGACGATGATGTAGACAACCGCGGCGACGCCAGCGACGGCGACGCCCCGAAGCGCCCATTTCAACGGGAAGGCCTTGGGTTCCCCAGCGGCTTTCTCGGCAGACTTCTCGTTCATATGACGCACTCTTCCTCGACTGGCGCCGGACACCCGGCGCAAGCGCCCCAAGACGGGGGCCAGGCCATGTGGGGCGGACGGTTCTCGTCCAAGCCGGCCGAATTGATGCAGGCGATCAACGTCTCCATCGGGTTCGACAAGCGGCTCGCGGCCCAGGACCTGGCCGGATCCCGCGCGCACGCGGCGATGTTGCTCAAGCAAGGCGTGATTTCAAGCGAGGACGAAGCCGCCATCCAGGGCGGGCTGCAGGCGATCGAGGCCGAGATCGCCGCCGGGACCTTCCCGTTCCGCGACGAATACGAAGACATCCACATGAACGTCGAGGCGCGGCTGCGCGAGCTGATCGGCCCCGCGGCCGGCCGGCTGCACACCGCCCGCTCGCGCAACGACCAGGTGGCGCTCGACTTCCGCCTCTGGGTCCGCGACGCCTGCGACCGCACCGTCCGCCAGGTCCAGGCGCTGCAGCGCGCCCTGGTCGCCAAGGCCGAGCCGCACGCCGCCACCCTGATGCCGGGCTTCACCCACCTGCAGCCGGCCCAGCCGGTGACCTTCGGCCATCACCTGATGGCCTATGTCGAGATGTTCGGCCGCGACGCCTCGCGCTTCGCCGACGCCCGCGCGCGGATGAACGAATGCCCGCTGGGGGCGGCCGCCCTCGCCGGCTCGCCGTTCCCGATCGACCGCCACGCGACCGCCCAGGCGCTCGGCTTCGCCGCCCCGACCGCCAACTCGCTGGACAGCGTCTCGGACCGCGACTTCGCCCTCGAAAGCCTCTCGGCCGCCAGCCTCTGCGCCGTGCACCTGTCGCGCCTGGCCGAAGAGATCGTGATCTGGATGACGCCACAGTTCGGCTTCGTGAAGCTGACCGACGCCTTCACCACCGGCTCGTCGATCATGCCGCAGAAGAAGAACCCCGACGCCGCCGAGCTGATCCGCGCCAAGGTCGGCCGCGTGCTCGGCTCGCTGACCCAGCTGACCGTGGTCATGAAGGGCCTGCCGCTGACCTATTCGAAGGACATGCAGGAGGACAAGGTCCCGACCTTCGAGGCCTTCGACGCGCTCCAACTGTCGCTGGCCGCCATGGCCGGCATGGTCGCCGACCTGGAACCGAACGCCGAGCGCATGGCCGCCGCCGCCGGCGCCGGCTTCTCGACCGCCACCGATCTGGCCGACTGGTTGGTGCGGACCCTCGACATGCCGTTCCGCGACGCCCACCATGTCACCGGGGCTGCGGTGAAGAAGGCTGAGGGCCTGGGCGTCGATCTGCCCGGCCTGCCGCTCGCCGAACTGCAGGCCATCGAGCCGCGGATCACCGCGGCCGTCTACGACGTGCTGACGCCTCAGGCGTCGGCCGCCAGCCGCATGAGCTACGGCGGAACCTCGCCGGAGCAGGTCCGCGCCCAGGTCGCGCGTTGGAAGGAGAAGCTCGGATGAAACTTCACCCCCTCGCTGCGATCGCCCTGATCGGCGCGGCCGCCCTGGCTGGCTGCGGCAAGATGGGCGAGCTCGAACGTCCCGGTCCGATGTTCGGCAAGGGCTCGGGCGCCGACGCCGGCGCCGACCCGGCCCGCGCGGTCCGCACCGTCGATCCGCGCACCCGCGACGACCGCCCAGCGCCGCCGCGCACCCTGCCGATCGACTCCGCCCAGAACCCGACCGCCAGCGCCCCGCAGGGCGCCCTGCCCGATCCGTACGCGAACCCCAGATGAATCATTTTGAGCTGAAGGGCGGCGAGCTCTTCTGTGAGGGCGTGTCCCTGGCCGACATCGCTTCGGCGGTCGGCACCCCGGTCTATGTCTATTCCAGCGCCACCTTCGAGCGGCACTATACGGTGCTGCGCGACGCCCTGGTCGCCGAGGGCATCAAGGGCGACGACGGCGGCGATCCGCTGATCGCCTTCGCGGTCAAGGCCAACTCCAACCTGGCCGTGCTGCGTACCCTGGCCAAGCTCGGCGCCGGCGCCGACACGGTGTCCGAGGGCGAGGTCCGCCGCGCCCTGGCCGCCGGCGTCCCGGCCGAAAAGATCGTCTTCTCCGGCGTCGGCAAGACCGAGGGCGAGCTTGCCTTCGCGCTCAAGGCCGGGGTCGGCGAGATCAACGTCGAGTCCGAGCCCGAGATGCGCCTGGCCAGCCAGGTCGCCCAGTCTCTAGGGACCCGCGCCACCATCGCCATCCGCGTCAATCCGGACGTCTCGGCCGGCGGCCACGCCAAGATCTCGACCGGCAAGTCCGACAACAAGTTCGGCGTCTCGTTCTCCGAGGCCGAGCGGCTCTACGCCAACGCCTCGAACGATGCGGGTCTTAGGCCCGTCGGCGTCACCTGCCACATCGGCAGCCAGATCACCGACCTGGAACCGATGGCCCAGGCGTTCGCCAAGATGCGCGGCCTGGTCGAGCGCCTGCGCGGCGAGGGCCTGTCGGTCAAGCGCCTCGACCTCGGCGGCGGTCTCGGCGTGCCCTATTTCAACCAGCCCGAGCCCCCCTCGCCGGCCGACTACGCCCGCATGATCGCCAAGACCATGAACGGCCTGGACGTCGGCTACGCCTTCGAGCCCGGCCGCATGATCGCAGCCAACGCCGGCGTGCTGCTGGCCCGGGTCCAGCACATCCACGAACGCCCGGAAGGCAAGAAGTTCGTCGTCCTCGACGCGGCGATGAACGACCTGATCCGCCCGGCGATGTACGACGCCTATCACGAGATCGTCCCGGTCCGCCCGCGCGCGGGCGAGCCCGTCGTCTACGACGTCGTGGGCCCGATCTGCGAGACCGGCGACACCTTCACGCGCGAGCGGGCCATGCCGCCGCTGCAGGCCGGCGACCTCGTCGCCTTCCTCAGCGCCGGCGCCTACGGAGCGGTGATGTCCAGCGAGTACAACAGCCGCCTGCTGGTCCCCGAAGTGCTGGTCAAGGGCGGCGCCTACGCCGTCGTGCGCCCGCGCCCGAGCTACGAGGACATGCTCGCCAGAGAGGCCCCCGCCCCCTGGCAGTAACCCGCGCGCTAACCCTATCTTGAAACTCCGTGCTGCACATTGTCGCGGGACTTGGGGCGGGTGCGGGTCGGAACGTGGCTCTGAAGGAGATGCTGGACGACGGCGAGGACGGCGCGACGCTCGCTCAGAGCAAGCGCAGCCGTATCAGCCGTCTGGTCCTCGCTACCCTGGTGGGGGCGCTGCTCGGCTACCAGTTCGGCTGGAAGGCGGTCTGCGCCTGGATCGCCGTCAGCGCCGTCCTCGAACTGGTCCTGCTGGCCAGTCACCTCAGCTTCACCCGCAACGTCCGTAAGGATCGCAGCAAGACCCGCTGGGAACGGCTGGCCCCCGCGGTCACCTTCAGCCTCATCTGGACCGGCATGGCCGTCGGCTGCTGGATCTACGGCTCGGAGGCCGCCCGCTTCGGCGCCCTGCTGGTGATGTTCGGCATCCTTCTCGAAGGGCTGAAATACGCCGCTCTCAGCCGCGCGGCGTTTCTCGCCATCGTGCCTTTTCCGGCCGCCGCCCTGGCGATCGCCCCCCTGACCTCGGGGGATTTCAGCGGCCGCGGCGCGGTCTTCGCCGCCGGCGCCCTGGTCGCCCTGGCGATCTGCGTGATCCATGTGTCGCGCGCGCTGCGCGCCAACGCCGTGGCGTTGGAAAAGGCCCAGGCCGAGGCCCAGGAGGCCAACCGCGCCAAGTCGGCCTTCCTGGCGATGATGAGCCATGAGCTGCGCACCCCGATGAACGGCGTGCTCGGCATGGCCCACGCCTTGGCGACCACCAAGCTCAGCCGCCGGCAAGCCGACTATCTCGACATGATCGTCCAGTCGGGCGACGGGCTGATGGCGATCCTCAACGACATCCTCGACCTCTCCAAGATCGAGGCCGGCAAGCTCAACCTCGAGAGCGTCGGCTTCGACCTCGAGAAGATGGGCCGCCAGACCTTCCTGCTGTGGAGCGAAACCGCCCGTCAGAAAGGCCTTGAGCTGACCTTCGACATTGATCCGGCCGCGCCGACCTGGCTGGTCGGCGACCCGGTGCGCGTGCGCCAGATCCTGCTGAACCTGATCTCCAACGCCCTGAAGTTCACCGAGCAGGGCACGGTCGCCGTCCGTATCGCGCCCCTCGCCCCCCAGGGGATCGAGATCGTCGTCGCCGACACCGGCGTCGGCATGCGCCGCGACCAGCTCGACAACCTGTTCCAGGCCTTCTCCCAGGCCGAGGTCTCGACCACCCGACGCTACGGCGGCACGGGGCTTGGCCTCTCGATCTGCCGACAGCTGGCCGAGATGATGGGCGGGTCGATCCGCGTCGACAGCGAGCCGGGCTCCGGCTCGACCTTCCGTGTCGCCCTGCCGCTCGCGGCCGGCGCGCCGCCCGCCCCGGCCGAGGCCGCGCACGAGACCGTCAGCCTCGAAGGCCGCCAGGTGCTGGTCGTCGACGACAACAAGGTCAATCAGGCCGTCGCCCGCGCCATCCTCGAGGCCGCCGGCGCGGTGGTCAGCCTCGCCGACGACGGGCTCGACGGCTTGGACGTGCTGCGCGCCGGCCATGTCGACGTGGTGCTGATGGACGTCCACATGCCGCGCATGGACGGCATCGAGGCCCTGCGCTGCATCCGTGCCGGAGAGGCCGGAAACCGCGGCGTTCCGGTCCTGGCGCTGACCGCCGACGCGATGTCGGACGAGTGCGAGCGGCTGATCGCCCAGGGCTTCGACGACGTGCACCCCAAGCCGATCCAGCCAGCCGAGCTGATGTTCACGGTCGCGGCCTGGTGCGCGCGCGCCGATCAGGCGGCCGTGCTGGCCGCCAGCGCCGCCTAGACCCTTTCCGGTTCAGGTGGATCACCTGAACCGGATAAAAAGGGTCTATCTTCAAAAATTGAGAGCGCGACGGGCGTTTCAACCGGCTTCCACTTGAAGCTGTCGCGCTCTAGTCCATCGCCCCGATATAGGGCAGGCCGCGCAGCGCGCCGGCCGCGTCCATGCCGTAACCGACCAGGAACCTGGCCGGCGCCTCCCAGGCCACGAAGTCCGGGGTGATCGCCCGCGGCGTCGGCCAGGGCTTGCTGGCGAACACCGCGGTCAGCACGCGGCTGGCGCCGGCGTCGCGCACTAGCCGGTGCGCTTCCGACAGCGACAGGCCGGTATCGATGACGTCGTCGATGACCAGCGCCGTGCGCCCGGCCAGCGGCCGTTGCAGGTCGGCGCGCACCTCGCAGCGCCCCAGACTGGCGCGCTCGTCGCCGTAGGAGGCCAGCCAAAGGGCATCGAAGCGCACGAAGCGGCCGGCCCGCGCCAGCGCCCGGGTCAGGTCCGAGGCGAACCACAGCCCGCCGGTCAGCAGGCAGACGGCCACCGTCTCGTCATCGATCGCCGGGGCGATCTGGCGGGCCAGCGCCTCGACGCGGCCGGCCACCTCCTGCTCGGTCAGCAGGACGGTGGGAGCGGGCTGGGCGACAGGATCAGTCATGGGACGGAAGGGCGTCTGGGCTGCCCGGGGGCAGCGGCTGGGCTTCGACCGGCGCGAGCGCGGGCGCTGGCGGCTCGGCGGCGGGACGCAGGGCCGGGCCGGCCGCCTTCGGGGCGGCCGGCGTCGGGTCGCTCTGCTTGACGTTGAGGTTCACCGGCTCGCGCGGCGCGAACGCCACCTCCAGCTCCTTGGCGCTGGCTGGCGGGTCGAGCAGCGCGATCGCGAAGTGACGGGTCTCTCCGGGCGGGATGCGCGCGTCGGCCGGGCGGGCGATCTTGGTGGCCACGGCCTCGCCCTCGGCGTTGAGCAGGCTGATGCGCAGCGGGGGGGTCACCACCGGCTCGTTCTCGATGTTGCGGATCATGCCCGACACCGACAGCGCTGCGTGGCCCTCCTGCAGCGACGGCTCGAAGCGCACGCCCTCGATCACCAGCCCCAGGCTGTTCACCGGCAGGCCGACGCCGGCATAGGCGCTGGCCGCCCGCGGCCAAAGTCGCACCACGTCGACCCGGAAGATGATCGCCAGCGCGATCATCACCACCAGCGCCGCGGCCATGCCTGCCCAGATGACGCCGGTGGCCGCCGCCTCGCGCACGCGCCGGTCGGTGTCGGCCTTGGCGCGGAACGCCCGCGGCAGTTCATCGCCGCTCAGTTCGCGGACCGGCTTGTCGGCGACCGCCTCCGGCTCGGGCGCCGGTTCGCGCGCCACCGCGCCTTCCTCCTCGGAGGTTTCCAGCTCCAGCGATTTTTCGGGGAGCGCAGGGGTCGCAGTCCAGCGCGCGCCGCAACTGGCGCACTTCACCAACCGGCCATCCGCGGGGATCTTGGAATCGTCCACGAAATAGCTGGTGGCGCAGTCTGGACAGGTCAGTATCATGACAGCCGAATCGGACGCTCCAGCAACCTCCACCGAGGTCGCCGATTTCGGCCCCCATGTCCAGAAACCCGAACGCCACAGGCGCCACCGACGCCGATCACGCCGTTGTCCGCTTCGATGATGTGTCGATGCGCTATGGTCGCGCCCCCGAGACTTTGAAGGACCTGACCTTCTCGCTGGAGCCGGGGTCGTTCCACTTCGTGACCGGCGCCTCGGGAGCGGGCAAGACCTCGCTGTTGAAGCTTTTGTTCCTGGCGGCCAAGCCGTCCAAGGGACTCATGCACCTGTTCGGCCAGGACGTCTCGACCATCGCGCGCGAGGCCCAGCCTTTCCTGCGCCGCCGCATCGGGGTGGTGTACCAGGAGTTCAAGCTGCTCGATCACCTCTCGGTGTTCGACAACACCGCCCTGCCGCTGCGGATCGAGGGGCGCAAGCCGGACACCTATCGCGACGACGTCGCCGAACTTCTGGCCTGGGTCGGTCTCAAGGATCGGATGCACGCCATGCCCGCCACCCTGGCCGGCGGCGAGCGCCAGCGCCTGGCCATCGCCCGCGCCGTGGTCAACCGCCCCGAGATTCTTCTGGCCGACGAGCCGACCGGCAATGTCGACCCCGACATGGCGCTGCGCATCCTCAAGCTGTTCGTCGAGCTGAACCGCCTGGGCGCCACGGTGCTGTTCGCCACGCACGATCAGGACCTGGTCGCCCGTTCCGGCATGCCGGTGCTGCACCTGGAGCACGGCCGCCTGGTCGCGCAGGGAGCCCGCCGATGAGCGACTTCGACGTCGCCCGCTGGCGGCCCGCCCCGTTCCTGCCGGAATCCGACGCCCGCGACGGGTCGCTGACCTTCGTGGTGGCGGTGCTCTGCTTCCTGGCCTGCCTCACCCTGCTGGCGGTGCTCGCCGCCGACCGCGCCGCTCGCGACTGGACCGACCAGCTCGAAGGCCAGGCGACGATCATCGTGCGCCCCAAGGCCAACGAGACGCCCGACGGCGCGGCGGCCCGAGCCGCCGAGACCCTGGCCGGGGTCGACGGCGTCGCCGAGGCCCGCGCCATCGAGCGCGAGAAGGCCGAGGCGCTGATCGCCCCATGGCTCGGCGACGCCGACCTCTCCGACCTGCCGGTGCCGCGGCTGGTGGCCGTCCAGCTCACCCGAGAGCAGCCGGCCAGCGCCGCCGCCCTCGACCAGGCGCTCAAGGCCCAGGGCCTCGACGCCGTCGTCGATGATCACTCCGTCTGGATGGCCGACATTCAGCGCTCGGCCCGCACCGCCCGCTGGGCCGGGTTGGCGGTGTTCGGCCTGATCGCCGTGGCCGCCGCGGCGGTCGTCGCCTTCGCCACCCGCGCAGGGCTCGCGGCCCGCCGGGAGGTGGTCGAGGTGCTGCATCTCTCCGGCGCCGAGGACAGCTTCATCGCCCGCCTGTTCCAGGCCCGCTTCGCGCGCATGGCCGCCCTGGCGGGCTTGTTCGGAGCCGGCGGCGCGGCGATCATGGGCGCCGTATTGCGTCTGGCCGGGGGAGGCCAAGGATTGTCGCCGGTGCTGCCGATCGCCTGGATCGACCTGCTGTTCGTCCTGCCCGCGCCGCTGGTGGCCGGCGGCGTGGCGGCGCTGGCCGCGCGCTTCACCGCCCAGGCGATGGTCAGGGACCTGGCGTGAAAGGCCTCTTCGCCCTCCTCGTCGCCGCCGCCATCTGGGCGGCCGGACTGCTCGCCTTCGCCGAGCGGGTGGAGCGCTCGACGCCGGCCCCCGAGCCGGCGGCCGCCGACGGCGTCGTCGCCCTGACCGGGGCCGGCTCCAACGAACGCATCGGCGCGGCGGTCGAGCTGCTGGCCGACGGCAAGGCCCGCCGCATGCTGGTCTCCGGCGTCAGCCGCGAGGCCTCGCGCGAGGATATCCGCGTGGTCAGCCGCGCGGTGCGCCGGCTGTACGACTGCTGCGTCGACCTCGGCTTCGACGCCGCCAACACCCTCGGCAACGCCCGCGAGACCCAGGAATGGGCGCGGGCCATGCGCTATGACAGCCTGATCGTGGTCACCGCCGACTACCACATGCCGCGCGCCATGCTCGAACTGCGCGGCGCCATGCCCGACAAGCGCCTGACCCCCTACCCTGTCGCGACCTCGGTGATGAACGCCGGCCGCTGGTGGCGGACCAGCGGGGCTGCGCGGCTGATGGTGACCGAGTACTGCAAGTATCTGGCGATCCTGGGCCGCGAGGCGGTGCTGGGCCTGGGCCCCCGCAACGAACCGGCCCCGCCGAAGAAAGGCTGACCTTTTTGACGACCCTGCGCTCCCTGGCCTTCGCCTTCCTGTTCTACCTGTGGTCCGTCCTCGTCGCGGTCGGCTGCGCGATCGTCGTCCTGCCCGCCCCGCGCAGCTGGTGCACCGGCATGATGCGCATGTGGGCCAAGGGCATCATCGTCCTGCTGCGGGTGGTCTGCGACATCAAGGTCGAGGTCCGCGGCCGCCAGCACATGCCGACCGGCGCGGCCCTGCTGGCCCCCAAGCACCAGTGCATGTTCGACGTCTTCGCTCAGTTCGCCTTCATGCCGGACGCCTGCTTCGTCATGAAGAAGGAGCTGATGTGGATCCCGTTCTTCAGCTGGTACGCGCTCAAGGCCAAGATGATCGTCGTCGACCGCGAGGGCCACTCCGCGGCCCTGCGCAAGCTGGTCAAGGACGCCCAGGAACGCTTCGCCGAACACCGCCAGGTGATCATCGCGCCAGAGGGCACCCGCACCGCGCCGGGCGCCGCGCCCGACTACAAGCCCGGCATCGCCGCCCTCTACCGCGAGATCGACGTGCCCGTGCACCCGATCGCCACCAACGCCGGCGTCCACTGGCCCAAGCACGGCTTCACCCGCAAGCCGGGCACCATCGTCTTCGAATACCTGGAACCGATCCAGCCGGGCCTGAAGCGCGCCGAGTTCATGCGCACCCTGCAGGAGCGCACCGAAACCGCCTCGAACGCGCTGCTGGAGCTGTGACGCGATTTCCCTCCTCATGAACGGGAGGGAATATCCTCACCGCGCCGCCAGCTCTCGCGCCTCGACCATGCCCAGCAGCTTCTCCATCACCGGGTCGTGCACCCCCATCTCGCAGAGGTGGACGACCAGGTCGCGCAGGTAGTCGACATTGCGCCCGGACAGCCCATGGGCCCCGGCGATCAGCTCGGCCTGCTTCTCCAGCGACAGCGCCCCGGCCCACTGCGGATGGTGCACGTCCGACAGAAAGACCAGGGTCTCGACCCTGTGGCCGTTCGCCAGCCGGATGTTGGCCTTGGCCTCGACATAGGTCTCGGTCGGCTGTTCGCGCTCGCGCAGGTACTCGTAGGTCGCCGGCCAGTGCTCCTCGGCGACCCGATAGGCCGCCCCGCGCACCGCGCCGCCCGGCGCCAGGCCCAGCACCAGGCCCGGCCGCTGGTAGGTGCCGCGATGGTGCACCGAATAGATGCAGAAGGCGCGACGCCGCCCGTGTAGGGTGGCGCTCTGGCGCTCGACGAACTCGAACCCCGGACGCCACATCAGCGACCCGTAACCGAAGACCCAACGCTCAACCGACATGGCCCGCCGCGACAATCCCGCTCCGCCTTCCACCCGTGTGCCCGATCCGGCGCACCACCGCAAACCCCGACGCGCGGCGCTCTATATCCCGTTCATCCTCGCCGGCGCGGCCGCGCTCGCCTGGAGCGGCGCCTGGGTCTATGCGCGCGGCGAGGCGGCCAAGCGCCTGGAGGCCGGCGCCGAGCAATTGCGCAAGGCCGGCTACGACGTCGCCTGGAGCAACCAGCGGATCTACGGCTACCCGTTCCGGCTCAACATCCAGCTCGACGACGCCAAGGTCCGCGAGCCGTCCGGCTGGGCGCTGGCCGCCCCCAAGCTCGAGGCCCAGGCCTTCATGCACGGCCTGTCGTCCTGGGTGCTGGCCGCGCCCCAGGGCCTGACCTTCACCCGCCCGGTCGGCGGCCCGGTCGAGGTCAAGGGCGAGGTGATCCATGCCAGCCTCGCGGGCCTCGACCAGCCGCTGCCGCGCTTCTCGTTCGAGGGGACCAAGCTCGCCTTCACGCCGACGCCCGGCGCCCAGCCGTTCGCGCTGTCGGCCGCCGACAAGGTCGAGTTCCACTTCCGCCCCGGCCCCGACGACCAGGCCGCGGTGTTCTTCAAGGTCGACGCCGGCAAGGCCCGGCTCTCGGGCCTGTTCGCCCACATCGCCGGCGACAAGCCGATCTCGATCTCC
The DNA here is from genome assembly GCF_026411515.1 of Phenylobacterium sp. 58.2.17. Classification (NCBI taxonomy): domain Bacteria; kingdom Pseudomonadati; phylum Pseudomonadota; class Alphaproteobacteria; order Caulobacterales; family Caulobacteraceae; genus Phenylobacterium; species Phenylobacterium sp. 58.2.17. Next base: position 24,168 of record NZ_JAPMTQ010000009.1, on the reverse strand, counting down.
TGGGACTCGCTGCTCTCCAAGATCAGCGCCTTCAAGGGCGCGAACTGGCCCGAAGCGGTCCGCGCCTGGACCACGGCGGGCGGCCGCATGACGGTGCGCCAGGCCGGGATCACCGCGGGCGAGGCGGTGATCGGCGCCCAGTCCGGCGTGCTCAGCGTCGGCTATGACGGCCGCCTGAACGGCACGCTCGACGTCACCCTGCGCGAAGCGCCCAAGGCGCTCGGCGCCATGGCCGAGACCGGGGTCATTCGTCCGGAGGCCGCCATGGCCGCCTCGGCGGTCGCCGCCGCCCGCCAGGGCAACGACGACGTCGCCCGCGCCAACGTCACCTTCCAGGCCGGCCAGACCACCCTCGGCCCGGTCGCCATCGGCCCGGCGCCGAAGGTGTACTGACGCCTCACCGCATCCCTCCCGCCCCGTGTCATCCCGGAAAGCCCAAAGGGCTTTTCCGGGACCCATTCGCGCCGCGCGGGCCGAATGGGGCGACGCGCGGCGAAACCTCGCCCATCCGCTGTTCACGGGTCCCGGTCTTGCTGCGCAAACCGGGATGACAGGCAGAACCTACCCCGCCAGCTCCGCCGCGCACATCGCCCGGAACTGCGCCAGGCTCTCGGCCCGCTCCGGATGCAGCGCCCCCAGCACCTCGATCGTGAAGGTCACCGGCGCCGAGCCGGCGGCCGTCACCAGCGTGCCGTCGCGCACCGCCGCGGGGCTGTCGACATAGAGGTCCCAGGCCCGATAGCCCGGCGTGTAATGGCGCATGAAGTCGAGCGCGTTCGAGGTGTGCCGTCGACTGTCCAGCAGGCCGGCGCGGGCCGCCGCCACGGTCCCTGCGCAGATCGCCCCCACCACCTTGCCGGCCGCGTCCGCGGCCTGCAGCACCGGGGCGATGTCGGGCGCATCGGCGCCGGTCCAGCCGTCCGAGCCGATCACCACCAGCGCGTCATAGGCCTCGGGCCGCAGATCCTCGATCGCCGCGCCCGGATCGATGGTCATGCCGCCCATCGAGGTGACCGGCCGTCCGCCCGGCGTATGGAACGAGGTCGCTCCGTCGAAATAGGTCCGCGCCGCTGCGCTCAGCTGCGCGTGCTCCCAATCGGCGAAGTCGATGACGATGAAGGCGATGTGCTTGCCCATGGCGATACTCCAGACGCGCGATGACGAAACGCATCATCGCCGCTTCCGGCGCCAGAACCTGTCAGCAGGTTGTCAGCCCATCGGCCGGTCGATCGAGGTCGGCGGCGTGGAGAACCAGCGCGGCCCCTGCTCGGTCATATGGAGGCAGTCCTCCAGCCGCACCCCGAACCGGCCGGGCAGATAGAGCCCCGGCTCGTTGGACAGGCACATGCCCGGCGCCAACCTGGTCGCCTCGCCGCGCACGAAGTTGATCGGCTCGTGGCCCTCCATACCGATGCCGTGCCCGGTCCGGTGGGACAGGCCCGGCAGGCCGTAGCCAGGCCCATAGCCCAGGCTCTCGTAGTAGCGGCGCACCGCATCGTCGACGGCGCCGGCTGCGACGCCGACCTGCGCGGTTTCGAACGCGATCTGCTGGCCGCGCGCCACCTCGTTCCAGACCTTGCGCTGGGCGCCTGTCGGTTCGCCGAACACGAAGGTTCGCGAGATGTCCGACTGATAGCCCTCGACCGTGCAGCCGCAGTCCATCAGCACGATCTCGCCCTCGCGCACGATCTGCGGCTTCTCCGAGCCATGCGGCAGAGCCGCACCCTCGCCGACCAGCACCATCTCGAACTCCGGCGTCCCGCCCAATGCGCGGGTGGCCTGGTTCATGATCGCCCCGACCTCGGCCTGGGTCATGCCGCGTTCGACCTTGCCGTGGGTGTAGCGGTAGGCCGCGACCGTCACGTCTGCGGCCAGCTGCATCAGCGCCAGCTCGGCGGGCGACTTGATCATCCGGCAGCCGCGCACGACGTCGGCGCCGGAAACGAACGTCGCATCGGGCAGCCGCCGGGCCAGGCCGTCATGGACGAAGAAGCGGACCGTCTCCTCGACCCCGATCCTGCCGGCCGCCAGCTTCCGGGCCTTCAGCCAGTCGGCGACGACCAGGGCCGGGTCCTCATCCTCCTGCCAGACCCGCACCTGCGCCGGGACCGCCAGGGTCTCGCGCACTGACGGCTCCTCGAAGTGCGGCGTGACGATCAGCGTCTCGCCCTCGACCGGGATGATCGCGGCGGTCACCCGCTCGCTGCGCCACCAGCGCACGCCGGTGAAATAGGTCAGCGAGGCGCCGGCCTCGACTACCAGCGCCGACAGCCCCTGCGCCTTCATCAGCCGCTGGGCCTTGGCCATCCGCGCCAGGCGTTCCTGCGGCGAGATCGGAGCCGCCCCGCCGGTGATCTTCGCCAGCCCCTCGACCTGCGCCGCCGCGGCGCCGCCGAGGCTCAGCGCCAACCCGGCGCCCGCCGCCCCGGCCAGGAAGCTCCGTCGATCCAGCCCCATGCCCATCCCCCCTTTGGGCGAGGCGCCCGCCGCCCCGCTCGCCTATCTGAGCCGAGCCGTCGGCGGGCTCAAATCGATAACAACGATATTCCCGAACCGTCCTTGCACAGCTAGCCTGCCGCCAAAAGGAGAGGCGTCCCCATGACCCAGCGCACCAGCATCCTCGCCCTCGTGCTCGCCGCCGGCCTATCGGCTTCGGCCCTGGCGACCTCGGCCTTCGCCGCGCCGCCGGCCAACATCGCCGCGGCCCTGGCCGATCCGGCGCGTCCCCCCGCCGACGTCGCCCGCGACGGCGCCCGCAAGCCCGGGGAACTGCTGGCCCTGGCCGACATCAAGGCCGGCGACAAGGTGGCCGACTTCGTGATCGGCGGCGGCTACTTCACCCGCATTCTCTCGGCTGCGGTCGGGCCGACCGGCCACGTCTACGCCTACCAGCCGGCCGAATTCATCAAGTTCCAGGCGTCCTACGGCGAGAACCTCAAGAAAGTGGCCGACGCCTACAAGAACGTCACCCCGCTCGACGCCAGCTTCCAACAGCTCGACCTGCCCGACGGCCTCGACGCCATCGTCACCGTCCAGAATTATCACGACCTCTACCTGAAGCCGTTCCCGTCCGGGATGGCCGCCAAGGTCGACGCCGAACTCTTCAAGTCGCTGAAGCCCGGCGGCGTGCTGCTGGTGGTCGACCACGCCGCCCTGCCCGGCTCGGGCATCAGCGCCGCCGACAGCCTGCACCGCATCGACCCCGCGGCGGTAAAAAGCGACCTGAAGGCCGCCGGCTTCGTGCTGGAGAGCGAAAGCCCGCTGCTGGCCGACGCCGCCGATCCCCACACCGCCAGCGTCTTCGACCCTGCCATCCGCGGCAAGACCGACCAGTTCGTCCTGGTGTTCCGCAAGCCCCGCTAGCCGCCTGCGCCGCCTTGCGCGGCAACAGGTATCTAGTGCAACTTTTTTGCGGCGAAGGGGCCTATTGCGCCTTCGCCTGCGATGACCTATGCGCCAAACCTTCGTTTTCGGGGGAAAGTATGGCCAAGGCCGATCCCAAGTCCGCTCCGCCGACCCTCGAGGCCGTACGCGCCCGCATCGACGCGATCGACGCCCAGCTGCTGGCCCTGGTCGACGAGCGCGCGGGCCTGGCCGTCGAGGTCGCCGCCGCCAAGGCCGCGGCGGGCGATGCGGATAGGTTCGCCCTGCGCCCCGGCCGCGAGGCCCAACTCATCCGCAGCCTGCTCGACAAGCCGCGCAACGCCGCCCGCCCCGGCCTCGTGGTGCGCATCTGGCGCGAACTGATCGGCGACAGCCTCTCGCGCCAGGGCCCGTTCCACATCAGCGTCTTCGGCGGCCGCGATCCCGGCCGCGCGGTCGAGGGCGCGCGCCTGCGCTTCGGCGCGGCCGCCTCGCTGCGCCAGGTCGCCCGCCCCGAGGACGCCATCGCCGGCGCCAAGACCCTCGGCGGCGTCGCGGTGCTCGCCCTGTCGTCCGACACCCCCTGGTGGGGCCGCTTGCTGGCCGAGCCGAAGCTGAAGGTGTTCGCCGCCCTGCCGTGCCTGTCGGCCTGGGGTCCGAACACCGCCCTGGCGGTCGCCGACGTCGAGGTCGAGCCCACCGGCGCGGACCTCACCTACTGGGTCACCGACGCCGGCGGCTCGGCCCAGGCTATCGAGTCCGCGCTGGGCCGCGACGGCGTCGCCGGCGACCTGATCGCCGAAGCCGGCGGCCTGAAGCTGTTCGCGCTGATGGGCTTCTATCAGCCGGGCGACGAGCGGCTGGCCCGCGCCCCCGGCCGCCTGACCGGCGTCATCGGGGCTGCGCCGGCGCCGATCGACGTGTAAGACGGCGCTCCCCTCCGTCGCCGCCGAACCCCCGCTGCCGAACCCCCGCTGCCGCACCCATGTCCGACACTGTTCTCGACCGCGCCTCCGCCCCGCGCCCGACGCCTAAGCCGGGCATCCTCGACATCGCCCCCTACGTGCCGGGCAAGTCGAAGGTCGAAGGGGTCGAGCATCCGCTGAAGCTGTCGGCCAACGAGAACATCCTCGGCTCCAGCCCCGCGGCGCGCGAGGCGTTCTCCACCGCCTTCGACCAGCTGCAGATGTATCCGGACGGGCGCGCGACCATCCTGCGCGAGGCGCTGGCGGCGACCTACGGTCTGGAGCCCGAGCGCCTGTTGTTCGGCTGCGGCTCGGACGAGATCTTCCAGCTGCTCAACCAGACCTTCCTCGAACCGGGCGACAACATCGTCCAGGGCGAGTTCGGTTTCGGCGCCTACGCCATCGGCGCGCGGGCCTGCCAGGCGGAAGTGCGCATGGCCCCCGAGCCCGGCTACCGCATCGACGTCGACGAGCTCCTGAAGCTGGTCGATGCGCGCACCCGCATCGTCTTCGTCGCCAATCCGGCCAACCCGACCGGCACCTGGAATTCGGGCGCCGAGATCCGCCGCCTGCACGCGGCCCTGCCGCCCAGCGTCGTGCTCTGCCTCGACGGCGCCTATGCCGAGTTCTGCGACGACCCGGCCTACGAAGACGGCATGTCGATGGTCCGCGAGTTCGAGAACGTCGTCGTCACCCGCACCTTCTCCAAGCTGCACGGCCTGGCCGCGCTGCGGGTCGGCTGGGCCTACATGCCGCCGGAAATGGCCGCCGCCGTCGACCGCATCCGCCTGCCGTTCAACGTCAATATCCCGGCTCAGCTGGCGGCCGTCGCCGCCCTCGGCGACGATGACTTCCAGCGCCGTTCGCTCGACCTCGTGAACCGCTGGCGCCCCTGGCTGGCCCAGCAGCTCGGCGGCCTCGGTCTTGAGCCTTTGCCCTCGGCCGCCAACTTCGTGCTGGTCGGCTTCCCGACCACGCCGGGCAAGACCGCCAAGGAGGCCGACGCCTTCCTCAGCGCCCGGGGCCTGATCACCCGCAATGTCGCCGGCTACGGCCTGCCCAATCACCTGCGCATCACCATCGGCCTCGAAGAACACAACCGCGCCGTGGTCGAGGCCCTGCGCGAATTTCTGAACGGAGCCGGCGCATGAGCGTGATCTACCCGCGCATGGCGGTGATCGGCTGCGGTCTGATCGGCTCGTCGGTGATCCGCGCCGCCCGCGAGGCCGGCGCTGTCGGCCACGTCTTCGTCGCCGACGCCAGCGAGACACACCGCGCCCGCATCGCCGAACTCGGCTACGCCGACGAGGTCACCGGCGACATCGGAGAGGCGGTCAAGGACGCCGACCTCGTGGTCCTCGCCGTGCCCGTGCTGGCGATGGGCGAGGCCGCCGCCGCCGCCGCCGCGGCATTGAAACCCGGCGCCACGGTCACCGACGTCGGCTCGGTCAAGGGCAGCGTCGCCGACGCCATGGCCAAGGCCCTGCCCGCTGACGTCTTCGTCATCCCCGGCCACCCGATCGCCGGCACCGAGCATTCGGGCCCCGACGCCGGCCTCGCCGAGCTGTTCCAGAACCGCTGGGTGATCCTCACGCCTCAAGCCCGCGACGACGAGGCCTATGTCGAGGCGACCGGCCGCCTGGCCGAGTTCTGGCGCGCGCTTGGCGCCAATGTCGAGCAGATGGACGCCGGCCACCACGACCTGGTGCTGGCCGTCACCAGCCACCTGCCGCACCTGATCGCCTACAACATCGTCGGCACCGCCGCCGACATGGAGGAGGTCACCCAGGCCGAGGTGATGAAGTACTCGGCCGGCGGCTTCCGCGACTTCACCCGCATCGCCGCCTCCGACCCGACCATGTGGCGCGACGTCTTCGTCGCCAACAAGGACGCTGTGCTCGAAATCCTCGGCCGCTTCACCGAAGACCTCCAGGCGCTGTCGCGCGCCATCCGCTGGGGCGAGTCCGACAAGCTCTACGACCTCTTCACCCGCACCCGCGAAATCCGCCGCGGCATCATCGCCGCCGGCCAGGAAAGCGCCGAACCCAACTTCGGCCGCGACCGCGGCAAGCACTAGCCGACCCCGGCTGTCGTCCCGGTTTGCGCAGCAAGACCGGGCCCCATGAACACCCGTTGGTTCAATCCCTGGCTGGGCCGAGCCTCATTCCGCAGCCGCGACGCGAATGGGTCCCGGACAAGCCCTGCGGGCTTTCCGGGATGACACCATTTGGTTGACCTCACCCTGCGTGCTGCTCGCCCTTGGCCACCTGCTCGGCCAGCCTGCCGGGCAGCTCGGCCATGTGGTCGAATTCCGCGGTGAACTCGCCCAGCCCCTGGGTCAGGCCGCGCAGTTCCTGGATCAGGTCCTGGCGTTCGGCCCTGGGCAGGCACACCTCGATCTCGTCCCAGCCGCTCCAGCCTTCACGCGGCGCAAAGCCGAGGATCTGGCCGCGCCGCGCCGACACCGCCTGGGTGATCTTCGAGGTCGAGGCCTGCGGCGCGTGGATGATCAGCTTCTCGACCGGCTCCAGCAGATAGGGCGCGGCGGCCCGCACCCCCTCGCTCATCGCCAGCCGCCCAGCCGCCCGGAAGCTCATCTCCGAGGAGTCGACGCTGTGGTACGAGCCGTCGACCAGCACCACCTCGACGTCGGTCACCGGAAACCCGAAGGCGCCGCGTTCCATGGCGTCGCGCACGCCCTGCTCGACCGAGGGGATCCATTGCTTGGGCACCACCCCGCCGGTGATCTTCTGCGAGAACGAAAAGCCCTCGCCCCGCGCCCGCGGCCTGATCTCCAGCACCACGTCGCCGAACTGGCCATGGCCGCCGGTCTGCTTCTTGTGCCGCCCGCGCTGGGTGACCGGTTTGCGCAGCGATTCCTGGTAGGAGACCTTCGGCCGCCCGGTCGCCGCCTCGACCCCGAACCTGCGCTTCAGCCGCTCCAGCAGCACGTGCAGGTGCGCCTCGCCGCGGCCGGAGACGATGGTCTCCTGGGTCGCCGGATCCTGGGCGACGACAATGGCCGGATCCTCCTCGGCCAGCTTGTTCAGCGCCGCCGACAGCCGCACGTCGTCCTTGCGGTCCTTGGCCGAGATCGACATCGAGTAGAGCGTCGCCGGCGGGAACGCCGGCTGCGCCAGGCTGCGGGCCTTGCCGTCCATCGAGGCGACCATGCCCGGCATCGCCGCCTCAAGCTTGCCGATCGCGACCACCTCGCCTTCGAGCGCCTTGTCGGTCTTCTTGCCGCTTGGCGAGGAGAAGGTGATCAGCCCGCCGGCCCGGGCCTTGTCGCCGCCGCTCAGCGTCAGCTCCTGGCCGTCGGCCAGCTCGCCCTGCATCACCCGGCCGTAGGCGATCTTGCCCGCCTGGCCGGCGTACGAAGTCTTGAAGATGTAGGCGCAGGGCCCGTCCAGTCCCATGCGTGCGGCCGCCGCCACCACGTCCGGCGTCTCGTGCCGCAGCGCCTTCAGCAGCCGCCTGATCCCGAACCCGTTCAGCGCCGAGCCGAAGAACACCGGCGTGATCAGCCCTTGCGCCAGGTCGGCCACCAGATCGGCGAACACCGCGTCCTGGCTGGGGCTGAGGTCCGAAAGCAGCTGTTCCATCAGCTCGTCGTCGAAGTCGGCCAGTTGCTCCAGCATATGGAACCGCGCGTCGGCCTCCAGCGCCGCCATGTCGCCGCTGAGGTCGACCTGCCGGCTCGGCTGGCCCGGCCGGTAGACGAAGGCCCGCTCCAGCGCCAGGTCGACGAACCCGGTCACGTGCTCCTTCTCGACCAGCGGGATCTGCCGGGCGACCAGCCGGTTCCCTGAGGCCGGGGCCAGGGCCGCCATCAGCTCGTCCAGCCCGCCGCGCGCCTGGTCGATCTTGTTGACGAACACCGCATGGGGGACCCGCCGCGCCTCCAGCTCCTTGAAGATCGGCTGCAGCAGATGCGCGCGCGTCGGGTTCGGATCGGCGACGATGATCGCCAGGTCGACCGCCGGCAGCACGAAGTCCTCGGTCCCGGCGAACTCCGGCGATCCGGGACAGTCGATCACCGCATAGCGGTCGCCCATGAACTCGAAGCCCGCGACGTTGAACTCGATGGACTGCCCGCGGGCCCGCGCCTCGGGACTGGCGTCGCCGACGCTGGCCGAGCCGACCTCGCCCTGGCGCGGAATCGCGCCGGCCGCGAACAGCATGGCTTCCATCAGGGTTGTCTTGCCGGCTCCCGCCGCGCCGACGAGGGCGATGGCGCGTGCGGCGCCGGATCCTGGTCTGCCCATGGCAGGCCCTCCCAAGCTGGAGGCGCCCGCCTCTTGGGAGCGGGCGCTCGTGACCCCGACCGGCTATATGCTTCCACCCGCTTGGCGATCTGCACAAGCGCCGAGTTCGATGAGGAGCAGGGATGAACGGTTACGCCTGGCTGGGTCTGGCCATCGTCGCAGAAGTGATCGCCACCAGCGCGCTGAAGGCCTCGGACAGCTTCACCCAGCTGCTCCCGTCGCTGGTGACCGCGGTCGGCTACGGGATCGCCTTCTACTGCCTGTCGCACTCGATGAAGACGGTGCCGGTCGGCGTCGGCTACGCGATCTGGTCGGGCGTCGGCATCGTGCTGATCACCGCCATCGCCTGGGTGCTGTTCAAGCAGAAGCTGGATGCCCCGGCGCTGATCGGCATGGGCCTGATCCTGGTCGGCGTCCTGGTGATCAACATCTTCTCCAAGAGCTCGGCCCACTGATCGGCCGTCAGTGGGCGCCGGCCGCCTCGACCTCCAGCGCCAGCCGCTCGATCCCCTCGCGGGTGCCGTGGATGCGTTCTTCCAGGTCGTCGTGGCCGTCGAAATAGGCCAGCTGCTCGGTCATCCGCATGAAGGTCGCCTCGCCCTCGGCGCTGAACTCCACCGTCACCAGCGAGGCCGACAGCCGCTTGCCGCCGACCTCGATGTCATAGGCGAAGACGATCCGCGCGTCGGGCACGATGTCGAAGAACACCTTCTCGACCCGCTGGCTGATCGCCCCGGGCAGCTGCGCGCGATAGCTCTCGCGCCCGCCGGGCCGGAAATCCATGGTCAGCTCGGTCTCGGCTTCCTCGACGTGGCAATCCGACCAGCGCTTCTTGGCCTCCAGGTCGGCCCAGGCCCCGAACACCGCCGCCGGCCGGGCCGCGAACCGCCGCTCGATCACGAAGCTCGTATGGGTCGCCGAGGTCATTGTCCGCCTCCATCCTTGGTCTGCGCCAGATAGGCGTCCAGCCTGTCGAACTGCGCGTTCCAGGCCCGCTTGCGCTGCGCCACCCAGGCCTCCAGCCCGGCGAACGCATCCGGCGCCAGGCGGTAGGTCCGCACCCGCCCGGACTTCTGCGAGGAGACCATGCCGCTCGCCTCCAGCACCGCCAGGTGCTTCATCACCGAGGGCAGCGCCAGGGTGGTCGGCGCCGCCAGCTCGCTGGCCGAGGCCGGGCCCGCCGCCAGCCGATCGATCATCGCCCGCCGCCCCGGATCGGCCAGCGCCGTGAACACCCGGTCCAGCCCCTCGCCGCCCCCGCTCACGCCCCCTCCAGGAAGCGCGCGGGCATCAGCTCGCGATAGGGGAAGTACTCGAAGAACGGCCGCGCCTCGGCCAGCGTCCGCGCCACCGACGGCCGCGCGACCAGCCGCTCGAAATAGGCCCCAAGCGCGCCCTGCTCCTCGCCCCACGGCGCGACGATGCCGGCGTAGAACAGCGCCGGCGCCGCGGCGCAGTCGGCCAGGCTGAACGCCTCGCCCGCCGCCCAGCTCCGCCCCGCCATGTGTCCGTCGATCAGGCCATAGGCCATCGCCAGCATCTCGCGGGCGTTCGCCACCCCGCGCGGATCCTTCTCGCCCTCGGCCCGCAGCCGGTCGGCGACGATCTTCTGCATCGGCGTCATCACATACTGGTCGAACACCCGGTCCCACAGCCGCGCCTCCAGCCGCGCCTCGGGCTCGGCCGGCAGCATCGACGGCCCCGGATAATGGGCGTCGAGATACTCAAGTTGGATGCTGGTCTCCGGCACGGCGCGGTCCCCATCGACCAGCAGCGGGATCTTCGCCGTCGGCCACAGCGCCTCGAACTGCTCACGCGCCTGAGGCTGCGAGAAGTCGACCACCCGCGCCTCGAACGGCGTGCCGCGTTCATAGAGCCCGATCAGCACCTTGTGGCAGTAGGACGACAGCGGATGGAAGTGCAGCACCAGGCTCATGGGATCGGCTCCTCGCAGGAAAATACTTTCCTCATAAGCTAACTATCTCACACCAAGCCTGGCAAGCAAAAGTTTCCGCATCGGCTAAGTATCCCCAGCTGTCATCCCGGTTTCGGCGCAGCCGAAGACCGGGACCCATGAACACCGGATGGATCAGAAACCGGCGCGGCCGAGCCCCATCGCCTCCTCCTGCGCGAATGGATCCCGGACAAGCGCTGCGCGCTTTCCGGGATGACACCCCTGGAAAACCAGGGATGGCAGCCTCACCTCACAGCCGCGCCTTCAGGAACCGCACCACCTCGGCGTTGAACCGCTCGTGGAAGGCCGTCCGGTCGAACCCCGGCGTCGGCGCGCACACCGCCGGCGCGGCGGCCGCCAGCTGCGGCGTGCAGGGCCGCAGGAAGTCGAAATGCCCCGCGTCCTCGACGCGATGAAACTCCGGCGGCGTCGGCAGGCCCGCGCGGACCGGCTCGACATACCACGGCGCCGGCAGCACCTGGTCTCGCCCGGCCTCCCACAGCTGCACCGGCTGGCGCACCGCCGCCAGCCCCTCGCGGCTGAACGCAAAGCCCAGGGCGGGCGCGGCGATCACCACCGCCTTGATGCGCGCATCGTGGGTCCAGCGCGGCGCCTCCACGGCCACCGGCCGCGCGGCGATCAGCCGGCAGTCGTAGAAGCCCGGGTTCGCCTGGCAGTGCTCGCCGATGCGCGACAGGTCGGCCTGCCCGCCCGCCGCCGTCAGCACCGTGAACCCGCCGGCCGAGAACCCGAACGCCCCGACCCGCGCAGGATCGAGGCTCGTTCGCCCCTCCCAGGCCCCCAGCATGTAGTCGATCAGCACGGCCAGCTGCCGCGGCCGCCCGGCCACGTCGGTCGCCCGGCTCTGGTCGCGCCAGTTGTCGCCGGTATGGGTCAGGGCCGCGACCACGAAGCCGGCGCGGGCCAGGGCCTGAGCCGTATCCTCATGGCTGCGGAAATCCCCGCCATTGCCGTGCGAGATCACCACCAGCGGCAGGCCGCGTCCGCCGCCGGGCGGCGCCCACACCCCGGCCTCGATGGCCGGTCCTTGGCCGTCGGGCACGACCAGCCGCGAGAAGCCTCCTGCCTCGTTCGGCCTCGCCGCCGCGGCGGGCGCAGGGGTGGACGCCGGTTCGGGCGAACCGGACGACAGGGCCGCCAGGGCGGCGATCAGGGGCAGCAGGGACATCGGCGAGCGCTCTCCAAGGGACGTTGCGAGCCCGCTGATGACCGCCCGGCTCTGCCCTGCGCCAGCGGTTCTGCGTGAACGGGCGAACGGGTTCGCGAGCGGGCCGGCGGCTGCGGCCGCGCCCCGCCTTTGCTAGGCTCAGCGCATGGAATCGACGGGCGGCGATCGGGCGAGTTGGCGGGCGACGGCGGCGGGCTTCGCCGCGGCGAGCGTGCTTGGCCTGGTGCTCGGCGCCATCGGTCCGTTCGGCAGCTATCTCAACGGATCGGCGCCGGTGCGCATGGCCTACTGGGTCGCCAACCTCTGGGTCGGGTGGCTGGCCTTCGGGTTCAGCCTGCCACGCCTCTCGGCCTGGGCGGCCCAGCGCAATGTCCCGCTGTGGGCCTGGACGCCGCCGGCGGTCGCGGTGCTCGCCATCCTGCCCGCCCTGCTCAGCCGCGCCATGGCCGTGCGGCTCTGGCCGGTGGTCGGCCAGGTCCACTGGCTGGAATGGTACGTCCAGTGCCTGCTGATCAGCACCCTGATCACCGCCGGCGTGCTCTGGGCCACCCGTCCGCGCAGCGTCGCCGGCGGCGTGAACCCGACCTCCGCCGACCCGCGCGAGCGGCTGCCCGCCCATCTTGGCCGCACGGTGCTGTGCCTGAAGATGGAGGACCACTACGTCCGGGTGCACACGCCGCAAGGCTCGGCCCTGGTGCTGATGTCGCTCTCCCAGGCGATGGACGGCCTGAAGGATCTTGAAGGCGCCCAGACCCACCGGTCCTGGTGGGTCGCCCGTGAAGCCGTCACCGGCGTCGTCGAGGACGGCCGCAACCTGCGCCTGACCCTGCGCGGGGACCTGCAGGCCCCCGTCTCCCGCGCCCGCGTCGGCCGCCTGCGCGAAGACGGCTGGCTCGCGGGCGGCCAGTAGCGCTCACCGCGTCCCGTCTTCATCCCGGTTTGCGCAGCAAGACCGGGCCCCATGAACACCAGATGGAACAGACCTCGGCGCGGCCGCGCCTCATCCGCCGCCGCAAGCGCGCCTGGACAAGCGCTGACGCGCTTTCCGGGATGACACGACAAGGCTCCGCCGGTTCGGCCGATGCGCCGCCATTGACGCACGCGCCTAAATTGCAATGATCCCACACCGCTACCCAGGCCGGAGACGTCATGCGAGTTCTGCGCATTGCTATCGCCATGACCACGGCCCTTGCCGCGTCGGTCGCCGCCGCAGCGTCACCGCCGCAGACGAAGGCCGACGACTTCGGCCGGCTCTATGTCGACGCCGTCAACAGCGAAGCCGGGTTTGAACGCTTCATGCTGCGAGATGCGGAACCCGTCCCCCGCGACGCCCTCCGCTTCTTTTTCGACGACCAGCGCTGGATCAACGGCGGCGGCGTGGACCTGATCGGCGCCCGTCCTCGGCCTGGAAATCCCCGCCTGATCGAGGTGGCGGTGCGCAACCGCATCTATGGCGCAATCCAGGGCGTCGAGTTGACGCTCGGCGCCGCCGACCGCATCGCCGCGTTCGACCCGACCCCGGCCCCCGCCTGGGCCGTGCGTCCGGCGACGCCCGTGACCCAAGCCGAAATGACGACGCGCGCCACCCAGCTCATCGACAAGGGCTGCGCGGCCGGCCTGTTCTCAGGCGCCGTCCTGATCGCCGACGGCGCCGAAGTGCTGGTCGAGAAGGCCTGCGGCGAGGCCTCGCGCCGCTATCACGCGGCCAACACCACGACGACGCGCTTCAACATCGGCTCGATGGACAAGATGTTCACGGTCGTCGCGGCCATGCAGTTGGTCGAGGCCGGCAAGCTCTCGCTGGACGCCCCGCTCGACCGCTATCTGGACGCCTCCTGGCTCGCTCCCGACGTCGCGCGAAAGGTCACGGTCTGGCAGCTGATGACCCATACCAGCGGCCTCATGCCCGATGTCGCCGACGAACTCGAAACCAAGCCCCGCTTCCGCCTTCGCGAGCTGGACCAATTCAAGCCCCTGGTCCGCGACGCCAAGCCGACGACCACCCCCGGCGAGACCTTCAACTACAGCAATACCGGCATGCTGCTGCTCGGCGCGGTGATCGCCCAAGCCTCGGGCGAGGACTACTACGCTTACGTCCAGCGCCACATCTTCGCGCCGGCCGGCATGGCCGCGACCGGCAGCTACCTCATCGACGACCCGGTCGAGAACCTGGCCATCGGCTACACCCGCATTCCCGGCAGCGACTTCGGCTGGCGGGAGAACTCGATCCGCATCCTGCGCCGTGGCATTCCGGCCGGCGGCGGCTACTCCACCGTCGGCGACCTCCACCGCTTCGCCCTGGCGCTGCAGTCGGAAAAGCTGATCTCCGCCGCTTCGCTGCGCCGCCTCTGGGCCGACGAGGATCGGGACAACTACGCCGCCGGTTTCGAGATCGACCACGGCGCGATGGGCCTCGCCGTCGGCCACTCAGGCCTGGACGCCGGCGTCAGCACCCGCGCGCGCCTCTACCTGGACCGCGGCTACGTCGCGATCATCCTCGCCAACATCGACCGCGCCGCCCCGCCCCTGCTCAACGCCATCGAAGGAGAGCTGCTGCGCGCGCCGGCGCGATCTCGCTAGATCGTCTAGCCGTCAGTCCGCCGCCGCCGCCGGCCCGAGGAACTCCGTCACCGCCTCGATGACCTCGACCAGGCCCAGTCGGTCGACCCGCACGCCTTCCGGCAGGCCTGAGAACAGCCGCGTCGGGGCGGCGGCGTCCAGCATCACGAACACGCCCTTGTCGTCGGCGCGGCGGATCAGCCGGCCGAAGGCCTGGGAGATGCGGGCGCGGGCGACGTTGTCGTCATAGACCTTGCCGCCGAACCGCGCGCGGCGAGCCTTGTGCAGGATGTCGGGCCGCGGCCAGGGCACCCGGTCGAAGGCCAGCAGCCTCAGCGAGCGGCCCGGCACGTCGACCCCGTCGCGCACCGCGTCGGTGCCCAGCAGGCACGAATCCTCCTCGGCCCGGAAGATGTCGACCAGCGCGCCGACCTCCAGCGGATCGACGTGCTGGGCGTAGAGCGCCAATCCCTTGTCGGCCAACGGCGCGGCGATGCGCTCATGCACCGCCCGCAACCGGCGGATGGCGGTGAACAGGCCCACGCCCCCGCCCCCGGCCGCCAGGAACAGCTCGCGCATCGCCGCGGCCACCTGGCGCGGGTCGTCGCGGCCGATGTCGGTGACCACATAGGCCCGCGAATTGGCGGCGTAGTCGAACGGCGAGGCCAGCTTCAGGGTCTTGGGCCGGTCGGGCAGGCGCGCGGCGCCGGTCCGCATCTCGGCCAGGGCGAACGGGTCGTCCAGGGTCGGATCGGTCAGGGTGGCGCTGGTCACCAGCACCCCGTGCGCCGGGGCGATCACCGCATTGGTCAGCGGCTCGGTCGGGTCGACCCAGTGGCGGCGGCAGGCGGCGTCCACCACCCGACCATAGAGGAAAGTCGCATCGAACCAGTCGACGAAATCCGGATCGTCCTCGGCGTCCTCGTCGATGGCCCGCAGCATCGAGCGCCAGGCCGGCAGCAGCATCCGGCAACGGCGGTCCAGGCCGCGCAGCGCCCCTTCGATCCGACCCCGGTCGCTGGTGACGATCTGGCTGGCCTCTTCGTCCAGCAGGTCTTCCAGATGCCGGGCCAGGGCCAGCAGCGGGGCCTCGATCTTGGCCAGGGCGGCCGCGGCCTCGCGGGCGGTGGCCCGCACCAGATCCAGGGCCGGACGCGCCGCACACTCCATGCCGACGTCGGACGGCGCGGCGCGGGCCCGCAGTTGCTCGATCACCGCCACCAGGAAGGCTTCGATCGGGCCGATCGGATTGACCTCGCCGTTCGGCGGCGCGATGCGCCCGGACCAGCCCTCGCCCGGCAGGGCGGCTGCGGCCTGGATGGCCGCGATCAGCGCCTCGCGGGCGTCCTCGCGGTCGCCCAGCATGTCCATCAGCCGCGCTTCCAGCCCGCGGCCGCGCCGGCCGCGGCCTTCCGGCCCGCGGATCCAGCGGCGCAATTCGGCGGTCTCCTGCCCCGACAGCGCTGCGGCGAAGGCCGCATCCGCGGCGTCGAACAGGTGGTGGCCCTCGTCGAAGACGATGCGCTTGAGTTGGGTGGTCTCGCCGTCGGCCTTGGAGCCGCGCGCCGCGCGGGCCCCGTCGAACGCCGCCTGGGTCAGCACCAGAGCGTGGTTGGCGATCACCAGGTCAGCCTTGCGCGACCCGCGGATCGCCTTCTCGACGAAGCAGGCCCGGTAATGCTGGCAGCCGGTGTGGACGCACTCGCCGCGCCGGTCGACCAGGTTGCCGGCGCTGGCCTGCCCCGCCGCCGGAACCGCGAACAGGGTCGGCAGCCAGGCCGGGAAATCGCCGCCGGTCATGTCGCCGTCGCGCGTCGCCCGCGCCCAGCGCGCGGTCAGCGCCATGCCGATCAAGTCGGCCCCGCCCTGCTGGGCGGTGTTGGCCATGTCCTGGAAGTTCAGCAGGCAGAGATAATTCTCGCGCCCCTTGCGCACGACCGCCTTCTTGGCCCGCACCTTGGGGTCGGCAAAGATCGAATGGCTCTCGCGCTCGATCTGCCGCTGCAGGGCGCGGGTGTAGGTCGAGACCCAGACCGACGGCCCGTTGGCCTCGGCCCACAGCGAGGCCGGCGCCAGGTAGCCGAGGGTCTTGCCGACCCCGGTGCCGGCCTCGGCCAACATCATCCGCGGCTCGCCTTCGCGCTCACGCGGGGCGAAGGCGAAGGCCGCCTCCTGGGCGTATTCGGCTTGGGCGGGGCGGGTCTCGTCCAGCCCCGAGCGCTGCAGCAGCTCGGCCAGCCGCTGGCCGGCGTCCTCGGGCGCGATGGGCCGCGAGCTGGCCTCCCCCGGCGGCGCCTGGTCCTCCCACTCGGCGATGCGGGTCCAGACGTCCATGCCCGAGGTGCGGAACTGATTGCCGACCGGGGCCGAGCGCAGGGCGGCGACCACCGAAGGGCCCCAGGCCCAGCCGGCGCGCATCATGGTCTCGGCCAGGGCCAGGGCTTCCTCGCGGCTCGGCTGCGGCGCCTGGGCGATTTCGGCCAGCAGCTGCGTGCAGGCCGCGCGCAGGGCTTCTGCCTGCGCCTGCGCCCCCTTCGGCTCGGCCTGACCGAGCGCCAGGGCCAGGCCCACCGCCGACGGCGCGCAGAAGGTCGCCGGCCGTGTAAAAGCGTAGAGCTCCAGCGCATCGAAAAGGCCGGGCATCCGCGGCGGCGCATTGAGCCCCAGCCGGCGCGCGGTCATCGAGGCGTGCGCCACCAGCACCGGGCCGCGTTGGAGCAGATCACGGGCGTCCGGCGCGCGGATCGGCTGCCCGCCGGTCGCATCGGCGACAGCCGCGCGCGGCCCCGGCAGCACCACCAGGGCGGGCGCAAGATCCAGACTCGTAGCCGGGGCGTTCACCCCGCCTTGCTAGCCGCTTTCGGCAGGAAACGGAAAGGGAACGTGGAAAACCTGCCGATCGGCCGCGGTTACTCGCCGATCGCCTCGCCGGAGCCGCCGAACTCGGCCGGGAAGTCCTTCAGTTTCGGCAAGCCGTCCTTCATCCGCAGCACGGTCTCGGCATAGTTCACGTGCACGCCCGGCGTGAATTCGAGGGTCGGCAAGGTCGCGGCGAACACATCGACCAGCTTCAAGGGCGGATGATTGGTCATCAGATGACCGCCGCACTTGCTGCAGTACTTTCGCTCGCTCAATTCGGTCTTGGCGAAGGTGGCCACATATTCATCGCCCGCGGTCACCTTGACCGCCGACGGCTCCCAGAGACTGAAGGCGTTGACCGGCCCGCCCGACCACGATCGGCAGGACCTGCAATGGCAATAGCCCATGGCTGCCGGTTGGCCCGTGACCTCGATCTTCACGGCGCCGCAAAAGCACTCACCCGGGTACGACTGAGACATGCTCGGCTCCTGTCAGCTTATGCGCGACGGGCGCAAGTCTACGCCCTCCGCGTGCGCCTGCTACCGACTCAGAGGCGCAAGAATTCGCTGAAACGGAACGGGAACATGCTATAGGCGGACCATGGCCGATAGCCCGGCGAGCCCGCCTGATCTGCTGCCCGCAAGGTTCGCCGCCTGGTTCGAGGCCCGCGGCTGGAGCCCGCGCGCCCACCAGCTGGACATGGTCGCGAAGGCGCGCGAGGGCCGCGACGCCCTGCTCATCGCCCCCACCGGCGGCGGCAAGACGCTGGCGGGCTTCTTGCCCAGCCTGATCGAGCTGGCCCAGCGCCCGCCGGCCAACGCCCCGCGCGGGATCCACACGCTCTACATCTCGCCCTTGAAGGCGCTGGCCGTCGACGTCGAGCGCAACCTGATGGCGCCGATCCTCCAGATGGGCCTGCCCATCGTCGCCGAGAGCCGCACCGGCGACACCGGGATCTCGCGCCGCCAGCGCCAGCGGGTGAAGCCGCCGGACATCCTGCTGACCACGCCCGAACAGCTGGCCCTGTTCTGCGCCTGGGAGGGCGCGCGGCTCTATTTCGAGAGCCTGTCGTGCGTGATCCTCGACGAGATCCACACCCTGCACGGCTCCAAGCGCGGCGACCTGCTGGCGCTGGATCTTGCGCGCCTTCAGCAGTTCGCGCCGAATCTGCGCCGGGTCGGGCTGTCGGCGACGGTGGACGATCCCGACGTCATCCGCCGCTGGATGGGCTATGGCCGCGCCGCCGACACCCACGAGCAGGTGGCCCTGGTCCGCGGCCCGGCCGGCGCGCCGCCGATCGTCGACATGCTGCTGTCGCAGGGACGGGTCCCCTGGGCCGGCCATACCGCCAAGCACGCGATGGACGAGGTCTACGAGGCGATCAAGGGCGCCCGCACCGCCCTGGTCTTCGTCAACACCCGCTTCCAGGCCGAGTTCGCCTTCCAGGAGCTCTGGCGGCTGAACGAGGACAATCTTCCCATCGCCCTGCACCACGGCAGCCTGGCCGCCGAGCAACGCCGCAAGGTCGAGGCGGCGATGGCGCGCGGCGAGCTGCGGGCCGTGGTCTGCACCTCGACCCTGGACCTCGGCATCGACTGGGGCGACGTCGACCTGGTCATCCAGCTGGCCAGCCCCAAGGGCGCCAGCCGCATGGTCCAACGCATCGGCCGCGCGAATCACCGCCTGGACGAGCCCTCGCGCGCCCTGTTCGTGCCGGCCAACCGCTTCGAGATGCTGGAGTGCCAGGCCGCCCGCGAGGCTATCGCCGAGAACCGCTTCGACGGCGAGGCCAGCCGCGTCGGCGCGCTCGACGTGCTGGCCCAGCACGTCATGGGCTGCGCCTGCTCCGAGCCCTTCGACCTCGTGGCCCTCTATGACGAGATCACCAGCGCCGGGCCCTATCGCGACCTGCCCTGGGAGGACTTCGAGCAGGTCGTCGACTTCGTCTCCACCGGCGGCTACGCGCTGAAGACCTACGACCGCTTCCGCCGGATCGTGAAGACCCTCGACGGCCGCTGGACCGTGCGCAACGCCGAGACCGCCCAGCGCCACCGGCTCAACGTCGGGGCCATCGTCTCGCCGGCCATGCTGGCGGTGCGCATCTCGATGGGCCGCGGCCGCGCCGGCCGCAAGATCGGTGAGGTCGAGGAGGGCATGCTGGAGATGCTCGATCCCGGCGACACCTTCGTCTTCGCCGGCCAGGTCTGGGCCCTGGTCGCCGTCACCGGAACCGAGGTGCTGGTCAGCCCGGCGACGAACAAGGACCCGAAGATGCCCTCCTGGGGCGGCTCGAAGTTCGCGCTCTCGACCTTCCTGGCGAGCCGCGTGCGCGAGCTGATGTTCGACCAGGCGCACTGGAAAGTTCTGCCGCCCGACGTGCGCGAATGGCTCGAGGCCCAGCGCGACCTGTCGCTGATCCCGCCGGCCGAGGAGATGCTGCTGGAGACCTTCCCGCGCGGGAAACGGTTCTTCCTGGTGGTCTATCCGTTCGAGGGCCGGCTGGCCCACACCACGCTGGCCATGCTGCTGACCCGGCGGCTGGAGCGGCTGGGCTGCGCCCCGCTCGGCTTCGTCTGCAACGACTACGCCATGGCGATCTGGGCGCTGAAGCCGATGGACGGCCTCGATTTCGACGAGCTCTTCGGCGAGGACATGCTCGGCGACGACCTGGAGGCCTGGCTCGCCGAAAGCTTCATGATGAAGCGCGCCTTCAAGGGCTGTGCGATCATCTCCGGACTCATCGAGCGGCGCTTCCCGGGCCACGAGAAGACCGGCCGCCAGGTGACCTTTTCGACGGACCTGATCTACGACGTGCTGCGCCGCCACCAACCCGACCACCTGCTGCTGCGCTGCGCCCGCGAGGACGCCGCCACCGGCCTGATCGACGTCGCCCGGCTCGGCCAGATGCTGGCCCGGATCAAGGGCGCCATCCGCCATGCGCCGCTGGCGCACCTGTCGCCGTTCTCGGTGCCGATCCTGCTGGAGATCGGCAAGGAACGCTCGCCCGGCGACGCCGGCGAGATGATCCTGGCCGAGGCCCAGGACGACCTGATCGCCGAGGCCATGTCGTGAGCGCGCTCGCCGCCCCCGCCCCCTACGCCTTCGCGCCCAGCCCGTGCGGCGGCCTGCGCACCGCCCTGAACGGCGCCGCCGTGACCTTGCGCCCCAGCGGCGCGCTGTGGATCGAGGCCGCGCGGACGCTGGTGGTCGCCGACCTCCACCTGGAGAAGGGCTCGGCCTACGCCATGCGCGGCCAGATGCTGCCGCCCTACGACACCCGCGACACCCTGCGCCGGCTGCAGGCCGAGGTGATCGCCGCCCAGCCGGCCGCCGTCGTGCTGCTCGGCGACACCTTCCACGACCGCGCCTCCGAGGACCGCCTGGCCCGCGACGACGCCGAGGGCCTGCGCACGCTTTCGGGCCAGACCCGCCTGATCTGGGTGGTCGGCAACCACGACGCCGACGGCCCGCGCCGGCTGCCCGGCGAGGTCGTGGCCGAGATCGCGCTCGAGAGCCTGATGCTGCGCCACGAGCCGACGCCCGGCCGCCAGGACGGCGAGGTCGCCGGCCACCTGCACCCGTGCGCCCGCGTGGTCGCCTCGCGCGGCAGCGTGCGCCGCCGCTGCTTCGTCACCGACGGCGCGCGGATGATCGTGCCGGCCTTCGGGGCCTATGCCGGCGGCCTCAGCATCCGCGACGAGGCGTTTTCAGGACTGTTCGCGCGCCCGCCGCTGTGCGGGGCGTTGGGGGCCGGGCGGGTGCACGCCGTCGGCTGGCGCTCCGTCGCCGGAGACTAGCTACAGCCGCATCGCCTGTTCGAGCGCCAGGCCCAGCGACAGGCAGGCGCCCAGGGTCAGGCTGGTCATCAGCCGCGGATAGCGGGCCGGGACGTCCGGCGCGGCGTGGTCGTACAGCCACTGCAGGATGAACGCCGCCAGGAAACCGCACAGCAGCCAGGCGGTCTCCACCGAGCCGCGGGCGAAGATCAGCGTCCAGGCCACGGTCGGCGAGACCACCGAGGTCGCCAGCCGCGTCCAGCGCGGGGTCGCCCGCCCGCTCTCCAGCCCCCAGCGGATGCCGCCCAGGAACCCGAGCACGATCGCCGACCAGGTCAGCAGCACGGTCAGCCCCGGGCCGCTCAAATCGGCGTCGCCGTAGACATAGGTCAGGGCGGAGATCGGGAACGGCGCCAGCCCGAGCAGCGCGATCACCCAGAGCGGGCGCGGCGCGGACGTCTCGGCGTGCACGTGGCCGTCGGTTTCCAAGCAGTCAGTTCCTCCGGAAGGCCACCGAGGCCGCCCAGCCGGCGGCCAGGGCGATCGCCACCGAAGCCAGGCCGTACGACCATGGCCTTTGATGGGCGAACAGGTAAAGCGCCCGCTCGATGCCGGCCTTCTCGACGGTCAGGCCGCGGGTCCGGCTCGACACCGGCTGGCCGTCCTGGAACAGGAAGATGTCCGCCGAATAGACCCCGATCGGCGCCCCGGTCGGCAGGTCGATCTCGGCCTTGAACAGGCCCTTGTCGACGAAGCTGACCCCGCGGGAGTCGGCGGCGTAGAGGCCGCTGGCCTCCTTCAGCCGCACCACGGCCCGTCGCCAGTCGAGATAGTCCGCCCCCAGGCCGCTGACCACCACGTCGCGCACGCCGTAGCGGGTCTCGATCCGCTGCTCCATCGGCGCGTTGATCCGCAGGTGGTCGATCCCCGCGCCCAGCCGCCGCAGGGTGCTGAAGCTGGCGATCTCGTTCAGGGGGCGGGTCGAGGCGGCCATGTAGAAGCCCGGCGCGCCGTCGAACACCACCGGCCGCGAATTGACCCAGACCCCCGCGATGCGGGTCTTGCGCGCCATGCGGACCGGGGCCTCGGGCCCGCGCACGATGACCACGACGTCGCTCGGCTTCTGGCTGGTATCGAGCACCGCGCCGTAGAGCACGATGCGCGCGCCGCGGAAGCTGGAGGTCACCCGGACATTGGTCGTGGTCAGCGCGGCCGAAACGGCGGCCGGCGGCGGCGTCGGCGGCAGGGATGGCGGCGGGGCGGCGTCCATCGCCATCAGCCGTTCCCCGCCATCAGCACGAAGGGCTCGGAGGGCGTGAAGAACAGGCCCAGCCCCATCCGCAGGCCCACCGCCAGCACGATCAGCGCCAGCAGCGCCCGCAGTTCCTCCGCGCGGAACCGCGACGAGGCCCGCGCCCCGACCTGCGCGCCCAGCACGCCGCCGATCAGCAGCAGGGTCGCCAGCACCACGTCGACGGTCTGGTTGCGCCCGGCCTGCAGCACGCTGGTCAGCGAGGTGGTGATGATGATCTGGAACAGGCTGGTGCCGACCACGACCCCGGCCGGCATGCGCAGGATGTAGACCATCGCCGGCACCAGCACGAAGCCGCCGCCGACACCCATGATCGCCGACAGGATGCCGACGAACACGCCCAGCAGGACCGGCGGGATGACGCTGATGTAGAGCCGTGAACGCGGAAACCGGACCTTGAACGGCAGGCCGTAGAGCCAGGGCGGGCGGCGGTCCTTGCGCGGCTTGGGCGTATCGCCCCGACGGCGACGCAGGATCGAGCCCAGCGACTCCCACAGCATCAGCGCGCCGATGACGCCCAGGAAGATCAGGTAGGACAGCGAGACCACGAGGTCGGCCTGGCCCAGCAGCCGCAGCCAGCGGAACACCTCGACGCCCAGCAGCGACCCGACCGCGCCCCCGGCCGCCAGCACCCCGCCCATGCGGAAGTCGACCGCCTTGCGGCGCGTGTAGGAGATGACGCTTGAGGTCGAGGAGGCGGCGACGTGATTGGCCTCGCTGGCCACGGCGACCGCCGGTGGGATGCCCAAGAACACCAGCACCGGCGTCATCAGGAAGCCGCCGCCGATCCCGAACAGGCCCGAAATGAACCCCACCGCCGCGCCCAGCGCAATCAGCAGGGGCGCGTTCACCGAGACTTCCGCAATGGGGAGGTAGAAATCCAAGGGCGCCCCTTACCCGGCGCGCGTCACCGCGTGAAGACCTGAAGCCGCGAAAGCGTGACGGGATCGAGCGAGCCGGTCGCCGCCATGCCCTGATGCCGTTGGTAGGCGGCGATCGCCATGGTCAGGGCCGGCGAGACATTGCCGTCGGTCGGCCCCTGGTAATAGGCGAGCCGCGACAGCGCGCGCTGGGCGGTGGCCACGTCGTTGCTCGCGGCGGCCGGCGCCGCGGCGGCCGACACGGCCGGCGACACTGGCCGGAATCCCTGGGCCGAGCGCTCGGAGACCGCGCGCGCCTCGGCCGACAGGCCCGCGCGCACCCGCGCGGCGTTGTCGAGCGCCAGCTCGTCGCGGCTGCGGGCCGCGATCAGATACCACTTGTAGGCCTCGGCCGCGTTCTGGGTGACTCCGCGCCCCTGCTCGTAGAGGACGCCCAGATTGTACTGGCTGTCGACCAGGCCGAGATCGGCCGCCTTGCGGAACCACTCGGCCGCCAGGGTCAGGTTCTTCGGACCGCCCTGCCCCTGGGCGAGCGCGATGCCAAGGTTGTGCATGGCGGCGCGGTTGCCGCCCTCGGCGGCCCGTTCGGTCCAGCGACGGGCCTCGACCGGATCCTTCTTCAGGCCCGCGCCGCCGTCGGTATACAGCTTGGCGAGATAGAACTGCGCCGGCGAATGACCAAGGTTCGCGGCCTTGCGCAGCTTGTCGAGGCCGCCCGGCTCGGAGGCCTCCAGCGCGCGCAGCGCCTCGGCGTAGAGATTGCTGACCGCGGAGGGATCGCCGACCGGCGCGGTCGCCGGCAGACCCGAAGACGAGGTCACCGGTTGCGGCGCCAGCGCCACGGCGGCGCGGACGCTGGTCGGGTTCGGCGTGGTGTCGGCCTCACCGCCGGCGATTTCGCCGGCCTGGTCGCTGGCGAACACCGCCAGGGCGTCGGCCACCCGCTGGGGCGGGGCGCCGCCGGGTTCGGCGTCGGTCACGAAGTAGCTGGCCGCCGCCGCCCCGGACGCGCAACGCCTGACCCGCGAAGAGCCTGCGGGGA
>NZ_JAPMTQ010000099.1:0-1303 GCF_026411515.1 Phenylobacterium sp. 58.2.17 | reverse complement strand
GAGACAGGTGCGGGCCGCCTCGGCCTGGGCCAGCGCGTCCGCGGACTGGGCGCGGCGGGCCTCGGCGGCGGCGAGCTCGTCCAGCAGCTTGCCGAGCCGCTCCTGGTGCGAGGCCGGGGCCTCGAGCGCCTTGTCGAGATTGGCCTGCACCTTGGCGCGGCCCTCGGCCAGGTCGTCCAGGCGGCGGGCGGCGGTCGCGCCGCGCCGGGTCCAGTCGTCGCTGTCGCGCTTGAGGTTCTCGTGCCGACGGGCGCGGCCGTCGCGCTCGCGCACTTCCAGTTCGAGGGCCGAGCGGGCGGCGGACGCAGCCTCGCGGGCCGGACCAGCGGCGGCGCGGGCGGCGGCCAGACGCTCGACCAGGTCGCCGGCCTCGGCCTGGCTGGAGGTCTCGGCGACGGCGGTGGCCAGGATCTGCTCGGCGTCGGCGAGTTCGGCCTCGAAGCGGCCGATCATGTCGTCCAGCGACTGAGCCTGGGCCTCGCGGCGGGTCGCCTCGCGGTCGAGCTTCTCCAGATTGCCGCGCGCGATCGAGACCTTCTGCTCGGCCGCCGGCGGTTCGCGGCGAGCGTCGCGGACGGCGTCCTCGGCGGCGCGGACTTTGGTGGAGGCGGCGGCCAGGGCTTCCTTGGCGGTCGCCGCGCGCGGCGAGACGGCCTCGATCTCGGTCTCGACCTCGGCCAGCCGGGTCTTCTGCTCCATGCGGATGGCGGCGGGCTTGGGCGCGTCGGCGCGGGCGACGAAGCCGTCCCAACGCCAGAGGTCGCCTTCCTTGGAGACCAGCCGCGCGCCGGGCGGCAGCGCGGCCTGCAGGCGATCGCCGTCCTCGCGGGGGACCACGGCGATGTGCGCCAGGCGGGCGGCCAATGCGTCGGGGGCCTTGACCTTCGGGGCCAGCGGCTCGACGCCGGTCGGCCAGGCGGCGGAGGAGGCCTCGCCGCCGCCCCAGAAGGCCGGGGCCTTGGGGTCGAGGGCGGCGTCGAGGTCGTCGCCGAGGGCGGCGGCGACCGCGCGTTCATAGCCGCGGGCCGGAACCACGGAGTCGAGGGCCGGGGCGAAGCCGGCGCGGCGCTGCTGGGCGACGATCTGGGCCAGGGCGCGGGCCTCGGCGGTCAATCGGCCGAGGTGCTCGTCCTGCTTGCGGGCGGCCTCGCGGGCCTCGGCCTCGGCGGCGGCGGCCTTGCCGCGGTCTTCCTCGGCGGTTTCGAGCGCGGCGCGGACGGCGGCCAGCGCGGCCTGGGCGCGCTCGAGCTCGGCGCGGGCCTCCTCGCTCTGCGGGGTGACGGCGGGCCCCAGCTGCGCGCCC
>NZ_JAPMTQ010000098.1:0-1348 GCF_026411515.1 Phenylobacterium sp. 58.2.17 | reverse complement strand
TGGCCCTTACAGGGTGGGCTACACACGTGCTACAATGGCGACTACAGAGGGTTGCAAGCCAGCGATGGTGAGCCAATCCCAAAAAGTCGTCTCAGTTCGGATTGCACTCTGCAACTCGAGTGCATGAAGTCGGAATCGCTAGTAATCGCGGATCAGCATGCCGCGGTGAATACGTTCCCGGGCCTTGTACACACCGCCCGTCACACCATGGGAGTTGGTTCTACCCGAAGGCGATGCGCTAACCGCAAGGAGGCAGTCGACCACGGTAGGGTCAGCGACTGGGGTGAAGTCGTAACAAGGTAGCCGTAGGGGAACCTGCGGCTGGATCACCTCCTTTCTAAGGATGAACCTCCAGAGCCTCACGCTCTATTGGTTCGTTCACAGACACTATGCAGGTAGCAGAGTGTCGCCGTCTTCGTTTCTCTTTCCGCATGACACTGCAGCCGATGAGGTTGTGGTGCGATCGCGTATCTGGGCCCGCTGTATTAGCGCTGGCTTGGATGTGCCGCTTCAAGGGCCTGTAGCTCAGTTGGTTAGAGCACACGCCTGATAAGCGTGAGGTCGGCAGTTCGAGTCTGCCTGGGCCCACCACACTTCGTGTGATCCTCGGGCGGACAGGTCGACGACAAGCTCCCAAGCGGGCGCGGCTTCAAGAGGGGCCATAGCTCAGTTGGTAGAGCGCGTGCTTTGCAAGCATGAGGTCGTCGGTTCGATCCCGTCTGGCTCCACCAGAAGCGGCTTAGCGATCGTAAGGAAACAAGGTTTCCGGTCAGGTTTCGACCTGGTCGGCGAATGACATTGTGAATTGAAGGGTTTGCCCGGCTTCCCCTGAAGCTTGTAGGGCCGACTTGAGAAGACATCATAAAACAAAGCGCATGTGTGGGCGTGATCCGGCTAGTTCGTACAGCTGGATCCAAACCGTCCCCACGCATGAGTTTTGCTGAGAACGATCAAGCGCATAAGGGCTTCTGACGGATGCCTTGGCATTGAGAGGCGATGAAAGACGTGGCACGCTGCGATAAGGTCCGGGGAGGCGCGAGCACCCTTTGATCCGGACATTTCTGAATGGGGAAACCCACCTTTACAGCCTGCGAATGTGATCTCCAGCTTCGGCTGGGGTTCAGGTTCGTTGGTTGTTCAAAGGTATAATGACCTGAATACATAGGGTTCATTAAGCAAACCCGGGGAACTGAAACATCTCAGTACCCGGAGGAAAGGACATCAACCGAGACTCCCGTAGTAGTGGCGAGCGAACCGGGACCAGGCCAGTGCTGTCGTGACATAAAGCCGAATGACTTGGAAAAGTCGGCCATAGCGGGTGATAGCCCCGTAGGCGTCAATTAGCGAC
>NZ_JAPMTQ010000096.1:0-1641 GCF_026411515.1 Phenylobacterium sp. 58.2.17 | reverse complement strand
GGCCAGCCATGGCTCAAACAGCCCGCAACCTGAACATGGTTGCTCAGTCAGCCATTCGGCTGACAGCTCCCCCAGAGGGGGAGCAACTGGATTGCGCCTACCGCGCGCGCATGCTCAGGTCTTCTTCTTGCGGCGTGCGCGGAAGAAGCCGCGCAGCAGTTCGGCGCTTTCATCGGCCAGCACCCCGCCGGTGACCTGCGGCCGCCAGTGGCAGGTCGGTTGCTCGAAGAATTTGGGGCCATGCACCACGGCGCCGCCCTTGGGGTCCTCGGCCCCGAACACGACGCGGCCAATCCGCGCATGGCTGATCGCGCCGGCGCACATGGCGCAGGGCTCGAGGGTCACGACCAGGGTCAGGTCGGTCAGCCGGTAGTTCCCAAGCTTCGCGGCCGCTTGCCTTAGGGCGACGATCTCGGCATGAGCGGTCGGATCGTGCGCGCCTATCGGGCCGTTGGCCCCGACGGCGACGATCTCGTCGGTCCTCGGATCGACGACGACGGCGCCTACGGGAGTTTCTCCGCGTGACGCGGCGTCTTGCGCCGCCGCGAGCGCGATGCGCATGGTGCGATGATCATGATCCACGACCCCCAACGAAACGACCAGACGCCCTCCGGTCAAGGTGAGCGCGTCGCAAAGGCGCTGGCGCGAGCAGGCGTAGCCTCCCGGCGAGACGTCGAAAAACTCATTGAAGAGGGCCGCGTGGCCCTGAACGGCGAGGTGCTGACCAGCCCGGCGGTGAACGTCCGGCCCGACGATATCCTCACGGTCGACGGCGAGGTGGTCGACGCCGCCGAGCCGACGCGGCTGTTCCGTTATCACAAGCCGATCGACCTCCTGACCACGCACAAGGACCCGCAGGGCCGCCCGACGGTGTTCGACGCTTTGCCGCCGGGCCTGCCGCGGCTGATCTCGATCGGGCGCCTGGACATCAACTCCGAAGGCCTGCTGCTGCTGACCAACGACGGCGAACTGGCCCGCGCGCTGGAACAGCCCTCCAGCGGCGTCGTTCGGGTCTACCGGGCGCGCGCCCGCGGTCGCGTGACCCAGGCCGACCTCGACAAGCTGGCCGACGGCGTCACCGTCGACGGCGTCCGCTACGGTCCGCTGGAAGCCAAGATCGACAAGGCCAAGGATGGCCCGAGCGGCGCCAACGTCTGGATCACCGTCACCATCGCCGAAGGCAAGAACCGCGAAGTCCGCAAGGTGCTGAAGTCGGTGGGCCTGGAGGTCGGGCGGCTGATCCGCATGTCCTACGGCACGTTCGCGCTCGGCTCGCTGCCGGTCGGCCAGATCGAGGAGGTCGGC
This sequence comes from Phenylobacterium sp. 58.2.17, assembly GCF_026411515.1. NCBI lineage: Bacteria > Pseudomonadati > Pseudomonadota > Alphaproteobacteria > Caulobacterales > Caulobacteraceae > Phenylobacterium > Phenylobacterium sp. 58.2.17. The sequence continues at coordinate 336 of NZ_JAPMTQ010000096.1, read as the reverse complement.
CCGCGGGTGATTCGCGAGCAGCTGGTCGAGTACATCGCACCCGAGAACCTGCCGACCGGCGACCGCCCGTCGTTCAAGGCCCCGAAGGCCCCGCCCGGCGCCCATGCCGTGCACGACGGCACCGGTCGTCGCGGCGGCTCGGCCCGTCCCGCGGCCGAGCCCAAGCCCAAACCGGCCTACAAGGAAGGCTGGGCCCGCCCCAAGGTGGAGATCAAGGCCCCGGCCGTGAAGCGCCGCCGCGCCCCGCGCCCGGGCGAGGAGGTCGCGCCCGCCGTCCCGCTGGCGCCGCGTCGGCGCTCGGCGCGCATTACCCGCGAAACCCCTGTATCTTATAAA
>NZ_JAPMTQ010000095.1:0-2124 GCF_026411515.1 Phenylobacterium sp. 58.2.17 | reverse complement strand
TGGATTGGCGGATCGAGGCCGGCGCGGGGCTGGCGGCGCTGCGCCGCGCCGCGCGCGAGGCCGGGGTCGAGTTCCGCCAGCAGGCGGCGAGCGGATTCGAGGGCGGCGAGCGGCTGGTGATCGCCACCGGCGCCGGGCGCGACCTGGCGGTGGTCGCGCCGGAGCTGTCGCACGTCTCGCCGATCAAGGGCCACATCCTGCGCAGCCGCGAGCGGGCCTATCGCGGCGTGGTGGTGCGCGGTCAGGGAGCCTATGTCACCGGCGCGCCCGGCGGGCTGACCATCGGGGCGACGATGGAGGCCGGGCTTGGCGACCGAGCGGTGGAGCCGGCCAAGGTCGAGCCGTTGAAGGCGGCTGGGGCGAGGCTGTTCCCGTACCTGGCCGAGGCCAGCTTCCAGGCCGAGACCGGGGTGCGTGGGGCTACGCCCGACGGACTTCCCATGGTCGGCCGCGGGCGGCATCAGGACGTGCTGCTGGCGGTCGGCGCGCGGCGCAATGGCTGGCTGCTGGCCCCGCTGGTCGCGCGGTTGATCGTGGCTTGCGTGACGGAAGGGGAAGCTGGTCCTTTTGCCGACGCCATGAGTCCGGCGAGGTTCGACGCGCCGGCGAAGTAGGGAGAGAGCGATGAGCGGCTTCTGGTTGAACGAGGAACAGGAAGCCATCGTCGAGAGCGTGAGCCGGCTCTGCGCCCAGTTCGACGCCGACTATTGGCGCAGGACCGACGAGACCGGCGATTTTCCCGAGGAATTCGTCGCCGCCATGGCCGCCGGCGGTTGGCTGGGCACGGCCATGCCGGCCGAGCTGGGCGGGGCCGGCCTGGGGCTGACCGAGGCGGCGCTGGTCATGCAGGCGGTGACGCAGTCGGGAGCCGGGTTCTCCGGCGCCAGCGCCATGCACCTGAACATCTTCGGACCGATGCCGATCGTCAGGTATGGCAGCCAGGAACTCAGGAACCGGGCGATCCCGCGGCTGATGTCCGGCGAAGACAAGATCTGCATCGGCATCACCGAGCCGGACTCCGGCCTCGACACCACGAGCCTGACGACGCGGGCGACGCGCACCAACGACGGCTATGTGATCTCGGGCCGCAAGGTGTGGACCACCATGGCCCAGCGCGCCAACAAGATGCTGATCATCGCGCGGACCACGCCCAAGGATCAGGTCAAGAAGCCGACCGAGGGCCTGAGCCTGTTCTACACCGACTTCGACCGCTCGAAGATCAGCGCGACGGTGATCCCGAAGATGGGCCGCAAGGCGGTCGAGTCGAACAGCGTCTTCATCGACAACCTCGAGGTCCCGGCCGGCGACCTGATCGGCGAGGAGGGGCGCGGGTTCTACTACCTGCTCGACGGGCTCAATCCCGAGCGGGTGCTGTTCGCCGCCGAGGCGGTGGGACTGGGCCGCGCGGCGCTGGCGCGGGCCTCGACCTACGCCAAGGAGCGGATCGTGTTCGGCCGGCCGATCGGCCAGAATCAGGGCGTCGCCCATCCGCTGGCCAAGTCCTGGGCCGAACTGGAGGCGGCCAACCTGATGGCGTTCAAGGCCGCGGCGCTGTTCGACGCCGGGCGCGAGTGCGGGGCCGAGGCCAATGCGGCCAAGTACCTGGGTGGGGAGGCGGGTTTCCATGCCTGCGAGTCCGCGGTGCTGGCGCACGGCGGCATGGGCTACGCCAAGGAATTCGACGTCGAGCGCTACTTCCGCGAGGCGATGATCGCCCGCATCGCGCCGATCAGCCGTGAAATGGTGATGAACTACATCGCCGAGCGGGTGCTCGGCCTGCCCAAGAGCTACTGAGCAGGCCGAGGCCGGGCCTTATCAGCCGAGATTGAAGCGGATCGGGATCTGCACCGTGCCGCCTTCCACCGGCTGGCCGTCGCGGGTCATGGGGCTCATCCGGAAGTAGGGGGCGAGCTTGAGCGCGGCGCGGCCGAAGCCCTCGTCGGCCGGCGACTCCCGGGCGATCGAACAGCCGCTGAGCGAGCCGGCGGCGCTGACCTGGCAGGATATCGTCGCCGTGCCGCCGACGCCGCGCCGCTGGGCGGAGTCCGGATAGAAGCGGGCGAACTCGCTGGGGCCGGGCCGCTTGAGCCAGTTCGGGGCGACGATCACGGCCGGCGGCGCGGG
>NZ_JAPMTQ010000094.1:0-2233 GCF_026411515.1 Phenylobacterium sp. 58.2.17 | reverse complement strand
CGCGAGGCGTTGAGCTCCATCAGCGCCAGCAGACCGTGGGCCTCCGGCTCCTGTGGGGCCACGGCGATCAGCACCCGGGCCAGACGCAGCGCCTCGTTGCAGAGCTGGGGGCGCAGCCAGTCCTCGCCGCGGGCCGCCGTGTAGCCCTCGTTGAAGATCAGGTAGACGACCTCCAGCACCGAGGCGAGCCGCTGCGACAGCTCCTCGCCGCGCGGCGTCTCGTAGGCCAGGCCCGACTCCGACAGCGTCCGCTTGGCGCGCACGATGCGCTGGCCGATGGTCGCCTCCGGCAGCAGGAAGGCGCGGGCGATCTCGCCGGTGGTCAGGCCGCAGACCATCCGCAGCGCCAGGGCGGCGCGGGCCTCGCGGGGCAGTCGGGGATGGCAGGCGGTGAACACCAGCCGCAGCATCTCGTCGCCGATGTCGTCGTCGAGGGGGGCGTCGAGGTCGGGCATGGCCTGCTGCTCGCTCTCCAGCTCGTGGGCGACCATCGCGTGCTTGCGGGCCAGCATCGTCCGGCGGCGCAGGTGGTCGAGCGCGCGGCGCTTGGCGGTCGCCATCAGCCAGGCGCCAGGACGTTCGGGCACGCCGGTCTGCGGCCAGCGTTCGAGCGCGGCGACCAGGGCTTCCTGGGTCAGTTCCTCGGCCAGAGGCACGTCGCGCAGCATCCTCGCCAGCCCGGTGATCAGGCGTGGCTGTTCGACCCGCCAGGCGGCGAGGATCGCGCGATGGGTGTCGACCTCGCGCGTCAAGCGCGGGCCGGCGCCTGGATCTGGCAGGCGGCTTCGAAATCCTCCGTCGCCATGGGACGGATCTCGCAAGTCCCTTCCCAGCCGGGCATGTAGTCGATGTGCATCTGCATGAAGTTCATGGCTGAGGCGACCGCCTCTTCCTTGTTCTGCATGTCGAAGATCGCGTAGCCGCCGATCATTTCCTTGGCCTCGACAAATGGCCCGTCGATCAGGTTGAGCTTGCCGGCTTTCAGCGCGACACGGGCGCCCATCTGCATCGGCATCAGCCCGCCTGTGTCGATCATGCGCCCGGCCTTGATCTCTTCGTTGGCCAGCTTGTCCATCGCCTCCATGAACTCAGGCGACGGGGGGCTCGTGTCGGCGGACGTGATGATGAACATGAAACGCATGGATTTCCTCCTCGGCGGGCCGGGGCGAGGAACGCCCGCGAGTCCACCCGCTACATGGGATCGACGAACCAGGCCCCGCCAGATCGACAGGCGAGCTCGAAAAAGTCGCAAATATCGTTCGATCAGGCGAGCTTGAGCGTGATTTCCCTGGCTGGCTGCGGCATCAGCGCTGGACTCGCTTAACCACCACCGTGTTATGTTGCGCCGCAGCAAAGAGGACTCGGCGATGCTCTACACGCTCTATGAGGCCGGCTATTACGCCACCACCCCGCTGCGCTGGGCCGCGCGGGCCACGCGGGATTTCTGGTCCTCGCCGCTGAACCCGGCCAAGGACAGCGAGCTCGGCCGGCGGCTGTTCGCCGGTTCGGACCTGTTCGCCAACCTGACGCGCCGCTACGGGCGCCCGGCCTGGAACATCGATTCCGTCCAGATCGAGGGCGAGAAGGTGCGCGTGCGCCCGACCGAGGTCTGGTCGACGCCGTGGGTGAAGCTGATCCACTTCAACCGCGACATGGCCGACATGCGCCGGGCGGGCCGCCGCGAACTGGAGCCGGCGGTGCTGATCGTCGCGCCGCTGTCGGGCCACTACGCGACCCTGCTGCGCGGCACGGCCGAGGCCTTCCTGCAGGACCACGAGGTGTTCATCACCGACTGGTCCAACGCCCGCGACGTGCCGGTGATGGAAGGCCGCTTCGACTTCCACGACTATGTCGACCATGTCCGCGACATGCTGCGCCAGCTGGGGCCGCGCCCACACGTGGTCGCCGTCTGCCAGCCGGGTCCGGCGGTGCTGGCCGCCGCCGCGCTGATGGCTGAGGACGGCGAGGAGTGCCGCCCCGGGACCATGACCATCATGGGATCGCCAATCGATGCGCGGTTGTCGCCGACGGTGACCAACAAGCTGGCCGAGGAAAAGCCGTTCGCCTGGTTCAAGTCGACGATGATCGACACCGTGCCGGCGCCCTATCCGGGCATGGGGCGGCGGGTCTATCCGGGCTTCGTGCAGCTCTACTCGTTCATGTCGATGAACGCCGAAAAGCACCAGGACGCGCACCTGCGTTACCTGGAGGACCTGATGAAGGGCGACGGCGA
>NZ_JAPMTQ010000093.1:0-2315 GCF_026411515.1 Phenylobacterium sp. 58.2.17 | reverse complement strand
CCCGCCTGGGCGCGGCGGATGCGCCGCCAGCAGACCCTCAGCCACGGCGCCTCGGCCGCCGCCCACGCCGTGCGCGCGGGCGACGGCGGCGGCGCAGGTTCGTCCATCGATCTTTCGGAAGGCTCCTGACCCATGTTCCGACGCCCCACCGTCCGCTATGGCGCGACACCGCAGCCCGACACGCCCTACCGCCGCGCCAGCCAGGTCTGGGACGACCGGATCGGGGCGGTGGCGGCGGGCGGCAAGAACCTTTGGGCCCTGGCGATGGTCGAGGCTGGGGTGATCGTGGCGCTCGCCGGCGCGCTGGTCTGGGTGACGGCGCGGGGCGAGGTCGTCCCCTGGGTGGTGCAGGTCGACCGGCTTGGCGAGGCCCAGGCCGTCGCCCCCGCCGAGCTCGGCTACCGGCCGACCGACCCGCAGATTGCTTTCCATCTGGCGCGGTTCATCGAGCAGGTCCGGTCCGTCCCAGCCGATCCGATCATCGTGCGCCAGAACTGGCTGCGGGCCTATGACTTCACCACCGATCGCGGCGCGCTGGCGCTCAACGACCATGCCCAGGCCAGCGACCCGTTCGCCCAGGTCGGCAAGGTCCAGGTGGCGGTCGAGGTCTCCAGCGTGATCCGCGCCTCGCCCGGCAGCTTCCGCGTGGCCTGGACCGAGCGCCGCTACCAGGACGGGGCGCTGGCCGCCACCGAGCGCTGGTCGGCGATCATCACCCTGGTCGTCCAGCCGCCGCGCGACGCCGAGCGTCTGAAGAAGAACCCGCTGGGCGTCTTCGTCACCGCCATCAACTGGTCCAAGGAGCTCGCCCCATGACCTGCGCCTTCCTTCGGGGGGCGGCGCTGCCGGCCCTGCTGCTTTCCGGCTGCGCCATCGCCGCCAAGCCGCCCGCCATCGCCTTCGACGAGACCCAGGCCGTCGCCGCGCTCCAGGCGCTGGAGCCGGCGAGGCCGGTGGAGGTCGTGGCCGTCCCTGAGCCGCTGCCGCTGCCGGGCCAGCTCAAGCCGGTCCCGACGAGCCTTCCCGCCGAGGCGCCCGATCCTCGCGCGAGGATCGGCGCGGCCAACGCCGCCGCCCGCGTGCAGCCGGCCCAGGGCGGTTTCGTCAACGCCATCCAGCGCTATCCCTGGAGCGAAGGCGCGCTCTATCAGGTCTATGCCGCGCCGGGCCAGGTGACCGACATCGCCCTGCAGGCCGGCGAGCAGCTGGTGGGGGCCGGTCCCGTCGCGGCCGGCGACACCGCGCGCTGGATCATCGGCGACACCGAAAGCGGCTCAGGGACGGCCAAGCGGGTCCATATCCTGGTCAAGCCGACCGCCAGGGACCTGGCGACCAACCTGGTGATCAACACCGACCGGCGGACCTATCATCTGGAGCTGCGCGCCACGGCCGCCACCTATATGGCCTCGGTCTCCTGGACCTATCCGCAGGACGCGCTGATCGCGCTCCGCGGCGAGGCCGCCGCCGTCGCCAGCGTCCAACCCGTCGCGGCGGGTCTGGACCTGACCGCGCTCCAGTTCGGCTACGAGATCGTGGGCGACGCCTCGGCCTGGCGGCCGTTGCGCGCCTTCGACGACGGCCGCCAGGTGTTCATCGAGTTCCCGGCCGGGATCGGCCAGGGCGAGATGCCGCCGCTGTTCGTGGTCGGCGCCGGGGGTTCGGGCGATCTGGTCAACTACCGCGTCCAGGGCCGGCACATGATTGTCGACAGGCTGTTCACCGCGGCCGAGCTGCGGCTGGGCGACAGGCGCGCTCAGCAACGGGTTCGGATCCTTCGCCCGGCGGCGCGGCGATGAGCGCCCAGGCGCCCGACCCGCCTGTCGCCCCGGCGGCCATGCTGCGGCTGCGGGCTGATCCTCCGCGGGTGATGCGGCTTTCGCGCAAGGCGCTCACCATCCTGGGCGGCGCGGCGACGCTGGCGATCGGCGGGGCGGTGATCTACGCCCTCCAGGTCCAGGAGGACGCGGCGCCCGCCGAACTCCACAGCACCGACAGCCGCGCCGCCGCCGAAGGCCTGACCACAGCGCCCAAGGACTATGGCGAGGTTCCCAAGCTTGGGCCGCCGCTGCCCGGGGATCTCGGCCGGCCGATCCTGAGCGCCCGGCAGCGCGGCGCCGACATCGTGCCACCGCCCATGGGAACGCCCGCGCCCGCCGATCCGCAGGCGGTCGCCCAGGATGCGGCGCGCACCAGCGGGCTGTTCGTGGGCGGCGGCCGGGCTGCCAGCGCCGCGCCCCTCCCGGCCTTCTCCCTTCCTGGGCCGACCACCCTGGACCCCGCGACCGCGCCGGCCGTCGAGGCCGCGCCGAGCGAGC
>NZ_JAPMTQ010000092.1:0-2364 GCF_026411515.1 Phenylobacterium sp. 58.2.17 | reverse complement strand
GACTTGGAAAAGTCGGCCATAGCGGGTGATAGCCCCGTAGGCGTCAATTAGCGACAGACTCGAGTAGGGCGGGACACGTGAAATCCTGTCTGAACATGGGGGGACCACCCTCCAAGCCTAAGTACTCCTCAATGACCGATAGTGAACAAGTACCGTGAGGGAAAGGTGAAAAGCACCCCGACGAGGGGAGTGAAATAGAACCTGAAATCGGAAGCCTACAAGCAGTCGGAGCCACCTCGCGTGGTGACGGCGTACCTTTTGTATAATGGGTCAGCGACTTCATGTGCCGTGCAAGCTTAAGCCGATAGGTGTAGGCGTAGCGAAAGCGAGTCTGAATAGGGCGAATAAGTACGTCGCATGACGACCCGAAACCAGGTGATCTATCCATGAGCAGGTTGAAGGTAAGGTAACACTTACTGGAGGACCGAACCCGTGAATGTTGAAAAATTCTGGGATGACTTGTGGATAGGGGTGAAAGGCCAATCAAACCTGGACATAGCTGGTTCTCCGCGAAATCTATTTAGGTAGAGCGTCAGACGAATTCCTTGGGGGGTAGAGCACTGGATGGATGCGGGGGTCGCGAGATCTACCAATTCTAACCAAACTCCGAATACCCAAGAGAACTATCTGGCAGACACACGGCGGGTGCTAACGTCCGTCGTGAAAAGGGAAACAACCCTAACCATCATCTAAGGCCCCCAAGTACTGGCTAAGTGGGAAACGATGTGGGATTGCTTTGACAACCAGGATGTTGGCTTAGAAGCAGCCATCATTTAAAGAAAGCGTAACAGCTCACTGGTCAAGCGATCCTGCGCGGAAAATGTAACGGGGCTCAAGCCAGTCGCCGAAGGTATGGGTGTGCGTAAGCACGCGGTAGCGGAGCGTTCCGTAAGCCTGTGAAGGTCAGTCGTGAGGCTGGCTGGAGGTATCGGAAGTGAGAATGCTGACATGAGTAGCGACAAAGAGTGTGAGAGACACTCTCGCCGAAAGTCCAAGGGTTCCTGCGTAAAGCTAATCTGCGCAGGGTTAGCCGGCCCCTAAGGCGAGGCCGAAAGGCGTAGTCGATGGGAACCAGGTGAATATTCCTGGGCCAGTTGGAGGTGACGAATTCCGTAAATTGTCAGGGCTTATTGGATTGTCCTGGCAGTGAAGGAGTTCCTGGAAATAACCCCAACGGAGACCGTACCCGAAACCGACACAGGTGGACAGGTAGAGTATACCAAGGCGCTTGAGAGAACTATGCTGAAGGAACTCGGCAAATTGCACGCGTAACTTCGGGATAAGCGTGACTCTGCTTAGGGCAACCTTTGTAGAGTGGCACAGGCCAGGGGGTAGCGACTGTTTATCAAAAACACAGGGCTCTGCGAAGCCGCAAGGCGACGTATAGGGTCTGACGCCTGCCCGGTGCCGGAAGGTTAAAAGGAGGGGTGCAAGCTCCGAATTGAAGCCCCGGTAAACGGCGGCCGTAACTATAACGGTCCTAAGGTAGCGAAATTCCTTGTCGGGTAAGTTCCGACCTGCACGAATGGCGTAACGACTTCCCCACTGTCTCCAGCATAGGCTCAGCGAAATTGAATTCCCCGTGAAGATGCGGGGTTCCCGCGGTCAGACGGAAAGACCCTATGAACCTTTACTGCAGCTTCGCCTTGGCGTTAGCGGCAACATGTGTAGGATAGGTGGGAGGCTATGAAACCGGGGCGCCAGTTCCGGTGGAGCCATCCTTGAAATACCACCCTTGTTGTCGCTGACGTCTAACCGCGGCCCGTTATCCGGGTCCGGGACATGGCGTGGCGGGCAGTTTGACTGGGGCGGTCGCCTCCCAAAGTGTAACGGAGGCGCGCGATGGTGGGCTCAGAGCGGTCGGAAATCGCTCGACGAGTGCAATGGCATAAGCCCGCCTGACTGCGAGACTGACAAGTCGAGCAGAGACGAAAGTCGGCCATAGTGATCCGGTGGTTCTGCGTGGAAGGGCCATCGCTCAACGAATAAAAGGTACTCTAGGGATAACAGGCTGATTTTGCCCAAGCGTCCACAGCGACGGCAAAGTTTGGCACCTCGATGTCGGCTCATCACATCCTGGGGCTGGAGCAGGTCCCAAGGGTTCGGCTGTTCGCCGATTAAAGTGGTACGTGAGCTGGGTTCAGAACGTCGTGAGACAGTTTGGTCCCTATCTGCCGTGGGTGTACGAAGCTTGAGAGGATCTGTCCCTAGTACGAGAGGACCGGGATGGACACACCTCTGGTGGACCTGTCGTGGCGCCAGCTGCGCAGCAGGGTAGCTAAGTGTGGAATAGATAACCGCTGAAAGCATCTAAGCGGGAAACTAACCTCAAAACAAGGCTTCGCCGAGAGCCGTGGTAGACCA
>NZ_JAPMTQ010000091.1:0-2520 GCF_026411515.1 Phenylobacterium sp. 58.2.17 | reverse complement strand
GAGATCTACACACCTTCCGGTTCGTCGGCAGCGTCAGATGTGTATAAGAGACAGCTATAGCCCGGCCCCTGCGCCGCCCCCGGCCGAGCGGCCGGCCGTGGTCAGCCTGCCGCCGGCCTATGCGCCGCCCCCGCCGCCGGTTTCGCGCCGGCCGCGACTGACTGCGCCGGTCACGGTCGACGAATACGACAAGACCCCCGAGGCGCCGCTCAACGCCGTCGAGCTCGGTTACGAGAGCCGCCTGCGCTCGTCCTTCGCCTCGGCTCAAGGGATGCAGGGGCCGATGGACGGCGCCTGGGTGCTGCGCACGCGTTCGGGCGAGACGCTCTATTCGTTCCTGCTGGTCGACAAGGGCGGCGGAACGCTCGAGGGCGCCTGGCGCGACCCGCGGCGGCGCGGATCCCCGGACGCCTCAGGCTTCCTGGTCGACATCCAGCGGGTCGGTTCGCAGGTGACCGCCAGCTTCTATCCGCGGCCGGGCGCCGGGGTCGCGACCCTGATGCTCAATCCGGTCTCGGGGGCCGAGTGGTCGGGCGACCTGTTGGAAGGCCGCGACCGCACCGCCGTCACCCTGCGCCGGAACTAGGCGAGGCCGAGAGCCGACTTCGCCGCCGCGGTCGCGCGCGCCAGTTCGCCCGGGCCGTAAGGCTCGGCGGCGCTGTGGCCCCAGACCGGGCCGGGCCAGGCCGCGTCGCCGATCCGCCGGCCGATCACGTGGACGTGCAGCTGCGGGGTGACGTTGCCCAGCGCCCCGACGTTCAGCTTGTCGACGGCCATCCCCAGCGCCCGCACCGCGCGTCCGGCGGCCAGGATCTCGTCGGTCAGGATCGCGAGGTCCTCGCGCCCCAGGTCTTCCAGTTCGCGCATGGCCTCGCGGCGCGGGATCAGCACGATCCAGGGATAGCGCGCGTCGTCCTGCAGCCGCGCGTGGCTGAGGGCGAGGTCGCCGATGGCGTGGGAGGTGGCGACGAAGGCCGGATCGATCTCGAACATGACGCCAGCTAGGTAGCCCTGCAGCCGCACCGAGTCACTTGCGCTTGCCGCAAAGCCCTTGCGGGTCTAGAGCCCGTGCGGATTTCGCACTGCAAACACGGGACAGTTCCATGACCACGAAGAAGCCGATCCGCGTCGCTGTCACCGGCGCCGCCGGCAATATCGGTTACGCCCTTCTTTTCCGCATCGCCTCGGGCGAGATGCTGGGCAAGGACCAGCCGGTCATCCTGCAACTGCTCGAAATCCCGACCGAGGGCGCGCAGAAGGCCCTGAAGGGCGTGGCCATGGAGCTGGAAGACTGCGCCTTCCCGCTGCTGGCCGACATGGTGCTGACCGACGACGCCAACGTCGCGTTCAAAGATGCAAGCTGGAACCTGCTGGTCGGCTCCAAGCCGCGCGGTCCGGGCATGGAGCGCGCCGACCTCCTGAAGGACAACGGCAAGATCTTCATCGCCCAGGGCAAGGCCATCGACGCCGTCGCCGCTGACGACGCCCGCGTCGCCGTGGTCGGCAACCCCTGCAACACCAACGTGATGATCGCCGCGGCCCAGGCCAAGCGCCTGACCGCCGACCGCTTCACCGCCATGGTGCGCCTGGACGAAAACCGCGGCCGCGCCCAACTGGCCAAGAAGGCCGGCGTCTCGATCAACGAGGTCAGCGACCTGTTCATCTACGGCAACCACTCGCCGACCATGTTCGCCGACTTCACCCACGCCAAGATCGGCGGCAAGCCGGCCGCCGACGTCATCGGCGACGAAGCCTGGCTGAAGAACGACTACCTGCCGGCGGTCGGCAAGCGCGGCGCGGCGATCATCGAGGCCCGCGGCCTGTCGTCGGCGGCCTCGGCCGCCAACGCCCTGATCGACCACGTCCGTGACCTGACCACGGTCGGCGCGATCCACTCGGTCGCCGTCAACAGCGAAGGCCGCTACGGCTTCGCCGAAGGCGTCTGGGCCGGCATGCCGGTGAAGACCACCGCCACCGGTTACGAGGTGATCACCTCCTACGAGATGGACGACTTCGCCAAGTCGAAGATCGCCCTGACCAACGACGAACTGATCGGCGAGCGCGACACCGTGAAGGACCTGCTGGCCTAAGCCAGACGTCTCGAAGAATCGAAGGGCCGGCCCGCACCCGCGGCGCCGGCCTTTTTCGTGCGCGCTAGCGGCCGCCGACCCGGGCGCGGCCGGCGGCGATGGCCTCCAGCTCGCCGATGCGGCGGTCATAGGCCGCGGCGACGGCGCGGGGCGAGCGCAGCGCCGCCTCCTCGCGATAGGCCAGCCATTCGTCCTGGTCCTCGCGCAGCGCCTCGATCGGCGCGCCGGATCGCTCGGCCCGGCGATAGGCGCGGGCCATGTGCCGGTCGGCGGCGGCCAACACCGCGTCGGTGCAGACCATCTCCTCGGCCAGCGAGCCGGCGTCGCGGCAGTCGAAGCTCGGCCGCTCGACGCCCCAGATCGGGTCGGCCGCGACCGGCGGCACGATCACACCCAGCGTGAGCACGACGGTCTCGGGCGCCATCACGGG
>NZ_JAPMTQ010000090.1:0-3551 GCF_026411515.1 Phenylobacterium sp. 58.2.17 | reverse complement strand
CCCTTCGTGTGCGGCGGAAGGGGAAGTTGTTTATAAGAGACAGGGTTGGGGGCGGCCGCCGGACGCCGCATCGCCGCCCGCAGCAGCAACGGCCGCGCGGCCTTGGCCAGCAGCGGCCGGGCGTTTTTCGACAGCCCTTCGCGGCCAAGGAAGGCGGCCAGCCCGACGACGGCCAGCGCGCTGAGCCCGAAGGTCAGGCCGGGACGCTTCTGGACCTCGGTATAGACGCTGAAGCGGCGGCCTTTCAGGTGCTCGCTCTCGGTCAGGCCGTCGAGGCCGGGCTCATAGAGATTGTCGCGCGCCGGCTTGTCCCCGCGCCTGCGGTTCATCGCCGGCAGCATCCGGGCCAGCACCTTATCGACCAGGATCGGGGCCGCCGCCGATCCGATCGCCATCGGCCGCGCGCCCGATCCGACCACGATGTCGCGCACCGGATGGACGGCGGCGTGCAAGATCGCGTCGGCCACGACGTCGGGGGCGTAACGCGGCGGCCGGACCGCGGCCGCCTGGTCCATCAGGTTGCGGGCGTGATCGGCGAACGGGGTCGAGACGCTCGACGGCTTGATCAGGGTGATAGAGACCGGGATCTTCTCCCGCAGGACCTCCAGCCGCAGCGCGTCCGTAAAGCCCTTCACCGCATGCTTCGACGCCGAATAGGCGCCCATCAGCGGCGCGGCCACGTCCGACAGCGCCGACCCGACATTGATCACCGCCCCGGCCCGGCGTTGGTCCCGGTAGTGCTTCACCGCCTCCAGAGAGCCGTTGACCACCCCGAAGTAGTTGGTCCGGAACAACCGCTCATGGTCCTCGGCCGAGGTCTCGGCCAGCTGGCCATAGAGGCCCACCCCGGCATCGTTGACCCAGGTGTCGAAGCGGTCGAAGCGCGCGATGGCCGCGCGCGCGATCTTCTCCACGTCCTGCGGCGCGCCGACGTCGGCCACCACCGCATGGGCGCGGCCGCCCTGGGCGTTGATGTCCTCGCAGATCGCCCGCAGCGCCTCGCCGTTGCGGGCGGCCAGCACCACCGCCGCCCCGGCCTTGGCGGCCTTGCGCGCCGTCGCCAGACCGATGCCCGACGATGCTCCGGTGATGACGATGACTTGGTCGGCGAGCGGCTTCAGTTTCACGGCCATGACGATCCTTTGGGCTTGGGGGTTCCACGTCCAAACGACCCGCCGCGGGGACCGTTCCGCGGTTAAGATCAGGGCGCAGCCCGATCCGCTATTCGCCCGCCAAGTCCAATCACAAAAGATTCAACGCCCCCCGCGACTCGCCCCGGAGGGCGGCGCTTGTCCCCGATTCCCGAACCGAGTTAACGATTCGTCCGAAGGGGCTTCACCATTAACCGATCATAAATTAACTCGCGGGCAAGTTAACCGCGAGGATCGGGGCGGATTGCCCGAATTTGTAGGTTCTAGCGCTACCGTTCGAGGAGGAACTGATGCGCGTACTGTTGATTGAAGACGACAGCGCCACGGCGCAGAGCATTGAATTGATGCTCAAATCCGAAGGTTTCAACGTCTACACGACGGACCTCGGCGAAGAGGGCGTCGATCTGGGTAAGATCTATGACTACGATCTCATCCTGCTCGACCTGAACCTGCCCGACATGAGCGGCATGGACGTCCTGCGCACCCTGCGGGTCGCGAAGATCAACACCCCGATCATGATCCTGTCGGGCACGGCCGAGATCGACACCAAGGTCAAGACGTTCGGCGCCGGCGGCGACGACTACATGACCAAGCCGTTCCATAAGGACGAACTGGTCGCCCGCATCCACGCGGTGGTCCGTCGCTCCAAGGGCCACGCCCAATCGGTCATCAGAACCGGCGACATCACCGTGAACCTCGACGCCAAGACCGTCGAAGTGAACAACAGCCGCGTCCACCTGACCGGCAAGGAATACCAGATGCTGGAGCTGCTCTCGCTCCGCAAGGGCACCACGCTCACCAAGGAAATGTTCCTGAACCACCTCTACGGCGGCATGGACGAGCCCGAGCTGAAGATCATCGACGTCTTCATCTGCAAGCTGCGCAAGAAGCTGGCGGCCGCTGCCGACGGCAAGCACCACATCGAAACCGTCTGGGGCCGCGGCTACGTGCTGCGCGACCCGAACGAAAGCGCCGTGGCCGCCTGAACGGGCCCGACGCTTCACTAGACTGCCGAACGCCCGCCGCTCCTTCCGGCGGGCGTTTTCCTTTTGCGCAGGTTCCGCGCTAGGGTCGCGGCCAGAGTTCGCGGGGAGGCGGCGTTGGGAAGAACTATCGCACTGGTCGTGTGCCTGGCCGTCGCATTCCTGCTGGGTTGGGCGCAGGAGCGCACTCCCGCCCCGCTGCCGGCCGACGCCTCCGCGACCGCGTTCTCAGCCGGCCGCGCCATGGCCGACGTCGAGGTCATCGCCAAGGTTCCCCACCCCATGGGCAGCCCGGCCAACGCCGCGGTCCGCGACCACCTCGTCGCGCGGATGACCGCGCTTGGCCTCTCACCCCAGGTCCAGCGCGCCCAGGTGCTGCGCCAGGAGGACGGCTGGATCGCCGGAGGCGCGATCGAGAACGTCATCGGCGTGCTGCCCGGCGCCGACCGCGCCGCCCCCGCGGTGGCGATCATGGCCCACTATGACAGCGTCCCGGGATCGCCCGGCGCGGCCGACGACGCGGCCGGGACGGCCGCCGCCCTGGAGATCGCCCGCGCCATCAAGGCCAAGGGCCAGCCGGTCCGTGACGTCATCCTGCTGATCACCGACGGCGAAGAGAGCGGCCTGCTGGGCGCCCAAGCCTTCTTCGACCAGCACCCGCTCGCCGGCCGCGTCGGCTTCCTGCTGAACATGGAGGCTCGAGGCAATGGCGGCCGCGCCCAGATGTTCCAGACCGGGGCCGACAACGCCGGCGCGATCGAGCTGTTCCGCAAGAGCGCCGTCGCGCCGATCGCCTCGTCGCTGACCGTGTTCCTATACGAGCACATGCCCAACGACACCGACTTCTCCGTCCCCAAGGCCAGGGGGATCGCCGGGCTGAATTACGCCTTCATCGGCAGCCAGTTCGACTACCACGCGCCCACCTCGAGCCCGGCCAATCTCGACAAGGGCTCACTGCAGCATCTCGGCGCGCAGGTGCTGGCCGCCGCCGACGCCGCCGCCTTTGCACCCGCGCTTCCGGCCAAGGGGCCGAACCTCGTCTACGCCAACACTGTCGGCGGCCACATCCTCGCCTATCCGCCGGCCGCCGGCTGGATCGTCGTGGCTGTCGCCGCCCTGCTGCTGACGGCGGCCATGCTGCGCGCGCGCCGGGCCAGGGCGCTCGCCTTCGCCGAGGTGCTGAAGGGCGCCGGCGCGGCGCTGTTCGCCCTGACCTTCGCCGCGGCGGTCTTCCGCCTCGCCCGGTTCGCCAGCGGCGCACAGTTCGGCTTCCTTGAGCAGCACTACCTGCTGGCCCAGGCCGGCCGCTGGGAGACGGCGCTGGCCCTGCTGGGCGTCGGCGCCCTGCTGCTGGCCGCCGCGGGCCGCGGCGGCGCCGACCCTGCCGAGCTGGCCAAGTCCGCGGCCGAGGCCAAGG
>NZ_JAPMTQ010000008.1:62114-139512 GCF_026411515.1 Phenylobacterium sp. 58.2.17 | reverse complement strand
ACCGGCGGCTGGCGCGAGCGGGCCCTGGCCTCGGACGGACGCGTGGTGGGCGCGGCTCGCTGGCTGCCGGGGACGCGCCATGGCCGCAAGGGCGAGGACGACGAGGTCGCCGCCGCGGTGGTCGACCTCGGGGCCTCGGCGATCGTGCGGGCGCGGCTGGGCGTCGAGAAGGCGGACATGGAGTTTCGGGCCCGCACCGAGCAATTGCGCACCATTCTGCTCGACGCCGTTTCGCACCATTTCCGTTCGCCGCTGGCGGGCATCCTCGGCTCGGCCACCAGCATCCTGAACCTGCCCGAGCAGCACGACCGCGAGGCGCGGCGCGAGCTGCTGCTGATCATCAAGGAGCAGGCCTACCGGCTGAACCGCTACGTCGAGAACTTCCTCAGCGTGGCGCGGCTGGAGTCCGGCGCGATCGACGTCAATCCGACCGAGGTGATGCTGGAGCCGCTGCTCTACGACGTCTGGGAGACGTTCGGCGAGGCGGGCGGGGCGCGCCGGTTCCTGCATGTCGAGGTCGGCGAGGCCAGCGTGATCGCCGACCGCAGCCTGCTGACCCAGGCGGCCGGCAACATCCTGGAGAACGCCATCAAGTTCAGCGCCGAGGGATCGATGGTCGCGGTGCGGGCGCGGCGGGCCGGCGAGGCGGTCGTGATCGAGTTCACGGACCAGGGCTGCGGCGTCGCCCCGGGCGCGGTCGAGCGGATCTTCGACCGGTTCTTCCGCGGCCAGTCGACCCCGGCCCCTGGCCTGGGGCTGGGGCTCTACATCACGCGGAGCCTGATCGAGATCCTGGGCGGTTCGGTCCGGGCGCAGAACCGGACGGACGGGGAGGGCGGGCTGGTGATCAGCGTCAGTCTGCCAGCGGCGGCGGGGAGGGAATGACATGGGCGCGGCGAGCATCCTGATCGTCGAGGACGAGGAACAGCTGCAGCGGATGCTCCGTTCGGCGCTGACCCAGGCCGGCTACCTGGTGGTGACCGCCAAGTCGGGGCTGGAGGCGCTGGAGCAGTTGGTGCGCCACGAGTTCGGGGTCGTGCTGCTGGATCTTGGTCTGCCGGACATGGACGGCAAGGAGGTGATCGCGCAGGCGCGCTCGATCTCGCGCGCGCCGATGCTGGTGGTGTCGGCCCGCGGCTCGGAGCGCGAGAAGATCGCCGCCCTGGACCTGGGCGCCAACGACTATGTCGCCAAGCCGTTCGACATGGGCGAACTGATGGCCCGCATCCGCGTGGCGCTGCGCATCCCGCAGTCGGCGGCGAGCGCAGGCAGGCCCGCGGCCCGCGGCCTGCATGTGGACGTCGCGGTGCGCCGCGCGACGGTGGACGGCGCCTCGGTGCGGCTGTCGCGCAAGGAGACCGAGCTGCTGGCGCTGCTGATGGAGGCGCGCGGCGAGGTGGTGACCCACGAGGCCATCATCGAGGCGATCTGGGGGCGCGGGACCGACGCCGACTACATGAACGTGCGGGTGCTGGCCTGGCAGGTGCGGCGCAAGATCGAGCCAGACGGCTCGGCGCCGCGGTTCCTGATCGCCGAGGCCGGACTCGGCTACCGGTTGAGCTTGGATTGAGGAATTCGCCAAGTCGACGTCAGTAAACGATGCTGCATATTGGGTGTTAAGATTCCTGTTAAGAAATTTTCGCGCGATCATTGTTTAGAGTTTGACGCTTGTTTCCCGTATTTGGTGTATGACTATTGAACTGAGTTCGGAGTTGGTCTTCTAATGAGGGCGGCGCCGTGCTCGGAGCGCCGGCCAGCAGGTGGGCTGTCTGTCATGGACGTAGTCTGCAAACCATCACATCGCGTGCGGCGGGGGCTGCTGTCGCGGCTGCGCGGCTTCGGCGCGGAGCGGCGCGGCAGCGTCAGCCCGATGCTGACCCTGATGATCATTCCGCTGGTCGGGATGCTGGGCATGGCCACCGAGGCGTCCAGCTGGTTCTTCGCCCAGCGCTCGATGCAGGCCGCGGCCGACGCCGCCGTCATGGCCGCGGCGACCAACGGCTGCGACGCGACCCAGGCGAGCTGTGTCACCGCCATGACTCCCTACTACGATGTCGAGGCCCGGTCGGTGGCGAGCCGCTTCGGGTACGTCAACGGGACTGCCGACACCACGGTGAGCGCGATCAACACCGCCGCCTGTCCGGCGCCGCTGACCGGTTCGAACTGCTACCGAGTGACGATCACCCGCAAGATGCCGATCAACCTGACCCGCATCGTCGGCTTCCAGGGCGATGCGGCGACCGAGGCGGGACGGGCGCAGACCGTCACGGCGTCAGCCATCGCCTCGCCGAAGCTCAAGGGAACCTATTGTCTTCTGGCGCTGGCGTCGGGCGGCGCGGGCGTCGAGGGCATTCGCTGCAACGGTTGCAACGCCGCCAACCTGGCGGGGTGCCGCGTGGGAACCAATGGTACGGCGCGCTGCAATGGCGGTAATTTGAACGCCGACGGTTCGGACGCGGTCGGCAACCGGAGCGACTGTGCCGCGGGCGGCGCCGGGACGACCGGGGTGGCGCCGATCGTTGACCCTTACAAATCTCTCGCGGCGAACATTCCGGCCGATCCGTGCAAAACGTACTCAAACACGACGACTGCAGTGACGACGCTGACTATCGATGGGGCGACACCGAAGACCTATTGCGGCGGCGTGACGTTCAGCAATGGCGTCACGATTTCGACCCCGACGGGCAGCGGCGTCATGGTGGTCAGGAAGGGCAGTCTCGTCGTGCCGGCCGGGAAGACGCTGAAGACCGCCGCCGGCTCTCACCTGACGATCAT
The DNA here is from genome assembly GCF_026411515.1 of Phenylobacterium sp. 58.2.17. NCBI lineage: Bacteria > Pseudomonadati > Pseudomonadota > Alphaproteobacteria > Caulobacterales > Caulobacteraceae > Phenylobacterium > Phenylobacterium sp. 58.2.17. The sequence goes on along the minus strand of NZ_JAPMTQ010000008.1, from coordinate 136,737 downwards.
CTTCGCCGGACCTCATGGCAACGGTGACACCCACATCCTGAATGTGGATACCGCGGACTTCGCGGCGCCGACCTCCGGTGATTGGTCGGGGGTTGCAGTCTACCAGGAGCCGACTTTGACCTCGGGCGTTGATTGGTCAGCGTCGGGCAATCGTCCGACCTGGAACATCACCGGCCTCGTCTACATGCCGAATGCGGCATTGCAGATTGGCGGCATCGTCAACAAAGCCAGCAACGGCCATAACTGCTTCGCCTTGGTGGTCGACACATTCCGCTCCAATGGCACGACGACCTTTTTCGAGACGCAGACGGAGTGCCCGCAGGCGGGCCTGAAGCCGCCGACCGCGGACGTATACGTAACGAGAACGGCGCTGGTCCAATGAGCGCGCGCGGGCGGAGGGGGTTCTGGCGGGACGACAGCGGGGCGGCGGCGGCCGAGTTCGTGCTGTGGCTGTCGCTGCTGATCCTGCCGCTGATCAACGCCGTCGACCTGGGGGTCTATGTCTTCAAGAAGATGCAGGTCGAGATGGCCGCGCAAGCCGGAACCCATGCGGTCTGGCGCTCTTGCAACACGAGCGCGAAACTGCCGGCGATGACCAACTGCACGGGGCTGGCCGCGACCATCCAGGCGGCGGTGCAGTCGACCAGCTTGGGCGCGACGGTCACGGTGGCGAGCGGCAGTCCGGTCGAGGGCTATTACTGCGTCAACAGTTCGGGGGCGCTGACCCTCGTCGGGACCGCCGGCACGCTGGGCTCGGCCCCGAGCCGGCCCAGCCCGTTCACCTGCGCCGGTCAGTTCAGCGGCTCGACCACGGCGCCGGGCGATTATGTGCAGGTGACGGCGAGCTATCCCTACGAGCCGATCTTCAGCCAGGCCTCGCTGGCCAGCCTGCTGACCACGCCGATCACCAAGACCGCCTGGATGAGGCTGAACTGAGATGGGCGCGATGCGGACCCTGCTGGCCAGGCTGCGGCGCGAGGAGAAGGGCGCGGCGGCGGTCGAGTTCGTGCTGATCCTGATTCCGATGGTGATGCTGACCCTGGGGGCGATCAATCTCAGCCTGATGGTCTATACGGTCGCGACCCTGAACTATGCGGCCGAGGACGCGGCCCGTTGCCTGAGCGTGAAGAAGACGACCTGCACCACGGCAAGCGTGAACACCTATGCCCAGGCCCGCTACACGGGCCCCGGTGCGGCGACGTTCACCGGGACCAGCGCGGCGTGCGGCAATCGCGTGGTCGGCACGGTCGACTACGTGTTCACCACGGGGCTGACCTCGACGATCATCCCGCTGTCGTCGCAGGCCTGCTATCCGCTGACCTGAAGCGCGGGCGGCTCAGACCAGGTTGAGGCTGAGCTTGGCGGTGAAGCTGGGCAGCAGCAGCGTGTAGAGGGTGAGCGCGATCGCGTAGAGCGATCCGAGCACCGGACGGCCTTCGCGGAAATTGATCACCACGCCGGCCAGCAACGGGCCGCTGATCGGGCCGATGATGAAGTAGGGCGCCAGTCGCTTGAAGCGGGACACCTTCGACCCTCCAAGGACACTGCAGTCATCCGCGAAGATGGCCGCAAACAACGTCGTTAGCAAAAGATTAATCGCGGCGATGCGAGCCTTCCGGCCATGCTCACCGGGGCCGCCCCTGACGTCCTGCGCGTCGATGCGCTCGCCAAGCGTTTCGCTGGCGGGGGCGGGGTCGTCGACGTCTCCATGCGGCTGGCGGCGGGCGCCGTCACCGGGTTCATCGGCGTCAACGGCGCCGGCAAGAGCACCACGCTTCGCTGCATCCTCGGCCTGCTGAGCCCCGACGCCGGACGGATCGAGATGTTCGGCGCGCCGGCCGACCGCCACGCGCGGCGGCGGGTCGGCTTCCTGCCCGAGGAGCGCGGCCTGTTCCCGCGCGAGCGGGCGCGCGACGTCATCGCCTTTCACGCGCGGCTCAAGGGGCTGGACAAGCGGGCGGCCTTCCACGCCGCCGACCGGCTGTTGGAACGCATCGGCCTAGCCGAGCGCCGCCGCGCGCGGGTGGGCGAGCTGTCGAAGGGCAACGCCCAGCGGGTGCAGCTGCTCTGCGCGCTGGCCCATGGTCCGGACCTGCTGATCCTCGACGAGCCGTTTTCCGGCCTGGACCCGATCGCCCAGGGCGAGGTGCATTCGCTGTTCTCGGAATTCCGCGCCGGCGGCGGGGCGATCCTGTTTTCCACCCATGCGATGGCCGCGGCCGAGAGCCTGTGCGACCAGGTGGTGATCCTGGCCGGCGGCCGCACGGTGTTCGAGGGCGCGGTGGCCGAGGCGGCCGCGGCCTCGCCGCACGGGGCGGTGGTGGTGACCTCGGACGATGGCGGGCTGGCGCGGGCGGTGGCCGCGGTGGGCGGGGCGCTGACGCCGATGGCTTCGCGGATGGGCGAGGCGGCGCGCTGGCGCGTGACCCTGCCGCCCGAGGTGACGCATCCGGCGCTGATGCGGGCGCTGGCCGATCTCGGCGTGCCGATCTTTGCGTTCGAGCCGATCAAATCCGACCTGGAGGGCGCGTTCTGGCGGCTGGCGGCCGAGGCCCGGCCTGTCGAGACGGCCCCCGCCGAAGCCCGGCGGGTCGCATGAACCATCCGATCTGGCTGATCGCCGGCCGTGAGTTCCGCGCCTATGTGACTACCGCGAGCTTCTGGCTGGCGCTGGCGATCGGGCCGTTGCTGACCGGCGGGGCGATGCTGGCCCAGCGCACGCCGCCGGCCGCGCAGGAACAGTTGGTCATCGCCGCCGGGGCTGGCGGCTGGGAGGCGCGGTTCAGCGAGGATTTCCCACTGTCGCCGGCCGGACGCGCGCAGGTGCTTCAGGTGCTGCGCGGCGAGGGCCAGGCGGTGCAGGCCGCGCCGGCGCGGGCCCCGCGCGAGGCGGCCGACCTGTCGCGGTTGCTGCTGGTGCTGCTGCTGTGGGTGACGCTGGTCGGCTCGCTGGGCATGCTGCTGCAGGCGGTGGTGCGCGAGCGGGCCAACCGCGCGCTGGAAATCCTGATGTCGGCGGCCCGGCCGCTGGACGTGGTGCTGGGCAAGGTGCTCGGCGTCGGCGCGGTCTCTGTGCTGGTGATCGGGGCCTGGCTCGCCGCGCCGGCCGCTGCGGCGATGTCGGCGCCTGGGCTGTCCCTGGGCGCACTGGCGGCGTTCGCCGATCCGTGGGTGCTGCTGCGGGCGGCGGTCATCTATGGCCTGGCGTTCGGGTTCTACGGATTCCTCACCGTCGCCGCCGGGGTGATGGCGCGAGACAGCGCCGACGCCCAGAACCTGGCTCGGCCGATGTTCGCGGTGCTGCTGGTGGCGTTCTTCACGACCATGGCGGCCGCGGCGGGGGCGGCGGAGAAGACCGCGTGGCTGACCTTCCTGCCGCCGTTCACGCCGTTCATGCTGCTGGTGCGGCCTGCGCCCCCGGCGGTCGAGGCCGTGGCGATCGCCGAGCTGGCGCTGGTGACCGTGCTGGCCGGGTGGGGCGCGTCCGAAGTGTTGCGCAAAGGCGTCGCCTCGCCAGGTTTCCGCTGGCCGCGGCTGCTCCGGTCGAAGACGTCCGTGCGCGATTACTGAATTTACGGACTTCCTTCTAGGTTGTGAGGGAAGCGGTTCTCAAAGACACCATGCAGTTGAGGTGTTCGCGCGGTGGGATAGGCCCGCCGGGCCGGCCTGCACCTGTGTGGGGAACCCTCCGGCGAAAGATCGCCCGGTCGGTGTGCGAGCCCCAAAATTCTAACATTTAATAACATTAGAACGTGGATCGCAGGTTGTGTGTTCCCCACTCGAATTCTGTAATGAATTCTTATGAATTGCGGCTGTTAACCATGTATTTAGGTTTACAGCTCGTTAAGGCTGTGGATTAGTTTTCCACAGGTGGAAGCGAAGGGGGTCCCCAGACTTCAACCGATCCCTGCCGCAGCCATGGTGGCGCGGCCTGTCGTCCATTGAGTGGGAGGCTACACATGTCCAAGTTTGTTGCGTTCCTCAAAGACGAGTCCGGCGCCTCGGCTGCCGAGTATGTTCTGATCCTGGCCATCATCGGCAGCGCCATCGCGGGCTCCGCGCTTGCATTTGGCAACTCCATCGGCGGCGCGCTCGACAAGGCCGCGGCTGTGATGAACGCTGCCGATTTTGGCGGTGCGCCGGCTGGCGGCGGCGGCGCCACGCCGTAGCGGCGTTAGTTCAGCGCGTCGCATCCGTGACAGGCGACGCGCTGGACTGCCTTTCTTCCAAAAGTTCCTGCGACGCTCGCTGAGCCCGCAACCCGGATAGAGCAGCTATCTACGGAAGGCCGTCGATGTCTTTGCGTACGCTCGCCTCACTAACCATCGCAGTTCTACTTGGACTGGTCGCAGTCCTGCTGGTGCGGGGGGTGATGACCTCCCAAAGGCCGGCAGCCGCTCAGACCGCGGCGATGACGCCGGTCGTGGTGGCCATGGTGCCGATCGACCGCGGCGTCGAGCTGAAGCCGGCCATGCTAAAGACCGTCAACTATCCAAGCAGTGCGGTGCCGGCCGGGGCCTTCAAGTCGGTGGACCTGCTGGTCGGCAAGGACGTGCCGACGCGCACGACGGTCCGCTCGATGATCGCCAACGAGCCGGTGCTTCCCGCCAAGCTGAGCGGGGGCGAGGGCAAGACCAACATGTCGGGAACGCTGACGCCGGGGATGCGCGCGGTGAGCGTGCGTTCCAGCGACGTCACCGGGGTCGGCGGCTTCGTGCTGCCGGGCGATCATGTCGACATTCTGCTGACCCGCACGGTCGGCAAAGGCGATGGCGAAACCACGATCACCCAGGTGCTGGCCGAGAACAGCCTGGTGATGGGCGTCGACCAGATGAGCGACCAGGACGCCGACAAGCCGCAGGTGGCCAAGGCGGTGACCGTCGAGGTCACCCCCGACCAGGCCCAGGCGATCTCGCTCGGCCAGTCGGTCGGCGAGGTGAGCCTGTCGCTGCGCCAGTCGGCCGACGTCGCAGCCCTGACCAGGAAGGTGACCAGCGTCGCCGACCTTGCCGGCCCGGGCGTGCGCAAGGCCGCGCCGGTCAGGCGCGCGACGGTGCGGCGGACCGATCCGGGCATGACCGAGGTGCGCGTGACCCGCGGCGTCGAGACCGCCGGATACGCGGTCAGGGCGTTCTAAAGCGCCCGTTCTGAATTCCCGGCCGCACAGCGGCGCGAGGGGGGAAGACGATGAGAACCAAAGCTAACCGAGACGTCCTGGCGGCGGCGCTGATGGCGGCGAGCCTGGCGATCGCGCCGGCGGCCTGGGCCCAGGGCGCGGGCGCGTTCGACCCGGCGAGCGCCGTCGAGGTCGAGGTGCCGGCCGGCAAGTCGCAGGTGATCGAACTGCCGGGACCTTACGTCGACGTGATGGTCGCCAATCCCGAGATCGCCGACGTGCTGCCGCTCAGCAACCGTTCGATCTATGTGGTCGGCAAGAAGGCGGGGGCGACCGGCCTGACCGTCTACGGCCCCGGCAAGCGGCTGATCTCGGCCGCCAACATCGTGGTGTCGGCCGACATCGACAGCCTGAAGCGGCGGCTGCACGAGTTGCTGCCCAATGAGCGCGACATCGGCGTGCGGCCGGCCAACCAGTCGGTGGTGCTGTCCGGCACGGTCAGCAGTCCGGCGGCGCTGGGCCAGGTGGTCTCCCTGGCCGAGACCTACGCCCCGACCAAGGTCGTCAACATGCTGGGCGTCGAGGGCACCCAGCAGATCATGCTGTCGGTGCGCTTCGTCGAGATGAACCGGACCACCGCCAAGGGGCTGAAGGTCAACGTCAACCGCAGCGACTGGGACCCGGCCGACGGTCCGCCCAGCGGCGCGAGCCGATCGGGCGACGATCCGTTCATGGCGGTGTTCACGGGCGACACCATCGTCAAGAACGGCGGCAAGCTGATCGACAGCTTCGGCGCGGTGGCCGCGCTCTACAACGGCAATCTCGAGATCCTGCTCGACGCCCTGGAAACGCGGGGCCTGACCAAGACCCTGGCCGAGCCGAACCTGGTGGCGATGTCGGGCGACACGGCGAGCTTCCTGGCCGGCGGCGAGTTTCCGATCCCGGTCTCGCAATCCTCCACGGGCGACGCGATCCCGAACATCACCGTCGAGTTCAAGCAGTTCGGGGTGTCGCTGGCCTTCACCCCGACCCTGCTGCAGGACGGGCTGATCAACCTCGTGGTCAATCCAGAGGTGTCGAGCATCGACCCGACGGTGTCGGTCGAGATGGGCCTGATCAAGATCCCCGGCATCAAGGTGCGGCGCGCCAAGACCACGGTCGAGCTGCGCGACGGCGAGTCCTTCATGGTCGCCGGCCTGCTGAAGGAAGACTACGAGAACCAGCTGCGCCAGTTCCCGTTCGTCGGCGACATGCCGGTGCTGGGGGCGCTGTTCCGGTCGAACGGCTACAAGCGCGAGGAGACCGAGCTGGTCATCGTCGTGACCCCGCACCTGGTCACGCCGCGCAAGGGCCGGATCGCCGCGCCCGGCGACACCTTCGTCCCGCCCTCCGATTTCGAGCTGTTCCTGTTCGGCGCCTCGCAGGCGGCCGGTCCTTGGATGCGTCCCGAGGACCGCGCCCTGTTGAGCGCCGACCCGACGCGCGGCGGGATCGAAGGCCCGCACGGCCATGTCCTCTACTAGGAGCGCCGCGATGAGCGCACGTCAGATACTCCTTCTCGCCGTCGCCTTGGCCTCCGCCGGACTGGCCGGCTGCGTTCAGACCCAGCCGCATCTCGGCGCCGACTTCGGCTACGCGCTCCGCGCCGCTACGGTGGCGCAGATCGCCAACCCGGACGCCGTCTACAGCGGCGACCCGGCCCCCGGCTCGAGCGGCCCGCGGGTCGCCGCCGCGCAGGAACGCTATCGCACCGGCAAGGTCATCGAACCGATCGGCGCCGCCTCGACGATCAGCAGCGCGGCGAGCATCGGCATGGAAGCCAAGTAGGCGGCCGGGGGCACGGACGGATCTGAGCCAGATGGTTGACATGCCAAAGATGTTTCGAGGTTTCGGCGCGCCGGGCGGCGCGGGGGTGGAGACCGCCGTCCGCGGCCGGCGGGTCGGCGTGGCCGACGGCGCCATCGGCGGCGCCGAGCGCTTCGCCTCGATCGCCGCACAGTTTCCGCATGTCGCCTTCGAACCGCTGGCCGGAAGCTGGCCCGAAGCGCCGGCCGGGCTCGACGTCCTGGTGGTCAGCCTGGAGGGCGGGTCGACGACGGCGGTCGAGGCCGGAATGCGCCGGCTGTCGGTGATCTCGCCGCAGACCGCCGTGGTCGTGGCGCTGCACGACGCCGACGTCACCACCACGCGGCGGCTGGTGCGGGCCGGAGCGGCCGACGTCCTGACCTATCCGATCAGCGAACCGGCGCTGGCGCTGAGCCTGGAGCGGCTGCTGGCCCCGCGGGCGCCGGCGGCCGAGCCAGCGCGGCCCAAGGGCGAGGTGGTGGCCTTCCTGAAGGCCGGCGGCGGGGTCGGGGCGAGCGCGCTGGCCGTGCAGGCGGCGGCCGTCGCGGCGACGCGTGGGGCGGCGGAGGTCTGCGTGGCGGACCTGGACCTGCAGTTCGGCGCGGCGGCGCTCTATCTCGACCTGCCCGAGGCGATCACCCTGGCCGACTGCATGAGTTCCGGCGCGAACCTGGCGGAGACGCCGTTCGCCACCGCCCTGGCGCGGCATCGCTCAGGCGTGCGGGTGCTGGCCGCGCCGCGCGAGATCGTCGCCCTGGAGATGCTGACCCCCGAACATGTCGAGGCCTTGCTGAACGGCCTGCGCCGCGACTTCGGCCTGGTGCTGGTCGACCTGCCGGCGGTGTGGACCGCATGGACCAACCAGGTGCTGCACCTGGCCGATCGCATCGTGCTGGTCACCCAGATGAGCGTGCCGCATGTCCAGCTGGTCAAGCGCCAGCTGCGGGTGCTGACCGCCCAGGGCCTGGAGGGGCGCCCCTTGACCCTGGTCTGCAACGGGCTGACCAGCGACCAGACCGGGCTGGTGTCGGTCAAGGCCGCCGAGCGGGCCATCGGGCGCGAGTTCGACGTCGTCATCCCCGAGGACCGCAAGACCATGACCGCGGCGATCAACGAGGGCGTGGAGCTGTCGTCGGTGCGCAAGGGCACCAAGCTGGAAAAGGCGGTCGGCGAGCTGGCCGGCAAGCTGGCCGCGCTGTCGCCGCCCCCCGCTGCTGGCGGCTGGCTGAGAGGGTGATCGCATGCTCTGGAAGCCCACCGCGCCGAACGAGGCTGCGCCGCACATCGGAACTCCGCAACCGACGCCGATCGAGGGCGCGACGGCCCTCAAGGTCCGCATCCACCAGCGCCTGCTCGAGCTGTTGAACCTCAGCCTGCTGGACAAGACCCCGCGCGAGAGCCTGCGGCTGGAGATCCGCGGTGCGGTCAGCTCGCTGCTCGCCGACGAGAAGCGCATCCTCAATCTCAGCCAGACCGACCAGTTGATCGAGGACGTGCTGGACGAGCTGCTGGGCCTGGGGCCGCTGGAGCCGCTGCTCAAGGACGAGAGCGTCAGCGACATCCTGATCAACACCCACAGCACCGTCTATGTGGAGCGGTTCGGGCGGCTGGAGCCGACCGACGTCCGGTTCCAGGACACCCGCCATCTGGTGCGGATCATCAACAAGATCGTCGCGGCGGTCGGCCGGCGGGTCGATGAATCCCAGCCGATGGTCGACGCCCGGCTGGCTGACGGCAGCCGGGTCAACGCGATCATTCCGCCGCTGGCGGTGGACGGTCCGCTGGTCTCGATCCGCAAGTTCGCCAAGAGCCCGATCCACATGGACCGGCTGATCGAGTTGGGCAGCATTTCCGGCGAGATGGCCCTGCTGCTGCGCGCAATCGTGCAGTCGCATCGCAACGTGCTGATCTCGGGCGGCACCGGCTCGGGCAAGACGACGCTGCTCAATGCGCTGTCGGCGTTCATCGCCAACGAGGAGCGGATCGTCACCATCGAGGACTCCGCTGAGCTGCAGCTGCAGCAGCCGCATGTCGGCCGGCTGGAGACGCGCCCGGCCAACATCGAGGGCAAGGGCGAGATCACCCAGCGCGATCTGGTCCGTAACGCTCTGCGGATGCGGCCCGACCGCATCATCGTCGGCGAGGTGCGGGCCGGCGAGGCCTTCGACATGCTGCAGGCGATGAACACCGGCCACGACGGGTCGATGACCACGGTCCACGCCAACACGCCCCGCGATGCGCTGTCGCGCGTCGAGCAGATGATCGGCATGGCCGGGCTGGAACTCTCGCCGCGCTCGATCCGCCAGCAGATCGCCTCGGCCATCAACATCGTGATCCAGGCCGAACGGATGGACGACGGCCGTCGCCGGGTGGTGTCGATCAGCGAGGTGGTCGGCATGGAGGAGGACGTGATCTCCCTACAGGAGATCTTCCGCTTCCGTCGGCAGGGACGCGCCGCAGCGGGCGGGGTCGCCGGCGATTTCGAGACCACCGGGGTCCGGCCGCGCTTCGTCGACGTGCTGGCCGCGCGCGGGGTGGAGATGCCGCCCATCGCGTTCTCGGCGGGGAGGAGGTCAGTCTAGGCGATGAGCAATCCGATCATCTACGTCCTGGCGTTCGTCGCCGTGGTGGTGCTGGTCCAGGTGCTTGCGCGGCTGATCTTCGCGGCCGGCGACCGCAACAAGCGGGTCAACCGGCGGCTGACCATGATGGAATCCGGCATGAGCCGGGAGGAGATCTTCAGCGCCCTGGTGCGCCGGCCGCCGGGCGCGCGGAGCGCCGGTCCGATCGCGGCGCTCTACGACGGCGTCGAGCGCTATCTGCGCCAGGCGGGGCTGCTGATGTCGCCGGCGCGGCTGGCGGCGATCACCGCGGGTCTCGCCGCCGCACTGTGGCTGGTGGGCCTGAGCGTGGCGACCTCCGGCGCCGGGCCGAGCGTGCTGGTCAGCGGCGCGATCTCGATGGTGGGCGCGTGCGTGCTGGCCGTCCTCGCGGTGGCCCTGTGGGTACGCCGGCTGCGCACTGCGCGGATCAAGAAGATCGAGGAGCAGCTGCCGGCCGCGCTCGACGTCGTCAACCGGGCGGTGCGCGCCGGGCATCCCGTGATTTCGGCGGTGCAGTTGGCCGCCGACGAGATGGGCGATCCGATCGGCTCGGAGTTCGGCCTGATCGTCGACGAGACGACCTATGGCGTCGATTTCAAGGAGGCGCTGGCCAACTTCGCCCGCCGCACGGGATCGCCCGCCGGGCACTTCTTCGCGGTGAGCGTCAGCATCCAGTCGGAGACCGGCGGCAACCTGGCCGAGATCCTGGAGGGCCTAGCCTCGGTCATGCGCGGACGCCACTCGCTGGGCAAGCGGGTGCGGTCGCTGGCGAGCGAGGGGCGGGCCTCGGCGGTGCTGCTCAGCGTGCTGCCGGTGCTGCTGATCGCCGTGCAGCTGATGTTCCGGCCGACCGTCTATTCCGACAAGTTCTCCGACCCGATCTTCTGGCCCGTCGTGCTGCTGACGGCGGTCATCTACCTGATCGGCTGGGCGATGGTGCATCGCATCATCAACTTCAAATACTGAGGCGATGACGATGGCCCAGTGGTTCGATCTGGCGATCCAGGCCTTCACCTTCCTAGCGGTGTTCGCGGTGGCCAGCATGGCCCAGCGGGCCATTGGCGCGCAGCTGGCCGTGCGCCGGCGGCTGGGCCGCGAGGAGGTCGAGGCGTCGCATTTTTCCGAAGGCTCGGTGCTGCGGGACGAGAAGGTCCGCAATCCCTTCCTGCTCTGGGTGCAATCGGCGACCGCCGGGGGCCAGGCCAAGGAAACCCAGAAGCTGCGCAAGGATCTGTCGCTGGCCGGCTTCGACCAGCCCTCGGCGCCGATCTGGTACGTGATCGCGCGGTTCTCGCTGGCGATCGGGGCGCCGATCCTGCTGATCGGCGGGCTGGCGCTGGCGGGGCGTCCGTTGACCGGGCTGGCGGCGTTCATCTTCCCGCTGGTGATCTGCGGGCTGGGGCTCATCGCCCCGAAGGCGGTGCTCGACAACCGCGTCAACGCCCGCCGCGAACAGCTCGAGCACGAGTTTCCCGACGCCCTGGACCTGATGGTGGTCTGCGTCGAGGCCGGGCTGGGGCTGGAGGCGGCCTTCGTGCGGGTCGCCGCCGAGGTGAAGGAGTCGCATCCGCGCATCGCCGAGGAGTTCGGCCGTCTGTCGGACGAGCTGAGCGCCGGGCGGGGGCGCGCCGAGGCCCTGCGCGCCCTGGCCGAGCGCCTGAACGTCGACAGCATCCGCTCGTTCGTGGCGCTGCTGATCCAGACCGACCTGCTGGGGGTGAGCATCGGCCAGAGCCTGCGGACCTACTCGGCCGAGATGCGCGAGAGCCGCTTCATGAAGGCCGAGGAGAAGGCGATGCGCATCCCGGTTCTGATGACCCTGCCGATCGTGGCCTGCTTCATGCCGGTGATCATCGTGGCGCTGCTGCTGCCGCCGGCGATCGACGTGGTCCGGACGCTGATTCCGGCCCTGAGCGCGAACTAGCCGAGATGAGCACGCCGATGACGATGCTTCGAACCGTTGCGGTGCTGGCCCTGGTTCCCGGGCTGGCCGGCTGCGCCCTGTGGCCCCGCGCCGTGGCGTGGGTGGATTTCCGCGCGGTCCAGACCAGCGAGGTCCAGCGCTTCTCGCGCCAGGACGGTTATTACAACAGCGCCGTGGCGGCGATCGAGCGGCGAGACTACGCCGCCGCCCTCGACCTGCTGCAGGCGGCGCGGGCGACCCAGCCCGACGACGTGCGGGTGCTGAACGCCTTCGCCGTCGTCTACGATAAACTCGGCCGCTTCGATCTCAGCGCCCGCTACTATGAGCAGGCCCAGCGGCTGGATCCCGCCTCGCCGGTGCTGGCGCGCAACATCGCCTATTCGGCCCGGCTGCAGACCCGCGTGGCGGCCCCGCCGAGCTACGCCCTGGCGGCGACGGCGCCGCGGACCGATGCCGCGACCCGCGTCGCGCCGGCCCTGGCCGCGCGGCCGGCGGTGGTGCGGCTGGCCATGGTCGCGCCGGCCGCGGTCGCGCCCCTGGCCCCCGGCCAGACAGGCCGGCCGTTGGAGCTGGCCGACCTGTCCGGACGCGCCGGCGGCGCGGCGAGCGCGCGGGCGGCCCTGCGCCGGCTCGGCTGGTCAGTCGACGAGGTCGCCGCCGACGGCGCCCAGCAGGCCGTCACCACCATTACCTATAGCGACCGCAACGCCCTGGTGGCGCAGGCCTTGCAGCGAACGCTGCCAGGTCCCGCCAACCTGGTCCGGCGCGGCGACGACTACCCGGGCATCCGGCTGGCGATCGGCGCCGACGCGGCCAAGTGGTCCTGGCCGGCGCGGGGCGAACCGGCCCTGAAGGGAGACTGAAGGTGCGGACGTTCACGATCATCGCATTCGCCGCCGCCGTCGCGGCCACCCCGGTTCAGGCCGGCATCTTCGGACGCGAGCAGAGGGCCGCGCCCCAGGTCAGCGAGGCGGCGGTGGCCGAGATCCAGCGCGCCCTGGACGAGCAGCGGCTGGTCGACGCCGGCCGGATGCTCGACAGCGCCCAGGTGGCCGGGGTGCGCGATCCGCGCCTGCAGGTGCTGGGCGGCGACCTCAACCTGCGCCGCGGCCGGCTGAACGCGGCCTATGCCAGTTATCGCGAGGCCGAGGCCGATCCGAGCGTGCGGGCTCGGGCGCTGCAGGGGCAGGGGATCACCTTGTCGCTGCAGGGCCGTTCCGACGAGGCCGTGGCCGTGCTCCAGCGGGCGGTGGAGGCCGACCCCGGGGCGTGGCGGGCCTGGAACGCCCTGGGCCGCGAGTATGACAACCGCACCCGCTGGACCGAGGCCGAGGCCGCCTACGCCCAGGCGATGAGCGCCTCCGGCGGCGATGCGCTGGTGCTCAACAACCGCGGCTACTCGCGCCTGCTGCAGCACCGCCGCGACGAGGCGGTGGCCGATTTCGTGGCCGCGTTGGGCAAGCGTCCGGCGCTGACCGAGGCGCGCACCAACCTGCGGCTGGCCTTGGCGATGCGCGGCGACTACGACCGCGCGGTGGCTGGAGGCGCGCCGGACGACCAGGCCGCGCTGCTCAACAACGCGGGCTTTGCGGCCGGGATGCGCGGCGACTATGCCAAGGCCGAGCTGTTGCTCGGCCAGGCGCTGGAGCTCAAGAGCGAGTACTATGGGCGCGCCTCGGAGAACCTGAAGGTGGTGCGCGCCCTGGCCGCGCAGAGCGGACCGAGCCCGAATGTGGTCCGCTGAGAACCTTCATATCGTCCTGGCCGCGATCCTGTCGGGGGTGCTGATCTGCGTGGCGGTCGGCGACATCATGGACCGGCGGATTCCCAACGCCGCGGTGCTGGCGGTGGTGGCGCTGTTCGCGCTGTGGGCGTTGGCCGACCGCGGCGCAAGCCTGGGCACGGGACTGGCGGCTGCGGCGATAGGCTTCGGGGTCGGCTTCGTCTTCTACCTGATGCGGATCATGGGCGCGGGCGACGTCAAGCTGTTCGCCGCCGTGGCGCTGTTCACCGGGCTCGGCTACCTGCACCTGTTCGCCCTGGCCACGGTCCTGGCGGGCGGGGCGATGGCGGTGGTCGCCCTGGCGGCGCGGCCGCGCCGGGCGTTGGTGATGTTCACGCTGAAGGGGCGGGGCGACTTCGGCCGCGGCATTCCCTATGGCGTGGCGATCGCCGTCGGCGGGCTGATCGCGGTCTGGGGCGGGTTGACCGGCGCGCTGCCGGTCGACGTGCTGAACCGCATCTAGCGGCGGGATCGCGAACTATTCATCGACTGGGGAATTATTAGGGGGCGGACGGCCTCGACGCCGTTACGCTGGAGTGGAAGCGCCTCGGGTTCAAACGCGAGGTTCGCATGGTCTGGCGATCGATGGAAAGCGCGCCGCAAGACGGGCGCGAGATACTGGCCCTGGTCGAGGGCCGACTGCCGATGGTGGTGTTCTGGTCCGATTGGCTGGAGGGGCACTGGCAGCCGCTCGGGCAGTCGTGGCGAGAGGCGGCGCCGATGCTGTGGGCGCCGTTGCCGCCTCCGCCGACGTGATCAGTCGCGCAGACTGGCAGGCACGACGCCGCCGTTCTTGGCCAGGGCGTCCCAGACCGCCTTCTGCAAGGCGATATTCTGCTCGGCGCTGCCGTGCGGCCCGGCGTTGACGCCGAGTTCGCCGGCCAGCTCCTTGCGGGCGTCGAGGCTGGAGTCGAGGTCGAGCAGCTTCAGCAGGTCGACGATCGAGGTGCGCCAGTTGCCGCCACCGCCCTTCAGCTCGGCGATCTGGACCAGGACCGCTTCGACGTTGACCGGCTCGGGCGGGGGCGGCGGGGCCGCAGCGACGGGCGCTGCGGCCGGAGCCGGGGCAGGCGCGGCCGGAGCGGCCTCGGGCTTCTTGCGGTGAAGTACCTTGTCCATGATCGAGCTGAAGATGCCCATGCGCCGGTCTCCCTGTTGGATGGCTCCCTATTAAAGCTCGGCTATGACAGGAGTTCCGTCAGAACCCCTTGGTTATCGAGATGCCGTAGAGCCGCGGATCGAGCAGGAACACGCTGCGGGTGGCGCCCAGGTTCTCGTCGGCGATGTCGAACCCGACGATGGTGTCCTCGTCGAGCAGGTTCTTCACGAACAGCTGGACGTTCAGGTCGATATCGGGATTGGCGAGGATCAGGCTGGCGTTGACGTTCTCCCACGCCTCGATGTTGTCGAAGAAGGCGTTGTTGTAGCGCATGAAGCTCTCGGACTGGCGGTAGTAGTCGCCGCGCAGGGTGGCGTTCCAGCCGTTGGGCAGCTCCCAGCGGTACTGGGCGCCGAGCGAGACGGTCCACTCCGGAGCGTTGGGCAAGTCGTTGCCCGAGAGGTCTTGGATCACCCCTTCGCCGGCGCCGTTGGCGAAGCGCGAGACGCCCGGACCGTAGTTGTAGACGGCGTTGGTGAGCGCATCGGCGGTGGCCGGCGCCAGGCCCGCCGCCAGCAGCCGGCCGCGGATCGTCGAGGTCCCCGAGCCGGTGCCGCCGCAGGCGAAGTTGGCCAGCAGGGTCGAGCCGCCCGGAACCCGCAGCAGGTTGGCCACGCCCTGGGCGTTGAGAATGCAGCCGCCGTTGGTCGAGTTGGCGTAGATGTAGTCCGAGTTACCCTGGGTGCGGTTGAAGGTGTCGACCACCATGCCCTTTTCGATCTCGGTGTTCAGGTAGCCGATGTTGGCGTTGAGCCGCAGGTTGTCGATCGGCTCCCAGATCGACTCCATCTCCACGCCCCAGATCTTGGCGTCGATGTTCTCGTTGTAGACCGAGCGGTTCACGCTGCGGCCGATCTGATAGCCCTGATAGTCGTAGTAGAAGCCGGTCAGGTTCAGCAGCAGGCGGCCGTCGGCCAGGGTGTTCTTGGTCCCGATCTCGTAGGCGTTGACGAATTCCGGCTCGTAGCTCGGGTTCAGGCCGAGCGTCACGACGCCCGGCGGGTTGAAGCCGCCGCCCTTGTAGCCCTTGGAGTACGAGGCGTAGATCAGCGTGTCGTCGGTGAACGACAGGTCCGGCGACCAGTCTACATTCAGGCGGCCGGTGGTTTCCTGGAACTGCACCTCCTGGTCGGCGGTGAAGGTGGGGCCGCGGCCGGGGGTGAAGAGGGTCGAGCCGCTGCCGCGGGTCCACTTCTTGTCGTCGGTGTAGCGCAGGCCGAGCGTGACCCTCAGGTCGTCGGTCGCCTGCCAGTAGAGCTCGCCGAAGGCCGCCTTGGACTCCAGCTTATATTCGCTGAGGCTGATGTAGTAGTTGTGGCCGGTGAAGTCCGGATCGCGCAGCGGGTCGACATAGGCCAGCGGCTGGACCACGCGCACCGCCGCGGTCGCCGCGTTGGTGGCGACATAGGTGATGCTGGTCGCCTCATAGTCGAGATAGATGCCGCCGACGTTGAAGTTGATGGGCCCGTCGAAGTTGGACTGCAGGCGCAGTTCCTGGGTCCATTGCTCGTTGTGGCTCGTGCCGCCGGACTCGCTCATCAGGCGGTCGGTGACGCCGAACTGCGGGTCGTTCAGCACCCCGTTCGGCGTGAACGGCGTGACCCCGAACGGCACCGACGAGAAGCCGCCGGTGGAGTCGCCGCGGGTGTAGTTCTCGTTCTCGTTATAGCTGGTCAGCGAGGTCGCGGTGAGCTCGGGGGTGATGTCCCATTCGAGGTTCAGCTCGTAGAGGTCGGTGCGAGGCCGGTAGGTCGGGCGGCCATAGACCTCGGTCTCGCGCAGGTTGCGCGAGATGGTCTTGCCGGCGAAGGCGTCGGTGGTCTGCAGGCCGATCTGCCGGGCGATGATGCCGGTGAAGGTCGAGAGCTGGTTGGTCGTGCCGTAGACGTTGTCGCCATAGACCGAGGCGGGCAGGCAGCCCTGGGTGAACGCGGCCTGGGCCGCGCCGGTCGGCACGCCGAGCACGTTGGTGAGGCCAAGGTCCTTCTGGCACAGCTGCTTGCGGGCGCCGCGGGTGTCGTCTTCCGAGAAGTTGTCCCACAGGACGTAGCCGCGGAAGTTGTCGGTCGGGGTGAAGGCCAGGGTGACCCGCGCGGCCCAGATCTCGCGGTCGTCGATGTCCTGGCCGTTCAGGGTGTTGTCGGTGTAGCCGTCGCGCTGCAGGGCGAAGCCGGCGGCGCGCAGCTGGAACATCTCGCCCAGCGGCACATTCACGAAGCCCTGCAGCTTGATGCTGTTGAAGTTGCCGAACTCGGCGGTGATCGAGGCGTCGAACTCGTCGGACGGCTTGTTGGTGATGACGTTGACGACGCCGCCGGTGGCGTTACGGCCATAGAGCGTGCCCTGCGGTCCGCGCAGCACCTCGACCCGTTCGACATCGTAGAATTCGGCGTCGGCCAGGCGGTTGGAGGTCAGCGGGACGTTGTTGTGGTGGATGCCGACGCCGTCGTCGCCGCCGGTCGAGACCAGTTGAGCGCCGACGCCGCGGATCTGGAAGTTGGTGCGCAGGGCGCGGCGGGTGAAGGTGAGGTTCGGGACCGACTGGACCAGGTTGCCGGCGGTGTCGATGCCTTGCGACTTCAGCGCCTGCTCGCTGAAGGCCGACACCGCGATGGGAACGTCCTGCACGGACTCTTCCCGTTTCTGGGCGGTGACGATCAATTCTTCGATGACGTTGCCGCCCGAGGACTGGGCCCAGACGGGCGTCGACCAGACAAGCGCGAGCGCAGACGCAGAAGCCAGCAAGGCTTTGCTCATTCTTCCCTCCCTAGCCCCCAGTCACAACGGCGGGGGTCTTCTTGTCGACGGCCATCGTCGAGCGTGGCCGTTCAGAATTAGGAGCTAAGGACTTAATTTCCGCAGCGTCAAACGACTTTTGATTACATTTTGCCCTCAAAAGTTGAGGTGCGAATGCTCAACCTTCGCCGAACGGCTTCTCTAGGCTGGGTTGCGGCGCGGTGAACCAGGCGGCGCCGTCGGCCGTGACGTGGAAGTGATCCTCCAGGCGCACGCCGAAGGAGTCTGGGATCACGATCATCGGCTCGTTGGAAAAGCACATGCCGGGGGCGAGCGGGGTCTTGTCGCCGCGGACCAGGTACGGCGCCTCGTGGATCGACAGGCCGATGCCGTGGCCGGTGCGGTGGGGCAGGCCGGGCAGTTCGTAGTCGGGGCTGAGGCCGGCGGCGGCCAGCACGCGGCGGGCGACAGCGTCGATCTCCTCGCAGGGGACGCCGGGACGGACGGCCGCGAAGGCCGCCGCCTGGGCCTGCTTTTCGAGCTCCCAGATGCGGCGCTGTTCGGGCGAGGCCTCGCCGAACACATAGGTGCGGGTGATGTCGGAGTGGTAGCCCTGGACCTGGCAGCCGGTGTCGATCAGCACGATTTGCCCGTCCTCGAGGGCCTGCTCGCCGGGCAGGCCGTGCGGGTAGGCGCTGGCCCGGCCGAACTGCACCGCGCAGAAGTAGGAGCCGTTGTCGGCGCCGAGCGCGCGGTGGGCCTGGTCGATGAAGCGGCGGACCTCGCCGGTGGTGATCCCCGGCGCCAGGATGCGCGCCGCGCGGCGGTGGACCTCGAGCGTCATGGCCTTGGCCTGGGACATCAGGGCCAGCTCGGCCGGCGACTTGATCATCCGGCAGCCGTCGACGACCGGAGCGCCGTCCAGCAGCTTGAGGGCCGGCGCGGCCTTGGCCACGCCATTGAACACGAAGAAGGGCAGGGCGGGGTCGATGGCCAGCGAGGCCGCGCCGTCCAGCGCCCGGGCGGTCAGCTCATAGGGGCTCTCGTGCTCCTCCCAGAGCAGCAGTTCGGCGTCGACGCCGAGGGCGGCCTCCAGCGAGCCGAGCTCGAAGCGCGGGCAGATCATCCGCAGGTCGCCCTCGCGCGGCAGCACCATCGCGACCAGCCGTTCGGTCGGCCCCCAGGCGACGCCGGTGAAGTAGCGCAGGCTGGGGCCGGCGCCGATGATCAGCGCCTCCGCGCCGATCTCGTCCATCAGTTCGCGGGCGCGGGCGATGCGGGCGAGCCGTTCCTGGCGGGTGATGGCCGGGGCCGGATGGGGCCACGGCGCCAGGTCTGCGAGTTCGGTCTGGGCCGTCGAGCCGCCGATGCCGTTGGTCATGTCACGCTCCGGTACTGAAGGGCGCCGCGCGCTGGCGGCGCAGCAGGCGGGCCCGTATATACGCGGCTATGGCTGAAGCCTTCAACGAACTCACCCTGCCGACCGCCAAGGCCGAGCGCTACTCCGCCCTGGCCGAGGAGATCGCCGCGGTCCTGGACGGCGAGCCCAATCGCACGGCGCGCATGGCGAGCGTCGCCTCGATGCTGGCGGCGACCTTCGAGACCTTCTTCTGGACCGGGTTCTACGTGGTCGATCCGGACAAGGAGCGCGAGCTGGTGGTCGGTCCCTACCAGGGCACGCTCGGCTGCCTGCGCATCGCCTTCGGGCGCGGGGTCTGCGGGGCAGCGGCGGCCAGCGGCCAAACCCAGCTGGTGCCGGACGTCCACGCTTTTCCGGGGCACATCGCCTGCGACGGCCGCTCGCAGAGCGAGGTCGTGGTCCCGGTGTTCGACGCCGCCGGCGCGCTGATCGCGGTGCTGGACGTCGATTCCGACCAACCGGCCGCGTTCGACGAGGTCGACGCCCATTGGCTGGAGAAGATCGTGCGGGACACCTTCGCCGCCTAGCCTGGCCCTGACGGGACGTCAGTCTGGACTCACGCGGCCGGGCGGGCGCGTACTTGCGTGCAAGAACGTGGGTACGGGAGCGTCTCGGCGTGCAGACGTACGATCTGATCATCGTCGGGGGCGGCATCGGCGGCTCGGCCCTGGCCGCGGTGATGGCGAAGGCCGGGCGCTCGGTGCTGCTGCTGGAACAGACCGAGGTCTACGAGGACAAGGTCCGCGGCGAATGGATCGCGCCCTGGGGCGTGGCCGAGGTGCATCGGCTGGGGCTCTACGACCTGCTGGTCGGCGCCGGCGGCCATCACATCACCCGCCATGTCACCTTCGATGAGTCGCTCGATCCTGGAACGGCGGAAGCCTCGGCTCTGCCGCTGAGCATCTTCCGCGAAGGCGTGCCCGGTCCGCTCTGCCTGCGTCATCCGCTGCACTGCCAGGCCCTGTTCGACGCGGCGCAGGCCGCCGGCGCGATCGCCCTGCGCGGGGTGATCGTCGGGTCGGTGGAGGCGGGCGACCGGCCCCGCGTCTTCTACGAGCACGACGGCCAGACGCACGAAGCCACAGCGCGGCTGCTGGTCGGCGCCGACGGGCGCGCCTCGCAGGTGCGCGAAGCCGCCGGGATCGCGCTGCATCAGGACAGGCCGCATCACTGGTTCGGCGGGTTGCTCGTCAAGGACGTGGTCGGCTGGGACCCGCAGCTGCAGGCGATCGGCACCGAGGGCGATTTCGGTTTCCTGGCCTTTCCACAGGGCGGGGGCATGGTGCGGGTCTATGGCGGCTACGCGCTCGACCAGGCGCAGCGGTTCAAGGGCGCGGACGGGGCGCGGCGGTTCCTGGACGCCTTCGACCTCGCCTGCAGTCCGGCCAATCGCTGCCTGACCGCGGGCGCGCCGGCCGGTCCGCTGTTCAGCTACGTCAACGCCGACAGCTGGACCGACCAGCCCTATGGCCAGGGCGTGGTGCTGGTCGGCGACGCGGCCGGCTGGAACGACCCGATCATCGGCCTGGGGCTGTCGATCACCTATCGCGACGTGCGTATCGTCTCCGAGCTGCTGAAGGCGGCCGACGACTGGGAGCGCCTGGATTTCGAACCGTATCGCGAGGAGCGCGCCGAGCGCATGCGCCGTCTGCGCTTCGCCGCCAAGCTGCAGGCCGCGCTCGACATGGAGTTCGGCGAGGCTGCGCGCCAGCGCCGTCGTCGCCACTTCGAGCGCGCCGCCGGCGACCCGACCCTGCGGCTGCACAGCCTGGCGGTGATGGCCGGGCCCGAGCTCGCGCCGCCCGAGACGTTCACCGAGGCGCACCGCGCCCGCGTGTTGGAGGACTGAGTGGACATCGCCGACTACAACGCCCGCTGGCTGGGGGCCTGGACCGCCAAGGACGTCGAGGCCCTGTGCGGCTTCTATGCTGAGAACGTCGTCTACAAGGATCCGCAGACGGCGGCCGGGATCACCGGCCAGGACGCCCTTCGCGCCTATCTGACCGGCCTGTTCGCCGCCACGCCGGCCATGACCTACACGCCCGACGAGACCTGGCCGATCCCCGGCGGGTTCTGCGGCCGCTGGTACTGCGACATCGCCGGCGGCGGGCGGATGCGTGGTTTCGACCTGGTGATCCTCGACGGCGAAAAGATCGCGCTGAACGAGGTCTATGTGCACCAGCTGCCGGCATGAGCCGCCGCCCCGACATCCGCGCTCCGGGCGAGATCGACGCCGCCTGGCTCTCGGCGGTGCTGGCGGCCGGCGGCGTCGACGCCTCGGTCCGCAGCTTCGAGGCCAGGCCCGTCGGCACGGGCCAGATCGGCGACAGCGTCCGCTTCCGCCTGACCTATGACCGCGGCGGCGACGAGGCGCCCGCCGCCCTGGTCGGCAAGTTCCCGGCCGCCGGGGCCGAGAGCCGCGCGACCGGGATCATGCTGGGCAACTATCTGCGCGAGGTGCGCTTCTACCAGCAGCTGGCGCCCACCGCCCTGGTGCAGACCCCGCGCTGCTACTTCACCGACGTCGACGAGGCGACCAGCGACTTCGTGCTGATGATGGAGGACCTGGCCCCGGCGGTGCAGGGCGACCAGCTGGCCGGCGTCAGCCTGGAGCAGGCGCGGCTGGTGGTCGAGCAGGCCGCGCGGCTGCACGCCTCGCACTGGGGCGACGACGGGCTGGACGAACTGCCCTGGGTCTCGGGCTCCAAGGCCGCGCCGGCCAGCGCCGTCAGCGAGGAGATGGTCGCCGCGCTCTGGGCCGGATTCAAGATGCGCTACGGCGCACGCCTGCAGCCGCAATGGACCGAAGTCGGCGACTGGCTGGCCCCGCGCTTTGGCGAGTTCGCGCGGTCCGAGGAGGGGCCGCGCTGCCTGACCCACAACGATTTCCGCCCGGACAACATGATGTTCGGCACGGCGGCCGGCGGCTATCCCGTGGCGGTGCTGGACTGGCAGTCGTTCGCATATGGCTGCGGCCCGACCGATCTGGCCTATTTCCTGGCCGGCGCGCTGCCGCCCGACGTCCGCCGCGCCCAGGAGCCGGCCCTGCTGCAGCTCTATCTCGACACGCTGGCGGCCCACGAGGTGCGGGGCTTTGGCATGGACGACCTGCGCCCGCTCTACGGCCGCGGCGCGTACCTGCTGTTCGCCACCGCCTTCTTCGCGGCCATGGTCGTCACCCAGACCGACCGCGGCGACGAGATGTTCCTGCAGATGATCGGGGCCGCGGCCGAGCACCTGTGCGATCATGGCGTGGTCGGATAGGCGAGGGGCGGCCGCCAATGCGGCGGCCGCGCGTCATTGTCGAGACTTGGTTCGCCCTCGACGTCCGCGGGCCGCGTCTCAGCGGCGGGGCGGGACCACGTCGCTGAAGATCGAGAAGCTTTTCCAGGCCGGTTCGAGCGGCGGGGCGTCCGCCTGCGGGACGTAGGGCGAGGGCGCCTTCAGCTCCAGCTCCGGAATGTAGCGCGGGCAGTTGGGGAAGATGTCGCCCGGCGTGACCTCGACCAGCAGCTGGGCGCCCGGCCACTCGGCCATCTGCGGATCGTCGCGCAGCACCCGGGCCGCGCCGTTCACCCGCAGCCGCGCCGGCTTGGGACCGATCCCCAAGAAGAGCAGGCCGACGTGCGGGTTGATCTCGACGTTGCCAAGGCTGCGGAACATGCCGTTGCCGTCGTAGTCGGGAAACACCAGCCGGTCGGGGGCCAGGATGCGGACGAAGCCGGGATCGCCGCCCTTGTAGGAACAGTCGGGACGCCCTTGCGCGTCGGCGGTGGCCAGGAAGAAGAACGGCAGGGCTTCGATGAAGGCCTTGTCGGCGTCGGTGAAGCGGTCGTGGCGCAGCCGCTCGTAGAGCCTGTCGGCCAGGGGCGCGCTCGCGAACTCGTCCTGCAGACGGCGTTGTCCGGAATGGTACATGCGGGCCTCCCGTTTTCGCATGAGGCTAGCATGAAAACGCCGCCGGCCTCGCGGACCGACGGCGTTCCAGATCGGGTTCGGCGCGTGGCTCAGGCGGCGGCGAGCGCGACCTTGCGGCCATGACGGCGCAGGGCGGCGCCGGCCAGGCCGAAGCCGGTGATCATCATCGCCCAGGTCGCCGGTTCCGGCACCGCCGAGGGCACGTCGAGCAGGACGCGACCGCCGGTGACGGCGCGCGGCCCGCCGGTGTTCTGGTACTCGTACGAAGTGTTCAGGATGTTGGCGCCGCCAGCGGTCAGCGGGAAGAAGTCCAGGCGCAGCTGCTGGGCGTAGCCGCTGGTCGAGATCCGGAACCCCTGGGTCGGCAGCGAGACCCAATCGGCCAGGGCGGCGTTATTGTAGGTGAAGGTCGAGAACACGCCCGGGCCGAACGTGCCCGAGGACGCGGTGATGTTGACGCCCAGCAGCGAGGTCAGGGCGTCGTCGGTGGTGAAGCTGCCGGTCAGCGTGCCGCCGCCCTGCAGGGTCACGTTGTCGAGCACGAACACCTTGGCGGCCCAGGCCGGCGCAGCGGCGGTCATGGCGGCGATGGCTGCGGCGACGGCGATCAGGCGCTTCATGTCGGTTCCAATACGGGAAAGCTGGACTGTGTTGCACACGTCTAAGCAACATCGGCGCCAGTGATGCAAGTTAAAGGAGCGGCGTTCGCTGTGCTGGCGACGGGAGCGGGCGCGGGCGGCTTCACGTGCGCGTAAACCCCATTGGCTTACGTCACGTCGCGCCCCTAAATGACTCGCCGACGCGCGACGGACGCGCATTTATCGGGAGCGGAACAATGGGCGAAGCCTATATCGTCGCGGCGACGCGCACGGCCGGCGGCCGCAAGGGCGGCAAGCTGAAGGATTGGCATCCGGTCGACCTGGGCGCCGTGGTGCTCAACGACATCATCGATCGCACGGGCGCCGATCCGGCCCTGGTCGAGGACGTGGTCATGGGCTGCGTCGGCCAGGTCGGCGAGCAGGCGATCAACGTCGCGCGCAACGCTGTGTTGGCGTCCAAGCTTCCGGAAAGCGTGCCGGCCACCAGCGTCGACCGCCAGTGCGGCTCCTCGCAGCAGGCCCTGCAGTTCGCCGCCCAGGCGGTGATGAGCGGCACCATGGACGTGGTGATCGCCGCGGGCGTGGAAAGCATGACCCGCGTGCCGATGGGCCTGTCGGCGGCGCTGCCGGCCCAGAACGGCTTCGGCAACTATATGAGCCCGCGGATGAAGGAGCGTTATCCGAACATCCAGTTCAGCCAGTTCATGGGCGCCGAAATGGTCGCCAAGAAGTACGGCCTGACCAAGGACGAGATCGACCAGTACAGCTACGAGTCCCACCAGCGCGCGATCGCCGCCACTCAGGCCGGCAACTTCAAGAACGAGATCGTCGCGATCGAGGTGGTCGACGCCGAGGGCAACAAGACCCTGCACACCGTCGATGAAGGCATCCGCTTCGACGCCAGCCTCGACGGCATCAAGGGCGTGAAGCTGCTGGCCGAAGGCGGCGCGCTGACCGCGGCCTCGTCGAGCCAGATCTGCGACGGCGCCTCGGCGGTGATGGTCGTCTCGGAAAAGGGCCTGAAGGAACTGGGCGTGAAGCCGCTGGCCCGCATCCATCACCTGTCGCTGCTCGGCCACGACCCGGTGATCATGCTGGAGGCCCCGCTGCCGGCCTCGGAACGCGCCCTGAAGCGCGCCGGCATGAGCGTCGACGACATCGACCTGTTCGAAGTCAACGAAGCCTTCGGTTCGGTGCCGGTGGCCTACATGAAGCACCTGGGCGTCGCCCGCGACAAGATCAACGTCAACGGCGGCGCGATCGCGCTGGGCCACCCGCTCGGCGCCTCGGGCACCAAGCTGATGGCGACCCTGCTGAACGCCCTCGAACAGCGCGGCGGCCGCTACGGCCTACAGACGATGTGTGAAGGCGGTGGTATGGCGAACGTCACGATCGTCGAGCGACTCTAAGGCCCGTTCCGGCTCCGGACACGGGGCCGGGTCGCAGCCTAGAGGAGCTACCCCATGACCGGACGCGTCTATGCAATCACGGGCGCGTTCGGCGTGCTGGGCTCGGCCGTGGCGCGCGCCGCCGCGGCCAAGGGCGCCCGCGTCGCCCTTATCGATTATGCGAAGATCCCGCCCGAAGGCCTGGGGGACGACTGCGGTCCCGACGGCATGATTTTGGGCGGGGTCGACCTCACCGACGCGGTGGCGGCCGGCGCGGCGATCGACGCCGTCGCCCGCCACTTCGGACGGCTGGACGCCCTGATCAACGTCGCCGGCGGCTTCCGCTGGGAGACGCTGGAAGCCGGGTCCTGGGAGACCTGGCACGAGCTGTTCCGGATGAACGTGCTGACCGCGACCAACGCGAGCCGCTCGGCCATTCCGCACCTGAAGCGCAGCGGCAGCGGCCGGATCGTCAATGTCGGCGCCAACGGAGCGGTCAAGGCCTCGACGGGCATGGGCGCCTACGCCGCCTCCAAGGCCGGGGTGCACAAGCTGACCGAGGCCCTGGCTGAGGAACTGAAGGCCGACGGGGTGACCGTCAACGCCGTGCTGCCCTCGATCATCGACACTCCGACCAACCGCGCCGACATGCCGAGCGCCGACTTCAGCGCCTGGGTCACGCCGGCCGACCTGGCCGCGGCGATCCTGTTCCTGGCCTCGGAGGAGTCGCGGGCGGTGACCGGCGCGCTGCTGCCGGTGACGGGACGGGTCTAGACCAAGGCTCTATCTGGCGGCGCCGGCGGGGGCGACCCGCCAGACCGCCTTGCCGACGTCGTCGGCGACGAGCAGGGCCCCGGTCTTGTCGACGGCGACGCCGACGGGCCGGCCCTGCGCCTGGTCCTTGGCGTCGAGGAAACCGGTCAGGAAGGCCTCGGGCGGGCCGCTGGGCTTGCCGCCGGCGAAGGGCACGAAGACCACTCGATAGCCGCTGACCGGCTTGCGGTTCCAAGAGCCGTGCTGACCGATGAACGCGCCGCCCTTGTAGCGGGCCGGGAAGGCGTCGGCGGTGTAGAAGGCCAGGCCCAGCGAGGCGGTGTGCGAGCCCAGCGCATAGTCGGGGACGATGGCCTTGGCGACCAGGTCGGGGCGCTGAGGCTTGACCCGCGCATCGACGTGCTGGCCGAAATAGCTGTAGGGCCAGCCGTAAAAGCCGCCGTCCTGCAGGCTGGTCATGTAGTCGGGAACCAGATCGTCGCCGAGCATGTCGCGTTCGTTCACCGCGGTCCAAGGCACGCCCGTGGTCGGCTCGAAATCCAGGCCGTTGGGGTTGCGCAGGCCCGAGGCGAACACCCGCGCAGGCCCAGCCGGCAGGGGGTAGACGATGACCGCGGCGCGATTGGTTTCGTTCTCCATGCCGTTCTCGCCGATGTTCGAGTTCGAACCGACGGTGGCGTAGAGCTTCGTGCCGTCCGGGCTGGCGACGACGTTCTTGGTCCAGTGGTGGTTGATCGGCCCGCCGGGCAGGTCGAACACCTTCTCGCCGACGCCGATGATCTGGGTTTGCCCGTCGGCATAGGGGAAGGCGACCACGGCGTCGTCGTTGGCGACATAGAGCTTGCCGCCGACGAGGGTCATGCCGAACGGGCGCTTGAGCCCCTCGGCGAATGTGGTGCGGACCTCGGCGACGCCGTCGCCGTCGCTGTCGCGCAGCAGGGTGATGCGGTTGGGGCTGGCCATGGTCGCGCCGGCCTTGTCCTGCAGGCGATTGGCGATCATGGCGGTGATCCCCTTGGCTTTGGACGGTTCGGAGGACGCCTCGGAAACCAGCACGTCGCCGTTGGGCAGAACCAGCAGCCAGCGCGGATGGGCGAGGTCGCCGGCGAACCGGGTGACGGTGAAGCCGGCCGGGGCGACCGGCGCGGCGCCGGCGGGCCAGCCGACCGCCTGGCGGGCGTTCAGGGTCGGGATCAGGCTGGACTTGGGCGGCGGCAGCTGCGGGGAGGCGCCAAAGCCGGCGAACGGATCCGTCGAACCCTGGCCGCAGGCGGTGAGGGCCAGGGCGATCAGCGGCGCGGCCACGCGGGTCGGGACGGACGTGAATGGGATCATGACGCAGGCCTTTGAATGAACGAGGATATTTGACCATCTGTCGGCGACTCGCGCCAGGGGCGGGGCGACAGGCGTTGACAACGTTATCAGGTGTCGCCAACCATGTGGCGAACAAGGACGCGGCCACGAAGGCGGCGAGGGGAGGACGACATGATCGGCAAGGCGGGCCTGCTGGGCGCGGCCATGGCGCTGGGACTGGCCAGCGCGGCCCAGGCGCAGGGCGGCGAGGTGGTGAAGGTCGAGAGCGGCCAACTGCAGGGCGTGGTGCAGGACGGGGTGCTGGCCTTCAAGGGCGTGCCGTTCGCGGCCCCGCCGGTGGGCGACCTGCGCTGGCGTCCGCCGCAGCCGGCGGCGAAGTGGAGCGGGATCCGCTCGGCCGCCGCCTATGGCCACGACTGCGCCCAGAAGCCGTTCCCCAGCGACGCCGCGCCCCTGGGAACCGAGCCGGCCGAGGATTGCCTGGTGCTGAACGTCTGGCGTCCGGCCGGGGCGCCGGCGAACGCCAAGCTGCCGGTGATGGTCTGGATCTATGGCGGCGGCTTCGTGAATGGCGGCTCCTCGCCGGAGGTCTATTCGGGCCACCAGTTCGCCAAGCAGGGCGTGGTGGTCGTCAGCTTCAACTACCGCGTCGGCCGTTTCGGGTTCTTCGCCCATCCGGCGCTCAGCAAGGAGAGCCCCGGCGGGCCGCTCGGCAACTACGGCTTCATGGACCAGATCGCGGCCCTCAAGTGGGTGCAGCGGAACATCGGCGCCTTCGGCGGAGACCCCGGGAATGTGACGATCTTCGGGGAGTCGGCGGGCGGGTTCTCGATCCACACCCTGATGACCACCCCGGCGGCCAAGGGGCTGTTCCACAAGGCGATCGTCGAGTCGGGCGGCGGGCGCGGCAACATCAATCCGGGCCGCCGGGTCAGCGGTCAGGCCCCGGGCGGGCCGCCCTCCGGCGAGCAGGTCGGCCTGGCGTTTGCGAAAAGCGTCGGGGTCGAGGGCGAGGACGCCTCGGCCCTGGCCGCGCTGCGCAAGCTGCCGGCCGAGACGATTGTCTCGGGCCTGAACATGATGACCATGTTCACCCCGACCTATGCCGGACCGATGGTCGACGGGCAGATCGTGATCGACGAGCCGGGCAAGATCTATGCGGCCGGCGGCGGGGCGGACGTGCCGCTGATCGTCGGGGCCAACAGCATGGACATCGGTTTCTCGATGGCCAAGTCGATGGACGAGGTGTTCGCGCCGTTCGGGGCCGAGCGCCGCGCAGCGGCGGAGGCCGCGTTCGATCCCGGCAAGAGCGGCGACGTGCGCAAGGTCGGGACCCTGGTCGCCAGCGACACCATGATGGTCGAGCCGGCCCGGTTCGTGGCCAAGGCCTGGGCCAGGGCCGGGCGCCCGGTCTACGCCTATCGCTTCAGCTATGTGGCCGACTCCATGCGCAAGGAGTGGCCCGGCGCGCCGCACGCCACCGAGATTCCGTATGTGTTCGACACCGTGAAGGCCAAGTACGGCGAGGCGCTGAGCGGCTCGGATGCGGCGATGGCGCAGCTGACCAGCGCCTACTGGGTCGCCTTCGCCAAGAGCGGCGATCCGAACGGGGCGGGGCGGCCGAACTGGCCGCGCTATGAGGCCAAGGGCGACCAGATCCTCGACTTCGCCAATGACGGGGCCAAGGCGGGCCCCGATCCCTGGAAGGCGCGGCTGGACCTGGTCGAGCAGGCTGCGGACGCCAGGAAGCCGTAGGGCGTTCCCCAGCGAGAATCCGCGTTATATCTGCGGGGATGAAGGACGCCGCAGCGTGACGACGATCAAGGACGTGGCTGCGCGCGCGGGACTGTCGGTGATGACCGTCTCGCGCGTGCTCAATGGCGAGCGTCACGTCAGCGCCCAGGCGCGCGAGAAGGTGCAGGCGGCGATCGAGGCGCTGGGCTACAGGCGCAACGTCTTCGCCCGCGGTCTGCCCGGCGCGCGCTCGTTCCTGATCTGCATGCTGATCCCGGAGATCATCCCGGACTACGTCGCCGAGTTTCAGCAGGGGGCGGTCGAGAAGTGCCGGTCGGCAGGCTACCATCTGGTGGTCCAGCCCTTCGACAGCCGAACGGGCATGGCCGCGCAGGCGGTGGCCGCCGCGGTCGCCTCGCTGCGGCCCGATGGGTTCCTACTGCTGCCGCCGGTCAGCGACGACCTGGCGGCGCTCGACATGCTCGACAAGGCCGGCGTGCCCTACGGCCGCCTGGCGCCCAGCGTGGCGCCCGAGCGCGGCGCGTGCGTAGCGATCGACGAGGTCGAGGCGGCGCGCGCGATGACCGCCGCCCTGTTCGACCTGGGCCATCGCCGCATCGGCTTCATCGGGGGACCGCCCAACCACGGCGCCTCCGCCTGGAGGCTGGAGGGCTATCTTCGGGCGATGTCCGAGCGCGGCCTGACGCCTGAGCCGGGGTTGGTGCAGGACGGCGACTTCATGTTCGAGGGCGGGGAGGCGGCGGGGGCCCGGCTGCTCGACCTGACGCCGCCGCCCAGTGCGATCTTCGCGGGCAACGACGACATGGCGCTAGGCGTCATGGCCGTGGCCCAGCGTCGGGGCGTGTCGCTGCCGCGAGACCTGTCGGTCGTGGGCTTCGACGGCGGCGAAAGCGCCGACCTGGTCTGGCCGCAGCTGACCACGGTGCGCCAGCCGGTGCGGGAGATGGCGGCGACGGCTGCTGCGGCGGTGATCGCCATGGTCGAAGCCGGCGAGCGGGTCGCCAGTTTGCAGCAACTGGACTTCGCCCTGCTGATGCGCGCCTCCAGCGCGCCGCGGGCCGAGGTACGCGACTAGGAAGAGGGAGCGCGACCGCCCGGCGCGGCCGTTGAGCCGCGGACGCGGATTTCGAAAGGCAGCTGCCGCGCCGGATCGGCCAGCGCCTCGCCGTCGGCCAGGGCGATCAGCATGTCGGCGGCGGCCTCGCACATGACGTCGACCGGCTGGCGGACCGTGGTCAGCGGGGGCGAGGAGAGGCGCGCGATACGGGTATCGTCGAAGCCCGCGATGGAAATGTCGCTCGGGGCCGAGAGGCCGAGTTCACGGGCCGCGGCCAGCACGCCCAAGGCCGTCTTGTCGTTGGCGGCGAACACCGCGGTCGGGCGCCCGGAGCCGCCGAGCAGGGCGTGGCCGGCCGACACGCCGCTCTCGAACGTGAAATAGCCCTGGACCTTGTGCGCGGCCGCAACCGGGAGCCCGGCTGCGGCCATCGCCCGCTCGAACCCCTGCAGGCGCAGGTGCGAGGCGCCGTGGTCGGGATGGCCCAGCACGAAGCCGATCTCGCGGTGGCCCAGGCCGATCAGGTGCTGGGTCAGGGCCAAGGCGGCGGCCTCGTCGTCGATGAACACGCAGGGGCCCTGGTCGCGATCTGCGGTGGGCGCGATCCGCACATGGGCCACGCCCAGCCGATCGAGCACCGCCAGCGCCGCCGGGTCGTCCGAGATCGGCGGGGTGGCGATCACCCCGTCAAGGCGCAGGCTGGAGATGACCTGTTCGATCTGCCGGGCGACATCGCCGCGCGAGTCGATCGGCTCGACGGCCAGATGGTAGCCGGCCTCACGGCAGCGGAGCAGGGCGCCGATCTCGGCCTCGGTGACGTAGCTGTAGTTGGGATTGTCGTAGAGGAAGCCGATCAGCCGCGAACGGCCGCCGATCAGGCCGCGGGCGGCGATGTTGGGCTGGTAGTCGAGCGCCGCGGCCGCCGCCAGCACGCGCTCGCGGACCTCCTGGCGGACATGGGGCTCGCCGTTAAGCACCCGCGACACGGTCTTGAAGGACACCTCGGCCCTGGAGGCGACGTCTTTGATCGTCGGTTGCCGGGACAAGCCAATCTCCACCCGAGCGGAGAGGAAGCTCTCGCGTGCTTTGCCCGCGGCGGCAAGTGCCGGCCGCATGAACCCTTGCCGGCGGCCGCAATGCCCGGTTGTCGAGCATCTCGTCCGGGGGTTGTCGATAACGTTGTCAGATTCGATTTGACAACGTTATCTGAACGCGCACACCTTCACCTTGCCCGCGTCGCATCGCCGTCACGGGACATCAGGATGGCCGGACTTCGATACCGGCCACGGAGGGGGAAACGATGAAGACCAGGACGCTTCTGGCCGTGAGCGCGGCTGCCCAGACGCTGCTGATCGCGGGCGCTGCGCATGCGCAATCGAATGTCGAGATCGAGGAGGTGGTGGTCACCGCCGAGCGCCGCGAGGAGACCGCGCAGCGGACGCCGTTGGCGATCACCGCGCTGTCGGCCGACCAGCTGACCAAGCAGGGCGTGCGGACGGTCACCGACCTGACCAACATCGTGCCCGGCGTCCAAATCGGGTCGACCGGCGGCTCTGTCGAGATCGCGGTGCGCGGCATCGGCAGCACCAACAACACCGAGGTCGGCGATCCGGCCGTGGCGTTCAACATCGACGGCGTCTACATGGCGCGGCCGCGATCGGCGGCGGGGCTGTTCTTCGACCTCGACCGGACCGAGGTGCTTCGCGGGCCGCAAGGCACGCTGTACGGCCGCAACGCCACCGCCGGCAGCATCAATGTCATCACCAAGAAGCCGACCGCCGAGTACGAGGCCGAAGGGCAGCTCGAGCTCGGCAACTTCTCGCTCGTGCGGGCCAGCGGGGCGGTGAACCTGCCGTTCTCCGAGCAGGTCGCCGTGCGCGCGGCGTTCCAGTCCTCGAAGCGCGACGGCTACACTTCGAACGCGCCGAGCGGCGAATATAACGACGAGGACGCCACCGCCGTGCGCCTGCACGTGCTGCTGCAGCCGACCGACGACATCTCGGTGCTGATCAGCGGCGACTACTTCCGCAATGACTATGCCGGCACGGCCAACGCACCGCTCGGCCAATACACCGGGCCGGGGGATCCCTACACCTATCCGATCTCGGTTCCTGGCAGCAGCAACCAGCAGAACTACGGCGTCACGCTGCAGGCGGACTGGAACCTGCCGTTCGCGACCCTGACCTATCTGGGCGCGATCCGGAACGACATCGTCCACACCCTGGCCGGCTCGGGGCGCAACTATCCGTACGGGACGCCGCGTCCCGCCAACCGCTGCGAGCCGACCCTCAACCTCGGCTGCAACACGATCTACTTCGACTCCAAGGAGCGCCAGGAAACCCATGAGCTGCGGCTGGGCAGCTCGGAGGGCGCCTTCAAATGGGTCGCGGGCCTCTACTATTTCGAGGAGCGGAACAACGTTTTCGCCAATGTCTTCCCGGCGGTGGCGTTCATCCAGCCGAACACCTACGCCGACTCCAAGGCCGCGTTCTTCCAAGGCACCTACAGCTTCACCGAGCGACTGCGGGGCACGGCCGGCCTGCGCTACACGCGCGACCACAAGGGCCGCACCGGCGGGACCTATGTCGGGCTCAACAACAATGGCGGCTGCATGCTGCCCGGGGGGATGAACCGGCCCTTCTTCGACGCGCCGCCGCCCGGATGCCTGCTCTATGGGAACGTCGCCGACTTCAGCTGGGAATCCACCGACTACAAGCTGGGCGTCGAATACGACCTGACCCCGACCTCGCTGCTCTTCGCCTCGACCTCGACCGGCTACAAGGCCGGCGGCTACGGTGACGGCCTGCCGCCGCTGAACAACAAGTACGAGCCCGAGCAACTGACCGCCTACGAGGTCGGCGCCAAGAACCGGTTCCTCGACAACCGCGCCCAGCTCAACGTGTCGGCCTTCTACTACGACTACCAGGACTTCCAGGTGACCGGGACCGGCGTCGTCGCCGGCCAGCCTTCGGCGGTGACCGTCAACGCCCCAAAGGCGACGCTCTACGGGGCCGAGCTGGAAGGCACCTTCCTGATGACGGCGAACGACCGGATCGACGCCTCGCTCGCCTATCTGCACGCCGAGTACGAGGACTTCACGCTGGTCAACGGCGACGCCTTCTCGCCGGGCTTTGCCGACTATTCGGGCCTGACGCTGGCCAAGTCGCCGGAGTGGACCTTCAACCTCGGCTACCAGCACAGCTGGGACTTCGCCAACGACGGGCGGCTGACGGTGCGGGTCCAGACCCACTACGAGAGCAGCAAGAACCTCGACTACCACAACTTCGCGGTCACCGATCAGGACGCCTACACCAAGACCGACCTGATGGTGACCTACGACGCGCCCGGCGGAGCCTGGAGCCTGATGGCCTACGGCCGCAATCTCGAGGACGAAGCGGTCCTGGTCCAGGCCGCGCCCGACGCCCAGAACGCCAATCGCCACGGCGGCTCGGGCGCCTACGCCCCGCCGCGCCTCTACGGCGTGCAACTGACGGCCAGGTTCTAGGCCCGGCCACCTCAAGGAAAACAGACGGCCGGGGCCATGAAGCCCCGGCCGCACATCAGGGAAAAACGAGAATGACCAAGCTCATGTGGCTGGCCGGGGCCGCCGCCCTGGCGATGGCCGGAACCGCGCATGCCCAATCGGACGTCCAGGTCGAGGAGGTGGTGGTCACCGCCCAGAAGCGGGAAGGGACCGTCCAGGCGACCCCGCTGGCGGTCAGCGCCATCAGCGGCGACGTGCTGCAGCAGCAGAACGTCGTCGACGCCGGCGACCTGACCGGCAAGGTGCCGAACCTGAACATCGGCCAGGCCGGCAACGAGGTGATCATCAGCATCCGCGGGGTCAGCTCGGCCGGCGTGGTGCCGCAGCGCGACCCGTCGGTGGCCTTCCACCTGGACGGCGTCTACCTGCCGCGGCCGTCGGGGGCGAACTCGGTGTTCTACGACCTGGAGCGGGTGGAGGTGCTGCGCGGGCCGCAGGGCACGCTGTGGGGCCGCAACGCCACGGCCGGCAGCCTGAACATCATCACCCGCAAGCCGGTGATGAACACCGGCCAGGCGGCGGGCGAGATCCTGGTCGGCGACTACGGCCGCTTCACCGCCCAGGGCATGTACAACTTCCCGATCCTCGACGACACGCTGGCCGCTCGGGCCGCCTTCATCGTCAACCGCCGCGACGGCTACCAGGAGAACGTCACGCCGGGGATGCCGGACCTGGCCGACGCCCAGGAGGAGGCCGGCCGCGTCCACCTGCTGTTCACGCCGGGCGAGCGGCTGCGGCTGCTGCTGTCGGCCGACTACTATCACGCGGGCGGGGCCGGGACCGGCAGCGTCCTGATCGGCAACGGCCCGGTCAGCTACATCGCCTCGGGCCGCAGCGCGCCCTATCGGGCCGAGACCAACACCCCGGGCCACATCAACAACAAGATCTGGGGCGTGGCGGCCGAAGCGACCTATTCGCTGGACATGCTCGACATCGTCTCGGTGACCGCCTACCGGGCCGACGACCAGAACGTCACCAGCGACACCGACGGCACTGCGACCGGCACGCAGACGACGTTCTACTACAACAAAAACAAGACGTTCTCGCAGGAACTTCGCTTGGCCTCGTCGGGCGAGGGGGCGCTGAAGTACATCCTCGGCGCCTTCTACATCAAGGAAACCAACGACGATAACCTGTTCCAGTACACCAACCTGGCGCGCACCGCGGGCGTGATCCTGCAGCGGCCGGAGCGGTTCGCCGAATCCTGGGCGGTGTTCGGCCAGGCGGACTACGACATCACCGACAGCCTGACGATCTTCGCCGGGGTCCGCTACTCGGAGGACCGCAAGGGCAACCCGGTCGGGCTGACGCGGCCGATCGGGACCAACCTCAACACCTTCCGACCCGACGCCGGGTCCTGGGCCAAGACCACCTGGCGGCTGGGCGCCGACTGGGAGATCACCCCCGACAACATGGTCTATGGCAGCGTCTCGACCGGCTACAAGGCGGGCGGCTTCTCCAGCAACCGCAACTTCGGTCCCGAGACCCTGACCGCCTACGAGATCGGTTCGAAGAACTACTTCTTCGACCGCCGTCTGCTCGCGAACCTCTCGGCCTTCTACTACGACTACAAGGACCTGCAGGTGGTTTCGGTCGCGCCGGACGAGAACGGGGTGGTGCGGGCCCTGACCACCAACGCCGGGGTCTCGACGGTCTGGGGGATCGAGTTCGAAGGTCGCGCCCGGATCACCGAGGCGCTCAGCATCGACGGCTCGCTGGGTTATCTCGACGCCAAGTTCGACCGCTATGTCGGCGCCATCGACCCGCTGTACGGCACGGTGCAGGACCTGTCGGGCAACACCCTGCCGCGGGCGCCGCGCTGGAACGGCAACATCGGCGTGGCCTATGCGATCCCTCTGGCCTCGGGCCAACTGACCGCCCGGATCAGCACCCGCTACCAGTCGAAGGTCTACTTCACCGAGTTCAACAACATCCCGATCGTGACTGGCGGGGCGACCATCTTCCCGTACCGGATCGCGTCCCAGGACGACTACACGACCACCGACATCAGTCTGCGTTACGACGACGACCGCGGCTGGTACGCCGAAGCCTTCGCCGACAACCTTGAAGACGAGGCTGTCCTGCTGTCGGTCAGCACCGACTCCGCGCGCAACTTCTTCGGCAGCTACGGCGCGCCGCGGACCGTCGGCGTCAAGGCCGGCTTCAAGTTCAACTGATCCTCCTGTCTTGAGAGAACCACGATGAAGCACAAGCGCAGGCCCATGCGCGCCGGGCTGGTCGCCGCCGGGATTTCGATCCTGGCCGGCGCCGCCCTGGCGGGCTCCGAGCCGGTCAAGTTTCCGACCCTGCCCAAGGGCTACCTGCCGCCGGGGAGCCTGGACGCCGCCCGGGTGGTGCCGCCGGCCCCGAGCGACGGCGATCCGCGCGACCAGGTGGATCGGCAGGTGTTCCAGTCCACCCGCGCCTTGAAGGACAGCGAGCGCTGGAAACTGGCGACCCGCGACGTCGACATGATGCCGAGCGGGATGATGAGCGCCTTCTCGTGCGCGGTCGGGGTGAAGATGACCCCGCAGAACGCACCGAAGCTCAACGCTGTGATGCTGCGGGTGCTGGGCGACTCGATGGTCGCCAACGAGAGCGCCAAGCACCACTTCAAGCGGCTGCGGCCGTTCCAGGTGGCGCAGGGCGAGATCTGCCAGCCGACGGCCCAGGTCGCCGGCAGTTTCGACTATCCCTCCGGACATACGGTGTGGGGCTGGTCCTGGGCGCTGGTGCTGGCCGAACTGGCGCCGGACCGCGCCACCGAGATCCTCAGTCGCGGCCGCGCCTACGGCCAGAGCCGGGCGGTCTGCGGCGCGCACAACGCCAGCGCCGTCGAGGCCGGCGGCATGGTGGCCGCGGCGACCAACGCCACGCTGCACGGCTCGGCCGAGTTCCGCGCCGACATGGACGCCGCGCGGGCCGAGCTCGCCAGCCTGCGCCAAAGCGGCGAGAAGCCGCCGGCCTGCGAGGCGGAAGCTGCGCTGATCGCCCAGTCGGCCTACTGACGGGGCGCCATGCGGAGAGATGCGAGTTTCGCCCTGGTGGGCGATGTCGGGGGCACCAATGCGCGGTTCGCCGTCGCCGATCTGCAGGGCGCGCGCCCGTCGATCGTCCTGACCGGCGCGGTGCTGTGCAAGGACCACGAGAGCCTGGCCGCGGCGGCCGACGCGTTCCTGGCCTCGGCGGGCCTGGCGGCGCTGCCGGCGACGGCCACCATCGCGGTGGCCGGGCCGGTGGCGGACGGGGCAGCGCGGCTGACCAATGCGCCGTGGGACGCCTCGGAGGCCGAGCTCATGAAGTTGGGCTTCACGCGAGCGCGGCTGGTCAACGACTTCGAGGCGCTGGCGACCGGCGTCGCCGATCTGGCCCCCGAGGACAGCGTAGCCATCGGGCCGCAGGTGGAGGGCCTGACCTGCGCGCCGGTGGTGATCGCGGGGGCGGGGACCGGCTTTGGCTTGGCGGCCCTGGTCTGGCGCGCCGAGGGGCCGGCCCAGGTGCTGGCCAGCGAAGGCGGGCACGCGGCCTTCGCCCCGACCGACGAACTGGAGATCGAGGTCCTGCGGGCGCTCGCCCGTCGTCATGGCCGGGTGTCGATCGAGCGGCTGCTGTCAGGTCCCGGGCTGCAGGCGCTGCACGCCGTATTGGCGCAGATCGAGGGCGCGCCCCTGCCTCAGGCGCTGTCGTCCGAGGAGGTGGTGGCGCGGGCCTGCACGGGCGTCGATCGCCAGTGCGTGGCGGCTGTGGAGCTGTTCTGCGCGGTGTTCGGCTCGGTTTGCGGCGACGCGGCCCTGACCCTGGGCGCGCGGGGAGGGGTGTACCTGGCCGGCGGGCTGATGCAGGGCGTCGAGCGGTTCCTGACGGGCGGCGCGTTCCGCGCCCGGTTCGAGGCCAAGGGGCGGTTGTCGGGGTTCGTCGAGTCGGTCCCGACGCGGTTGGTGGTGCAGCCGCACGTCGCCCTGCTGGGCGCGGCCAGGACGGCACGACGGCTGTCGCCGCAAGCATTTCAAATGAGCGATTGACAACGTTATCAGCTGCGTGTGTCTTGGCCTCGCGCCAACCCGCGCAGCACTGGCGGGTCCCGGATGCCCCCGGGGCCCGCCGCACTTTGCGCGGTTGGGAGAAGAACAAATGACGGGGAAGAGCGCGATGAGGGGCTGGACCTGCCTGATGCTGGGCCTGGCGGTCGCCGGGCCGGCGCTGGCCGAGGCGCAACCGCAACTGGGCGCGCGCACTGCGCCGCGGTTGTCGGTCGACGGCCTGGCCTTCAAGGACCTGAACCGCAACGGCAAGTTGGACCCCTACGAGGACTGGCGGCTGAGCGCCCAGGCGCGGGCGGCCGACCTCACCGGGCGTATGACGCTCGAGGAAAAGGCCGGGACCATGATGCATGGCACCCTGCCGGCGCCGGGCAACGCCTTCGGCTCGGGCGAGCGCTATGACCTGGCGGGGGCGGGGAGCCTGATCGCCGACAAGCGAGTGTCGAGCTTCATCACCCGGCTGGCCGGATCGGGCGCGGTGATCGCCGAGGAGAACAACAAGGTCCAGGCTCTGGCTGAGCAGAGCCGCCTGGGGGTGCCGGTCACCATCAGCACCGATCCGCGCAATCACTTCCAGCACACCGCCGGGGCAGGCGTCGCCTCGGGCGGCTTTTCGCAATGGCCCGAGAGCCTAGGCTTTGCGGCTATCGGCGATGCGGCGCTGATGCGCCGGTTCGGCGAGGTGGCGCGGGCTGAGTATCGGGCCGCCGGCATCCATGTGGCGCTGTCGCCCCAGGCGGACCTGGCCACCGAGCCGCGTTGGTCGCGGATCACCGGCACCTTCGGCGAGGACGCCGATCTCGCCTCGCGCATGGTCCAGGCGTATGTCGCCGGCTTCCAGGCCGGCGAGGGCGGGCTGAACAAGGACAGCGTCGTCGCGGTGGTCAAGCACTGGGTCGGCTACGGCGCGGCCAAGGACGGCTGGGACAGCCACAGCCCCTATGGCCGCTATGCGACCTTTCCCGGCGGGAATTTCGCCTATCACGTCAAGCCCTTCGAGGGCGCCTTCGCGGCCAAGGCGGCGGGCGTCATGCCGACCTATTCGATCCTCGAGAACCTCAGTCTCGACGGCAAGCCGGTCGAGCAGGTGGGCGCCGGTTTCAACAAGTTCCTGCTCACCGACCTGCTGCGCGAGACCTACCGCTTCCAGGGGGTGATCGTCTCGGACTGGGCGATCACCAATGATTGCCCGGCCGCTTGCCAGGGCGGCTGGAAGCCCGGCGAGCCGCCGGTCATCGGCATGCCCTGGGGCGTCGACGACCTCAGCGAGACCCAACGCTTCGCCAAGGCGCTCGACGCCGGCGTCGACCAGTTCGGCGGCACCGAGAACAGCGACCTGGTGGTGAACATCGTCAAGGCCGGCCAGGCCAGCGAGGCGCGTCTGGACCAGTCGGTGCAGCGCATCCTGGTTCAGAAGTTCGAGCAGGGCCTGTTCGAGAACCCCTATGTCGACCCGGCCGAGGCCGGGCGGCTGGTCGGGTCGGCGGCGTTCCAGGCCGAGGGCCGCGCCGCCCAGAGCCGTTCGTTGGTGTTCCTGGAACGCCGGGCGCAGAACCTGCCGCTGAAGGCCGGTTCGAAGGTCTATCTGAAGGGCGTGGACGCCGCCGCCGCCCAGGCCGCCGGCCTGGTGGTGGTCGATGCGCCGGAGAAGGCCGATGTGGCCATCGTGCGCGCCGGCACGCCGCACCAGCTGCTGCACCCGG
Source organism: Phenylobacterium sp. 58.2.17 (assembly GCF_026411515.1). NCBI lineage: Bacteria > Pseudomonadati > Pseudomonadota > Alphaproteobacteria > Caulobacterales > Caulobacteraceae > Phenylobacterium > Phenylobacterium sp. 58.2.17. The sequence continues at coordinate 98,059 of NZ_JAPMTQ010000008.1, read as the reverse complement.
GCTATCTGTTCGGGCTGATGCAGCACGAGGGCGATCTCGACTTCAAGGACGGCGAGGCTGAGTACGAGGCGATCAAGGCGATCACCGCCAAGGTCCCGACAGTGGTCAGCGTCTTCCTCGACCGACCGGCGGTGCTGACCGGTCTGAAGGACCGCGCGGCGGTGCTGATCGGCGACTTCGGGGTCAGCGACGGCGCGCTGCTTGACGTGCTGACCGGCAAGGCCAAGGCTGAAGGGCGGCTGCCGTTCGAGCTCCCGTCCTCCATGGCCGCGGTCAAGGCGCAGGCGAGCGACAAACCCTATGACAGCGCCGATCCGCTCTACCGGTTCGGCTATCGGCTGGAGCCCTGATGATGGTTGGCGGTGGAAGCAGTCAGGCGGCGTCGTCGCCGGCGACGGCGGCAGGCGCGGGCGCGGCGGCCGGTAGGGTGGCGGCCCTGGTGGTGTCGCTGTTCTTCGCCTGGGGGTTCGCGACCGTCCTGATCGACACCCTGATCCCCAAGCTGAAGGGGCTGTTCCAGCTGAACTACGCCGAGGCGATGCTGACCCAGTTCGCCTTCTTCCTCGGCTATCTGGTGTTTTCCATCCCGGCCTCGATGATCCTGGCGAGGATCGGCTACTTCCGACAGATCGTGCTGGGCCTGGGGGTGATGGCGACGGGCTGCCTGATGTTCGCGCCGGCCGCCCAGCTGGGGATCTATCCGGCCTTCCTGCTGGCGCTGTTCGTGATGGCGGCGGGGATCACCACCCTGCAGGTGGCGGCCAATCCGCTGATCGCGCTGCTGGGCAAGCCGGAGCTGGCCCATTCGCGGCTGAACCTGGCGCAGGCGTTCAACTCGCTGGGCACCACGGTCGGTCCGCTGGTCGGGGCGGCGCTGATCCTGAAGGGTGGGGTCGAGCATCCCGACGCGGCCAGCCTGACCCCGCAGGCGCTGGAGGTCTACCGCCAGGCCGAGGCGCATGCGGTCCAGGCGCCGTTCCTGGGCATCGCCGCGGTGCTGGTGGTGCTGGCCCTGGTGTTCTGGTTCCTGCGCCGGTCGCCGGCCGCGCCGTCGGCGGCGGTCGAGGGCGGCGGCGGCTTCAAGCCGGCGCTGCTGAAGCGGCCGCGGCTGGCGCTCGGGGCGCTGTCGATCTTCCTCTATGTCGGGGCCGAGGTGTCGATCGGCTCGCTGCTGGTCAACTATCTGATGGACGGCAAGACGCTGGGCGTGGTCGCGGCGACCGCCGGCCAACTGGTGGCGCTCTACTGGGGCGGGGCGATGGTCGGGCGGTTCATCGGCTCGGCCCTGATGCGCAAGGTCCCGGCGGGGCTGGTGCTGATGGCCTGCGCGATCGGGGCGAGCCTGCTGGCCTGCCTGTCGGCGGGCACGGTTGGGCTGGTCTCGGCGGCGGCGGTGCTGGCCATCGGCCTGTGCAACTCGGTGATGTTCCCGACCATCTTCACCCTCGGCATCGAGGGGCTGGGCAAGGATACGCCGCAGGGCTCGGGCCTGCTGTGCCTGGCCATCGTCGGCGGGGCGGTGGTGCCGGTGGCCACCGGCATGGTCGCCGACCATGCCGGCCTGAGCGTGGCGCTGCTGGCGCCGGCGCTCTGCTACGTCTGGATCGCGGTCTACGGCTTCCTCTGCCGCAGGCCGCCGGCCGCGGTCTAGGCCATGCCCAAGACGTCGGCCTCGGAGAGGTCGACGCGCTGGCGCGGCTCGCCCATGGTCATCGGCCGCAGGCCGAGGTCGGCCATCAGCGCGGCGTCGGTATCCTTGTCGGGGTTGGCGGTGGTGAGCAGCTTGCCGCCGATGAACATCGAGTTGGCGCCGGCCAGGAAGCAGAGCGCCTGGAGTTCTCTGGACATGTGCTCGCGGCCGGCGGAGAGCCGCACCACGGTCTTGGGGCAGACGATGCGGGCGACGGCGATCATCCGCACGAACTCCAGCGGGTCGACCGCCTCGGAATCGCCCAGCGGCGTGCCGGGGATCGGCATCAGGTCGTTGATCGGCAGCGAGTTCGGATGCTCAGGCAGGGTGGCCAGGGCATGCAGCAGGCCGGCGCGGTCGGCGCGGGTCTCACCCATGCCGACGATGCCGCCGCAGCAGGTCGACATGCCGACCGAGCGCACCGCTTCGAGGGTGTCGAGCCGGTCCTGGTAGGTGCGGGTGGTGACCACCTGGTCGTAATAGGCCGGGCCTGTGTCGAGGTTGTGGTTGTAGTAGTCGAGGCCGGCGTCCTTCAGCGACTGGGCCTGGTCGCGGGTCAGCATGCCCAGGGTGGCGCAGGTCTCCAGCCCGAGCGCCTTCACGCCCGAGATCATCGCCGCCACCTTCGGCACGTCGCGGTCCTTCAGGTCGCGCCAGGCCGCGCCCATGCAGAAGCGCTGGGCCCCGCCGGCCTTGGCCTCCATCGCCGCGGCGATCACCGTCGTGGCGTCCATCAGCTTGCCGGCCTTCACGCCGGTGTCGAAGTGCTGGCTCTGGCTGCAATAGCCGCAGTTCTCGGCGCAGCCGCCGGTCTTGATGCTGAGCAGCTGCGACAGCTGCACCTCGCTCGGATCGAACCAGGCCCGGTGCACGGCCGCGGCCTGGAACACCAGCTCCATGAACGGCAGCTCGAACAGCGCCTCGACTTCCGCCGGCGTCCAGTCGTGACGCGGCTCTGCGGGATCGAACCTCATGCCCGCAGCTCCAGCGGCCAGGGGGAGGCCTTTCGATGCACGAGCAGGGCGCTGAGCGCGGCCTCGGCCTCGCGGCGTTCCTGGTCCAGCACCTTCAGGCGCTCGGCCAGGCGCGAGACGGCGTAGTCGATATGGGCGCTGCGGTCGCCGCCGGCGTCCTGGCGGCTAAGGATGGCGGCGATGTCGTCGAGCGACAGGCCCGCGCGTCGGAACTCGGCGATGGCGGCTAGTCGCGAGAGCGCGTCTTCGTCGTAGCGGCGGCGGTTGAGCTGGTCGCGGCCGGCGCGCACCAGGCCCAGCTCTTCATAATAGCGGATCGCCCGGGCCGTCAGGTCGAGACGGCGCATGACTTCGCCGAGCGGGATGCACGCGGCGTCGCTGGGGGATTTCATTTGCATCACGCGAACTCCACGAGGACTTCGTCGGCGGCGACGGAGTCGCCGGCCTTGGGACCGACGGTCTTGACCACGCCCTCGCGCTCGGCCCGGATGATGTTCTGCATCTTCATGGCTTCGACGACGGCGACGGCCTGACCGGCCTGGACCGACTGGCCCGGTTCGACGTCGAGGCTGACGACGAGGCCGGGCATCGGCGAGAGGATCAGCTTGGAGGTGTCGGCCGCCTGCTTGGGCGGCAGCTTCTGGTGCAGCTCGGCCGAACGCGGGGTCAGCACCAGCACGTGGACGAGGGCCGCGCGGTGGCGGACCATGAAGCCCTCGGCCGCCGGCTTGACGCTGGCGGTGAACGGGCGGCCATCCAGCTTGGCCTTGAACAGCGGCTGGCCCGGGCGCCAGTTGATCTCGGTGAGCTGGACGGTGCGGCCGTCCTCGAAGGTGATGCTGACGTGATCGCCGCCGTTGGCGACGCGGACCTTGCGATGGTCCTGGCCGGCGACCACCACCCATTCGTCGCGCACCAGCTGGGGCGCGGAGCGGGCGGTCAGGCGCCGGTGCATGGCGCAGGCCGTCGCGGCCATCAGGTCGCGCTGCGCAGGCGTCGGCTCGGTCCCGTGGAAGCCGTCGGGAAACTCGTCCTTGATGTAGTTGGTCGAGAGCTTGCCGGAGACGAAGCGCTCCTGGTCCATGACCGCCGCCAGGAACGGGATGTTTTGACCCAGGCCCTCGATGTGGAAGTCCTCGAGCGCGCGGCCCATGGCGGCGATGGCACCGGCGCGGTCGGGCCCCCAGGTGGAGAGCTTGGAGATCATCGGGTCGTAGAACATCGAGATCTCATCGCCTTCACGCACGCCCGCGTCGTTGCGGACCTTGGCGGCGCCGGCCTCGCCCTCCTGCGGCGGCGAGTAGCGGACGAGGCGGCCGATCGACGGCAGGAAGCCGCGATAGGGATCCTCGGCGTAGATGCGGCTCTCGATGGCCCAGCCGTTGATGGCCAGGTCCGACTGCTGGAAGGCGAGCTTTTCGCCGTAGGCGACGCGGATCATCTGCTCGACCAGGTCGACGCCGGTGATCAGCTCGGTGACCGGGTGCTCGACCTGCAGGCGGGTGTTCATCTCCAGGAAGAAGAAGCTCTTGTCCTGGCCGGCGACGAACTCGACGGTGCCGGCGCTGTCGTAGTTCACAGCCTGGGCCAGGGCGACGGCCTGGGCGCCCATGGCCGCGCGGGTGGCTTCGTCGAGCAGCGGGGAGGGGGCCTCCTCGATGACCTTCTGGTTGCGGCGCTGGATCGAGCATTCGCGCTCGAACAGGTGGACGACATTGCCGTGCTTGTCGCCGAGCACCTGGATCTCGATGTGGCGCGGGCTCTCGATGAACTTCTCGATGAAGATCCGGTCGTCGCCGAAGCTGGCCTTGGCCTCGGCGCGGACGGCGGGGAAGCCTTCTTCGACGTCCTTCTCGTTCCAGGCGACGCGGATGCCTTTGCCGCCGCCGCCGGCGCTGGCCTTGATCATCACCGGATAGCCGATGTCGGCGGCGATCTTCAGGGCGTGGGCGACGTCGTCGATCTCGCCGACGTGGCCCGGCACGGTGGAGACGCCGGCCTTGGCGGCGAACTTCTTGCTCTCGATCTTGTCGCCCATGGCCTCGATGGCCTTGGGGTTGGGACCGATGAAGACGATGCCCTCGTCGGCCAGGCGCTTGGCGAAGCCGGCGTTCTCGGAGAGGAAGCCGAAGCCGGGATGCACGGCCTGGGCGCCGGTGGCGCGGCAGGCGGCGACGATCTTGTCGGCGACGAGGTAGCTCTCAGCGGCGGGCGAGCCGCCGATGAACACGCTCTCGTCGGCCATCTCGACGGCCATCGAGTCGGCGTCGGCCTCGGAGTAGACGACGACCGTGGCGATACCCATCCGGCGGCAGGTCTTGATGATGCGAACCGCGATCTCGCCGCGGTTGGCGATCAGGATTTTCGTGAACATAAAGCGCGACCTACAGCGGGATGTTGTCGTGTTTTTTCCAGGGGTTGGCGAGTTGCTTGCCCCTGAGGTTCTTGAGCGCGCCGGCGATGCGCCGGCGTGTGGAGTGGGGCATGATGACATCGTCGATGTAGCCGCGGGAAGCGGCGACGAACGGATTGGCGAAGCGCTCCTTGTACTCGGCCTCTCTGGCGGCGATGGCCTCGGGGTCGCCGATCTCGGAGCGGAAGATGATCTCGACTGCGCCCTTGGAGCCCATCACCGCGATCTCGGCCGAGGGCCAGGCGTAGTTGAGGTCGCCGCGGATGTGCTTGGAGCTCATCACGTCATAGGCCCCGCCATAGGCCTTGCGGGTGATCAGGGTGACCTTGGGCACGGTGGCCTCGGCGTAGGCGAACAGCAGCTTGGCCCCGTGGCGGATCAGCCCGCCCTGCTCCTGTTTGGTGCCGGGCATGAAGCCGGGCACGTCGACGAAGGTGACCAGCGGTATCTCGAAGGCGTCGCAGAAGCGCACGAAGCGGGCGGCCTTGCGCGAGGAGTCGATGTCGAGCACCCCGGCCAGCACCTGCGGCTGGTTGGCGACGATGCCGACGGTGGCCTCCTCGATGCGGCCGAAGCCGCAGATGATGTTCTTGGCGAACTCCGGGCTGATCTCGAAGAAGTCGGCCTCGTCGACGACTTTGAGGATCAGCTCCTTCATGTCGTAGGGCTTGTTCGGATTGGCCGGCACCAGGCTGTCGAGCGAGGGCTCCAGCCGGTCGGGCGCATCGAAGCTCTCGCGCACCGGCGGCTTCTGGCGGTTGGAGAGCGGCAGGAAGTCGACCAGCCGGCGCACCTGGGTCAGCGCCTCCAGGTCGTTCTCGAACGCCCCGTCGGCGACCCCCGACTTGATGGCGTGCACCCGGTAGCCGCCGAGCTCCTCGTGGGTGACCTCCTCGTGGGTGACGGTCTTCACCACGTCCGGACCGGTCACGTACATGTAGGAGGTGTCCTTCACCATGAAGATGAAGTCGGTGATCGCCGGCGAATAGACGTCGCCGCCGGCGCAGGGGCCCATGATCACGCTGATCTGCGGGATCACCCCCGAGGCCAGGGTGTTCTGTAGGAAGATGTCGGCATAGCCGGCCAGGCCGTCGACCCCCTCCTGGATGCGCGCCCCGCCGGCGTCGAACAGGCCGATGATCGGGGCTCCGACCTTCAGCGCCTGCTCCTGCACCTTGACGATCTTGCGGGCGTGGGCGTTCGACAGGCTGCCGCCGAACACCGTGAAGTCCTTGGAGAACACGAACACCAGCCGGCCGTTGATCTTGCCCCAGCCGGTCACCACCCCGTCGCCCGGCACCCGGTTGTCGGCCATCCCGAAGTCCACCGCCCGGTGCTCGACGAACATGTCGAACTCTTCGAACGAGCCCTCGTCCAGCAGCAGCTCGAGCCGCTCGCGCGCCGTCAACTTGCCCTTGCCGTGCTGGCTCGCGATACGCCGCTCGCCACCGCCCAGACGCGCCTCCCCACGGCGCTTCTCAAGCTCTTCAAGGATGTGCTTGGCGCCCGTCGGCGCGAGGTTGCGGACGATGGAATTCACGGGCCTGGCCTTGCGTCTGGCGCGCCATCGAAAGCAGGCGCGGACCTGCGATAGGCGCCGGGACAGGTGACGTCATGTGAATAGAGGCGCTATTGTGAAAAACACGCTTCACAAATTTACATTCTGCGAAGTTGCAAATGTCGCAAAAGTTGTTCGTCGGACCGAAGGTGCGCCGCCTGCGCGAGGGGCGGGGCTGGAAGCTGGAGCCTTGCGCGGCAAGGCTTGGCGTCTCGGTCAGCTATCTCTCGCAGATCGAGGCCAACCAGCGCCCAGTAACCGCGCGGGTGCTGATCTCGATGATGCGAGTGTTCGATGTGGACGCCGCTTCGCTCGACGCCGACGACGATCAGCGAATGATCGCCGACCTGCGCGAGGCGACGGCGGAATCGGCCGCCGAAGCCCCGGCGCCGTCGCTGGCGGAGCTGAAGCTGGTGGTGACCAACGCGCCGAGCTTCGCACGGCACTACCTGGATCTGCACCGGGCGCACCGGCGGGCCGGCGAGCGGCTGAGCGCTACCGACGAGGCTCTTGCCTTGGACGAGACGGTCGCGGCCAGCGCGCAGCTGCCCTACGAGGAGGTGCGCGACTATTTCCATTACAAGAACAACTACATCCATGCGCTGGATGTGGCGGCCGAGCAGTTGCACGGTCGGTGCGGCCTAGCCCCGGAAATCCCGCTGGAGAGCGCGCTGGAGGCCTATCTGCGCGACAAGCTGCAGGTCGTCGTGCGGCGGGTGGCCGAGGGCGACCTGATGCGCCGCTTTGATCCGGAGAGGCGGGAGCTGACGCTGAACATGGCTCAGCCGGCCGAGACGCGGACCTTCCAGATGGCCTGCCATGTGGTCGCCGCCGAACTGGGCGAGATCATCGAGGCCGAGCTGGAGGCTTCCGAGCTGCGCAGCCCCGCGGCGGTCGACATCTGCCGGATCAGCCTGACCAACTACGCGGCCGGCGCCCTGGTCCTGCCCTACGAGGCGTTCCGGCAGGCGGCGCAGGAGCTGCGGCACGACATCGACGCCCTGACCCTGCGCTTCCAGTCCAGCTTCGAGCAGACCTGCCACCGCTTGAGCACCCTTCAGCGGCCCAGCGCGCGCGGGGTGCCGTTCTACTTCGTGCGGGTCGATCCGGCCGGCAACATCACCAAGCGCCACAGCGCCACCCGGTTCCAGTTCGCGCGGTTCGGCGGGACCTGTCCGCTGTGGAACGTGCACGAGGCGTTCGGGCGCGATGGGCGCATCCTGACCCAGGTGGCCGAGATGCCGGACGGCGCGCGCTATCTGTGCCTGGCCTGGAGCGTGCTGAAGCGGTCGGGCGGCCACGGGACGCCGGACCGCCGCTACGCCCTGGGGCTGGGCTGCGAGGTCGAGTACGCCGACGCCATCGTCTATTCCGACGGCGTCGACCTGAAGGGGCCGCCGGCGCGGATCGGGGTCAGCTGCCGTATCTGCGAGCGCGATGACTGCCTGCAACGGGCGTTTCCGCCGGTGGACCGCAGTTTCCGCGTCTCGCGCACCGAGCGCTCGATCGTGCCGTTCTCGCTCAGCTAGCCGTGGCGGGCGAAGACCCGCGTCTTTCCGGATCGGTCGAGCAGCAGCAGCGTGGCGTAGGCCTCAGTCTGGCCGCTGGGGCTCTCCATGCCCGGCGAGCCGATCGGCATGCCCGGCACGGTGAGGCCAAGCGCCTTGGGGCGTTCCTTGAGCAGCCGCAGGACGTCGGCGGGCGGCACGTGGCCCTCGACGACATAGCCGCCGATCACGCCGGTGTGGCAGGACGACAGTTCGAAGGGCACGCCCTGCTTGTCGCGGATCGGGGCGAGATCCTCGACCTCGTGCACCGTCGGTTTGAAACCGGCCTTGGCCATGTGGCTGATCCAGCCCTTGCAGCAGCCGCACCACGGCGTCTTGTAGACCACCAGATCGAGCGGCGGGGCGGCCTGGGCGCAGCCAGCCGTCAGCAGCAGGGCGGACGCCCCCAACAGCAGGCGCCGCCGATCGGGGGCGGGGTTCGACGAACTCATCAATTCAACACAGTTACTCAAAAGCGTGCCCCCCGCAGGCAGGGGGAGCCCCGCCCATGGACAGATACGCGCAGGGCGCGAGGGGCCCTCATCAAAGCAGCCAAGCGCGGATCAGGTAGCTGACCGCGCCGACGGTCAGGACGCCGGCCAGCCAGAGACCGACGAACCAGGCCAGTCGCCGCCAGGCCGCGGGGGAGGGGGCGGCCATCAGTGATAGCCCTCGTGGCCGACCTTGCCGCGGAACACCCAGTAGGCGTAGGCGGTGTAGGCCAGGATGATCGGGATAAGCACCGAGGCGCCGACCAGCATGAACAGCAGGCTGGAGTCGGGGGCTGCGGCCTCCCAGATAGTCACCGCGCCGGGCACGACATAGGGGAACATGCTGATCCCCAGCCCGACGAAGCTGAGGGCGAACAGACCGAGCGCCAGCAGGAAGGGCCAGCGCTCATGGCCCTTGCGCAGGCTGCGGAAGAACAGAACCGCACCGATCAGCACCAGCAGCGGCACCTGGGCGGTCAGCAGCACGCTCGGCCAGGCGAACCAGTTCTCGTAATAGGCGCCCTCCAGGAACGGGGTGACCGCGCTGACTACAGCGATCAGCAGGATCGTGGCCGCGCCGAGCCAGCCGGACATGCGCCGCATGTGGGCCTGCATGGCGCCCTCGGTCTTCATCACCAGCCAGGTCGCGCCCAGCAAGGCGTAGCCGATCACGATGCTGACGCCGGTGAGCAGGCTGAAGGGGGTCAGCCAGTCCCACCAGCCGCCGGCGTACTGGCGGCCCTCCACGGTGATCCCTTGGAGGAGCGCGCCCAGGGTCACGCCCTGGGAGAAAGCGGCGACCACTGATCCGGCGGTGAAGGCGAAATCCCAGAACCGGCGATGATCCGGATCGCGCCAGCGGAACTCGAAGGCCACGCCGCGGAAGATCAGCGCCAGCAGCATGGCGATGATCGGGGCGTAGAGCGCCGGCAGCACGAGGGCGTAGGCGAGCGGGAAGGCGGCCATCAGCCCGCCGCCGCCGAGCACCAGCCAGGTCTCGTTGCCGTCCCAGACGGGGGCGACCGAGTTCATCGCCGAGTCGCGCTCGCGCCCTGGCTTGAAAGTCGGGAACAGGATGCCGATGCCGAGGTCGAAGCCGTCCATGACGACATAGGCGAAGACCGCAAAGGCGATCACGAAGGCCCAGATGAAGGGGAGGTCCAGGGTCACGAGGCGTCTCCCTCGCTGGCGCGATGGACGGTGATGCCGGGGGCGGGCGTGATGCCGGCGGTTCGGACCGGGTGGTCCGGCGCCGGCTCCAGGCCCGGTTCGCCCGGATGGGGCGGGTGGCTCATCAGCCTCAGGATGTAGCCGGCGCCGGCCGAGAACACGATGAAGTAGACGACCACGAAGGCCAGCAGCGAGGCGGCGACCGCCGGCGCGTCGAGCGGGGCGGCCGACTGCGAGGTGCGCAGCAGGCCGTAGACCGTGAAGGGCTGGCGGCCGACCTCCGTCGTCACCCATCCGGCCAGCACGGCGACGAAGCCGGCCGGCCCCATGACCAGGGCGAAGCGGTGCAGCCAGGGCCAGTCGTAGAGCTTGCGGCGAACGCGGGCGAGCAGGCTGACCGCCCCGAGGGCCAGCATCAGCATGCCGAGGCCGACCATGATCCGGAACGACCAGAAGACGATGGCGACGTGCGGCCAGTTTTCGCGCGGCACGGTGTCGAGCCCGGCCAGCGGCGCGTTCGGGTCGTGCTTGAGGATCAGCGAGGAGGCCTTGGGGATCGAGATTTCGGAATGAACCGTGGCGGCTTTCTCGTCGGGGAGGCCGAATAGGATCAGGGGCGCGCCGTCCGGATGGCTCTGGAAGTGGCCCTCCATGGCCATGACCTTGGCGGGCTGGTGCTCCAGGGTGTTCAGGCCGTGCATGTCGCCGGCGAAGATCTGGACCGGGGCGGCCACGGCGATCATGCCCATGGCCATATTGAACATCACCCGCGCGCCGGCGTTGGTCTTGTCCTTCAGCAGGTGCCAGGCCCCGACCGCGCCGACCGCCAGGGCCGTGGTCAGGTAGGCCCCGAGCACGGTGTGGACCAGCCGGTAGGGGAAGGAAGGATTGAAGATGATGGCCCACCAGTCGGCCGGCTCGAACTGGCCGGCGGCGTTCATGACGAAGCCCTGCGGCGTCTGCATCCAGCTGTTGGCCGAGAGGATCCAGAAGGCCGAGATGAAGGTGCCGATCGCCACCGCCAGGGTGGCCATGTAGTGCAGCCTGGGCCCCACGCGGTTCATGCCGAACAGCATCACGCCCAGGAAGCCGGCCTCCAGGAAGAAGGCAGTCATCACCTCGTAGGCCATCAGCGGACCGATCACCGGCCCGGCCTTGTCCGAGAACACCGACCAGTTGGTGCCGAACTGGTAGGACATGGTGATGCCGGAGACGACGCCCATGGCGAAGGCCAGGGCGAAGATCTTCAGCCAGTACTTGAAGAGGTTGAGATAGACCTCCTTGCCGGTCTTCAGCCACAGCCCCTCGAGCACCGCCAGGTAGCTGGCCAGGCCGATCGAGAAGGCCGGGAAGATGAAGTGGAACGAGACTGTGAAGGCGAACTGGGCCCGCGCCAGGGTCAGCGCGCTGATGTCGTCAAACATCGGCCTGGCCCTCGGACTTGGCGCGGCGGCGCGACTTGCCGCCGGCGACGACCTTCAACCGGTCCTTGATCTCGAAAACCTTTTGCACCTTGGAGCCCACCTCGAGCAGTTGGATCAGGGTCTGGGTCTCGAGCTTCTGAATGTCCTCCGACCAGCGGGTGACAAGCTCGATAAGGCCGTGCATCTCGGCCATCCGCGCCTGGGCGTGGCGTTCGCCCTCTGTCGCCGGCGTCTCGACCAGCGCCTGACGCAGCATCGATAGGGTCGGGTCGATCTCCCGCTTGCGCCGTTCCTCGGCCAGGATGCGCACGATCTCCCAGATATCCTCAGGCGTCGAGAAGTACTCGCGCCGGTCGCCGGGCTTGTGTTGCAGCTTCACCAGCCGCCAGGACGACAGCTCCTTCAGGCCCATGCTGACGTTGGAGCGGGAGAAGCCGAGCTTCTCGGTGATGTCGTCGGCGTTCAGCGGTTCTTCGGCCAGGAACAGCAGGGCGTAGATCTGGCCGACCGTACGGCTGATGCCCCAGCGGCTGCCCATCTCTCCGAAGTGGAGGACGAAGGCCTGGGTGAGCGGGGGAAGATTCATTTTCGTGAACTTTCAGGAATTCCTGAAAATTAGAAAATTGGTGACGCTAGGTCAATGGCCCGCGCGGCGGCCGAACGCCGCGCGGGTGGAAAGCGGCCGCCGGCTGTACTAAGTGGCCACGAAGACAGCCGCTCCGAGCGACCCGATTGGCCATGCAAACCGAACATCGCGACAGCTACCGCCTATCCGTCGCCCCGATGATGGACTGGACGGAATTGTCTTTTAATTCAATGTGATGTGCGGTGTCGTGTGCAGCGTTTGCACGCGAATGTTCTCGCAATTTTTCGCATTTGTTCGCGTCCCAGTCGGTGTTTCCAGAACTGGACCGACTGGGCTCGCCCGAGCGTTTGGATCGCGTCCCGTAGCGACGTACTGATGAGTTAAACGCAGCCGACGGCAATCGACGGCTAAGCCGAGGCTGCCTGCCTCGGTGGGGCGGACTAGTGGGCGGTCGGGCCCATCGGTTCCGAGTTCTGGTTGAACATGGCTGCCGTGTGCTCGGCATCTTCGCGAGACAAGCCGCTCTGTCGCGACATCGCTATGACCACCGTCTCCCCGGTCGAGAGATCATAGACACTGAACCCCATGGGGTCAGGTCGGACGATGAACCGATTCTCCATGGGCCGGACGATGCCCGCGGATCGGCGTTATGTCATTCCCCACTGTCTTCATCTGACGGTTTTCGTCTTGAGCGGGGATGAAAGGACGGCGGCAGGCCCAGCCGCAACGCTTGATCATCCAACCAGGTCTCGGCGCTCAAGTCTTGCTTGCGGACGTGGTCGGCCAGATCCTGGAAGAGGCGGCGGAAGCCCCCCCACCACACGCGCGGCTCGATCAGGGTGATGTCTTGATCGAGCTCTTCGTGGAAGGATCTCAGAGCGAGCATCATGACCACCATCGGCTTGGCTTCGATAGCTCGAACCGCAAAATCGGCGTCCTGCAGCCAAATGCTCGCGACGATCGCGAACGGGTCGCTGTCGGTCGCATCGGCAAAGCGGCGAATACGATCCAGATCAAACGGCCCGGCGCCCTCCTCAAAGTGTTGATAGGTGCGAAGCTGCAAGCCCATGGCCTCGGCGACCTCGCTCGAGCGCATGCCGCGCGCCCTGCGGATAGCGCGCAGGGCCGTGGCGAGAAGGGCGCTGTGGCTTGGAAAGGCCGCGTCGTCCATGGCCCTCTAGTCGTTGCTGCTGAGGCCGCTCAGCGATGGGTTCATGATTCTCAGCATAGTTGCAGCGTGGAGGGAATAGCTCGCCTTGTGGTTGGGGCGCCGCAAACCCCAATCTCACGGTTCGCCCCTGAACGCCGGCCAACAACTGCGCTAGAGGGGTCACTGCCGGCGAGGCGAAAGGGGTCTGTTCCGCTCGGGCGACGTGAGGCGGCGCCGGTTGGTAGCGCGCGCGTGCTTGGTCCGCCGGAAGCGCGCCAGCGATCGCCGAAACCGCGCCAAAATCTGGCGCGGGGACCCGCTGTTTCCCTCAATCGCCGCCTCTTGCTCGCCTTGCCGGGCCGTCTGCCATCCCATGTGTCCAGACGACAGGCGGGGGTGTTGCGGTCATGCAGACCTTTCGGCGCGCGGACTTTGCGTGGGAGTTTCTACGGCGGAACGAGGGATACCGCCGTGCGGCGATGGCGAGCACTTTCTGCGGAGAAGCAGGGGCAAGGCCCTGGGGACTGCAATTCTTCGCTGACCCAATGGCCGACGCCAGCGCCGCGCAGGTCTTTTGGTGTCCTGAAACTGCGCCCACAAGCGTCGTTTGGCTGCGGCCGTCGGCAGGCAGCTCGGGGCTACCCCTTTCCAGCTCTGCCGACGTCATTGCCCAGCGCCGAACGGTAGAGGGCCTGCACTTGCGTTTGCGAGGCGGTCTGCAGGTCTATGTGGAAGGGGGAGACCCCTCCGCGCCTCTTGCTGCCATGATCCCGATAGCTGGATCATTCTCGGCTGCGCTCAAGGGCGCTCGCGACCTGGACAGGATCTTAAGCGGCGGCGTGATCAGTGAGGATTTGACGTTGCAGCAGCAAGTTCGACTGCGCAGGTCCCTGATCGCCTTAGACGCGGTGCAGGCGCAGGCGACTTATCGGCAGATCGCCGTCCAGATTTTCGGCCCAGAAGCGGTTGCGCGCTACGACTGGCGCACCTCTTCGATCCGGGACGCAGCCATCAGGCTGGTAAGGACGGGCAGGGCGATGGCGGACGGCGGCTACATGCGCCTGCTTGGTGGCGCTTCGTCCTGAAGCTTTGACGCTCGCAGCCGTCTTGCAACCTTGGCTGGTTCACGGGACATAGGGACATGAAGTCCAGCCAGGATCATTTGCCGGAGACCAAGCGACGGGAACTGGCCCGCGCGGCGGAGATCCTTTTCTCCGAGTTTGAGGCGGCGACCGCCGGTGGTCACTCTGAGCACAAGCGTGATGGCCAGATCCTGAAGGTGATCCTGTTCGGATCGTACGCCCGCGGCGACTGGGTGGACGATCCGGTTGGCGGCTACGTCTCGGACTACGATCTGCTCGTGGTCGTAAACCACGAGAAGCTCACCGACGTTCTGGAGTTCTGGGCGGGCGCGGACGACCACCTGTTGCGTGAGTATCAGATCGCCCATCGGCTAACTGCGCCGGTGAATTTCATCGTCCATAGCCTGGCTGACGTGAACAAGCGGCTGAAGCACGGCCGGTACTTCTTCACCGACATCGTCCGCGACGGCGTCGTGCTCTACGAAGCCCCAGGCCATCCCTTTGATCGCCCGAAGAAGCTGGAGCCCGCTGAAGCGCTCGTGGAGGCGGAAGGGTTCTTCAGGGAGTGGTTCGAGAGCGCCGAGGACTTTCGGCAAGCCGCTTCGGAGCAAGTTGCAAAGGGCAAGGGAAAGCTCGCCGCGTTTCTGTACCACCAGGCGACGGAGCGCCTCTATCACTGCCTGCTGCTGGTGCTGACGCTCTACAGCCCGAAGTCCCACAAATTGAACTTCCTGCGTTCGCAGGCCGAGCAACTCGATGGGCGGCTTACTACGGCCTGGCCGCGCAGGACGAAGTTCGAACAGCGCTGTTTCGAGCTTCTAAGACGCGCGTACGTCGATGCTCGCTACTCCGAGCACTACAAGATCAGCGCGGAAGAACTCGCGTGGATCGACGAGCGGATCCGGGTCCTGTCTGACCTCGTGCGCCAATCCTGCGAGGAGCGGCTCTCGGCCCTGCGAGCTGAGGCAGCCGCCTCGTAGACGACGCCCGCAATGGGCTCAAAGCCGACGTTCGGAGGGTCTGCTTCGCGGCTGGCGCTGGAACCTAAATCCGGTGCGTTTGTGCCGGGCTCCTGGCCGAAGTTCAGATGGTCTGCTCTCAGGCAGCGCGGCTTCTGCATGTGGCCAACATCGGCAGAACCTGACTCGTTGCCGGACGTCGGAAGATCCGCTTACCGCCAGGGGATTCGACTCCCTAACAGGGGTATCGCTGCCGGCCAGGATGCGGAGTACGCGATGACGGTTGAAGTCGGACAGAGTCCGACGCCGCGACCGCATCAATTGAAAGGAGCGCCCGACGGACTGACGTGGTCAGGCTCACGGCCATTGTTGAGGGATCAGACGCGGTCTGAGAAACGGTCGTGAGCCTCGATCCGCCGAATGGTGAGGCCGACGTCGCGGCGGTAGATTTTCGTCTTCAAGAAGTGAAGCTCCGGATCACGCTCGGCGTCGGGCACATCGATATACCAAGCCCGCGGTTGAGGACCGCCGTCGCCATTCCATCGGTAGCCTCGGGCCTTGAGGATGTCCTTGAGGTCAAAGGGGGAGTTTTCCGCCCAGATGCGCCAAGTGGGGAGGCGGGCGGCGTCCAACAGGCGGCTGAGGCCGGTGACGCCGGACCGCGGTAGCGGCGCCGACAGGAGTTCAACCGTGGCAAGGCAGTCGTGCATCGCCCGATGCCGGTCGTAAAAGAAGCCCGCAGCCTGGGCGAGATAGGCGAGCTTCGTGCCCTCGAACCCTTCGGCCGCCCAGTCGATTTGGCTAAGCGAACAGGCCCAGGGCTTGGTCGTGAAGACGTCGCTGAAGCGCTCGAGGAAGCGCCGGTCGAAGGCGGCGTTGTGGGCAATGATCAAAGACGCTGGTGCCGCGAACTGCGCGACGTCAGCGGGATTTATCGTCATCCCGGCCAGCATCTCATTGGTGATGCCGGTGATGCCGGTGATTGCCGGGCTGATCGGCACGCTGGGTTGGCGTAAGGCGGAGAAACTACCGCCAACCATGTAGATCGTCCCGTCGCGCCCGTAGGTAAACGGGGTCATCGCCAGCTCGATGATTTCGTCCTTGCGAGCGTCCAGTCCCGTCGTCTCGACATCGACGACGAGGCCATACCAAGTGGGTACGCCAGGCGGGGGAATGTTCCCGAGCCGCGGTTTCAGACGCCGGACGACGCGGTAGTCGCCTGAGGCCTCAAGGTACTGCGCCATCGACTCGAGTTGATCAGACGAAGTCACTGAAGTCGTCCTCGTCGGGTTCGGCGGCGGGCGGGCCAAGATGTAGGTCGGCCATCCGCCCTTCCTCATGGAACCAGAGATCGACCACGGCCGTGTCGTCGCTGCGCGGTCTAGGCGAGGCCTGACCGACCTTAAAGGTGGTCGGCAGGTTCACGGACGTCCCAAATACCAGAGCGTGCTGACGTGGAAGCGATGGCAATCGCTTGAGCACCGCGTCGGAAATAAACGGGGTCATCTGGCGGATTTGGGACAGGTCGTCAGGGTTTTGAATCCGGTGGACCAGAAAGTTGGAGCATTGGCTGAGGACCGTCTTGGACAACTCGCTCGGGCGCTGCGACGCAAGCATCACGAACATGCCGTACTTGCGGCCCTCCTTGGCGATCCGCTCGAAAATCTTTGTCGCATCGATCGAGAACCGAGACGGGGTCGAGGCAATGTAGCGATGGGCCTCCTCCAGCAGGAGGTGGATAGGGAAACGATTGCGCGGCTCCGCCCGGCGCAGCAGCCGAAAAAGCATCCGGGCGATTACCGCGCTCACCAGTTCGACGATCTCGTCCTCGACCGAGTTGAGGTCGATGATGATGATCTGGTCGCACTTCGCATAGCCGGTGCCCTTGGCGTCGAGCCCGACGATATCCGCCAGGAAGTCGAGGTCGCTGGGCGCACTGGCGACGTCGGTGCCCTCGTGCCGAAGGAAGGCGTATTCGACGCGCTCTTGCAGCGACTTCAGCCGCGTCACCATCGCCGAGCAATAGTCCCTGATCTGGCGGTTGCCGTGGGCCTCCTCATAGAGGATCGCGAAGTCCAGACACTCGTGCAGTTCGTCGAACGAGAAGGGAGTGCGTGTGTAGGCTGGCAGCGGAACGTCTTCTCGGAGCTTCTTGCGCACTTCCGTCAGGAAGAGCGCCTGACCGTTGGCGCCGGTGAAGTTCCCGTACTGCATGTTCGGCCCGAACTTGTTGAGCAGGGCCATATTTAAGTCTTTGGTCGGGTACTTTTGGAGCAGCGACACCACCCGCTGGAACTTCGAGACTGATCCGTCGCCGTCAGCGCCGCGGAAGCACTCCACGATGCAGGTGGCGATGAAGTGCTCCCGCAGCGCCAGAGCATCGGACGTCTTGGCGTGGAAGAGGCTTGTCAGGCCAAGCGCGGTCCTTAGAACCGGCAATTGAGTGCGCTCGCTGGCCTGCAGCAGCAGCTCCCACTCCGACATCTCCAGAAACCAATGGGGCAGCCGGAAACCCGCCGTCGTCCCGTCCAGCACGACG
Organism: Phenylobacterium sp. 58.2.17; assembly: GCF_026411515.1. Taxonomy (NCBI): domain Bacteria; kingdom Pseudomonadati; phylum Pseudomonadota; class Alphaproteobacteria; order Caulobacterales; family Caulobacteraceae; genus Phenylobacterium; species Phenylobacterium sp. 58.2.17. The sequence goes on along the minus strand of NZ_JAPMTQ010000008.1, from coordinate 80,476 downwards.
CGCTTGACCCCGATGCGGCCCGGTTTGGCGAGCGGCGAGAGGGCTTCGTGATATTCGCCGTTGACGTCGAACACCACGAACGTGGCACCCCGGGCATGGTGCTCGGTCGGCTTGCGGAAGAGAGTCTGGAGGATCGAAGCGACGGTGCAGGACTTCCCGCTGCCGGTGTTGCCTAGCACGGCCACGTGGCCGCCAAAGAACTCATTGAGACGAACCTTGACCTCGTAGTCCTCGAACACGACCGACTTGCCGATAGGGATGGCCTTGAACCGGTCCGCTCCTGGCGTTTGGCAGGGAGCGGGCACCGCCTCAATCGCGTTGTCGGTGTCGAAGATGCGGTCCAGCTCGTCGTCGAGGGCATAGAGCGCGTCAGCGTACAGCGACGGGAAAATCGAGACGCCGAAGCGGAAGCTGCCGCCGTCCATCGGCAACATGCCGACTGGGACAACATCCAAGTATTTGGCCGAGCCCGCCCGATCGAAGTCGCCGCGGTCCCCCGGCGCGGTGGCGTCGCGTTCGCGTAGTCCTATTACCTCGCCGACCACGTATTCGGTCTGGGCCGGGATCATCAGGAATGACCCGAGCCGTGCGACATAGTGGACGTCGTCGAAGCCGACGACGGTGAAGTTGTCGGTACCGGCGTGCATCTCGACGACGAAGCGGTCGGCGGCGACGGACACGACCTTGCCGATCGCCCTTTTGCGATCGTCGTGGCTCATGGCTCGTCGTCCGTCTTCGGCGGTGGCGCGAGGTCGCTAAGGACTTTGCGGACAGCGTCATCAATCCGATCGCTAGGTCGCTGCGGCATGAAGTGCTCGACGATCGAATCGAAATAGTGCGCCCGGCTGCCGGCTCCGGGACCGTCTCCGCCGATGATCCAGATGCGAGGGTCGCGGAGCGCGCGCAACTTCGCGATTTCACCCTCCGTATCAACCGCCGCGAAGATCACCAGGCGGAAGGTCGGGATCGTCAGCGCTTGGTAGATGATGTTGTTGAGATGCTCGTCTCCGAAGGCGTAGCCGGCGGTGATCAGCACGCTCTGCTCACGGACGATGCGTGATTGAAATTCCCGAAAGAGATCGGCGTAGGGCGAGCCGAGCGAGGAGTTCTGCTTAGCCGGCGTGGGATAGATCATCATCCGGGTTGCGTCGGTGGGCGGCCAAACTTCCTTGATCGGAAAGAGGCCATGGTCGTCTTCGGTCCAGGTCACCGACCCGTGCAGCTTGACCAGATAGACGAAGGCGTCGACCGCGCTCCATTTGCGGCTCGCGACATCGAGCTGCTCGGCCAGCGCATAGCGGTAGGTCGCCGGATTGAAGCGCCTCTCGACGACCCCCGAAAAGCCGTTGGCGTAGGGCACGCCAAGGCGATCCATCGCCAGTTCACTGAAGTGGTCATAGTTGGTCGTGAAGACCCACGGACGCGGCAGCGAGCGGTCGCGAAGAACCAGCTTTTTGTAGAACCGTTCGTAGAGATCGCGGACGGACGTGTCGCTCCCGGCAAAGGCGCCCTGCGTCACCCGCAGCCAGAGGAAGTCCTGGACCTTCTTGATGATCCCGTCGATCAGGTCCCGCGCCGGCCAGTGCGCCGCGCTGTTGCTGGCGCGCAGCACGAAACGCTGGGCGAACAACACCTCCATCAGGCGCTCAAGGTTGCGGATGTAGCCCTGTTCCAGATCGATGCCGAGCCCGTCGAGGTAGGTCAGCTCCTCCTTCGTCAGTCGCCAAGGAGCCGGCGACTTCGGTGGATCGGGTTCAACGTCCTCGGCTTTTGGCGGCGGGCCGATTCCGAACGGATCGTCCTCGTCGTCGTCATCCCAGGTGTCCTGCCCTTCTTCGTGTGCAGTTTCCTCGGCGGCCTGAGCAGTCGCGTCACCGTCGCCTTCGGGGGCCTTCGGATCGGGTGCCGTTTCTTTCGGCGCGTCGGTGTAGAAGCCGTCCGCCTGCGCCTGCAGGGTCTCGCAGCAGAACTCCTTGGCCAGTGGCGCCATGGTCGAGATGCCTAGCTCGACCCCATCTTTCATCAGCGAGGAGCAGCCGGCCCCCAGGAGGAAGGCGATGTTCTTCGCGTTCATCGCTTCAGAGATCGCCTGCCGCACGGTGTCGGCGCCCTTCGGCCAGGCCAGGTCCTCGGGATCGGCGTTCCCGTTACGAAGGAACTGGAACGTTCTCCCGGGCTTTTCGTCGGCCATGGGCCCTCTCCTCGATCATGCGCCACGCGCGCAAGAGTCGGCGCCTCGACTATAGCGGAGGTTGTTCAACCTGGGCGTAGGAACTCGCGAAAAGCGGGTCATGCGGGAACCCCCGCACCGTTTGGGGATATCAATTCAAGATTGCAAGACAACGCGCAGACCGCTCGCGCCGCCGCTTGGGCGGCGCTGGCTGGATCAGCAGGCAGGGGGGGGCGGATCGTTGTCTACTGGAGTAGCAAGCTGTGGCTCGCCCGGCGAAAGATCCTCGCGCAGTTGCAGATCGCCGGTTGGGAAGTCGGCATTCTCGCCCACGACGTGACACCCGTAGAGGAAATCGTCGCCCATCCAGCGCTTGTCCTTGGCGATGCCGTCGAGGGCGAAGCGAAAAGTCAGTTGCGCTGACAGATCGCCCCAATCCTCCGGCGTCAGGTGCAGGGCTGAAAGCCAGTCATAGACGTAGCGGCACTCGTCGAAGGCGATAACGTCCATGAACATCGGCGTCTGCTTGCCTTCGGCGACGTATCGGAAGCGCCGGGTTTCGCGCACGTTCGGATGGGTCGGGTAGGCCAACTGTGCGAACGCCGGGTAGAAGCCCAGTTCCTGGGTCGGCACGTCACACAGGAAGGGCATCTCCTCCCGATACGGAAAGTCAGCGATCCGTCGCATAGCTTCCGACCACAGCTGCGGGTCGTGACGCCAAGCATAGTAGACGGCCATCAGATCTTCGAGCGGATAGCCGCCGCCGGCGGGCTTGCCGATCAGCGCGTTGCGCCACGGATTGAAGAGCGTCTTGGCATCGGTCGGCGGCGCGCCGAAGTTGAGGTCCACCGCGTAGTACCCGCATGCCGCCAGGGTCCAGAGCAGTGAGTTGAAGTCGGAATGGACGATGGCGTCGCCGTCGGAGTCCATATGGTCGGCTCCGGCATCGCCCTCGTCGTCACCACTTTTGAACGCCTCTTCGTTGAAGATGACCAAGCGCCGGCCGCGGGCAATCGCGGCCGTGAGGTCCTTGTCGAACGCGATCTTCCAGAGATCGCCGCTCAGCAGCCTGGCCGTTGGTGCAACGATCGTAGCCAGGTCCATGATGCTGCGGGTGATAAAGAGGCCGTAGTAGCGCTCGAAGTTCGCCTTCACTTCGTCGAGGAAATCGGCGGGCGGATCGCTATCGCTCCATTCGTCGGTCAACTCGGCCGAGGGGTTGAAGAGGAAGCCGTAGGCCTCGGGACCTTCGACGCTTCCACCGTTTTCCGACTCCAGGAAGCTCTTTGGGTAGAGGTAGGCACCGATCAGGAAGCTGAAGCGAGTCAGTTCCTCGGACTTGTTGATGTCGGGTCGTGCGAAGTTGCTAACCAGCACACCCAGAGGTGCCAGAGCGCTGTGGCGGAACAGGGTGGCCAGGACTCGCGCGGTGTCGGAGTTCCTACTGGGGAACGGACCACAAGCGTCGAAATAGATGATGTCAAATCGCCGGGGCGTGGCGATGAAGTAGTCCTCAATGCTGGCTGGGATGAACTTGACGCCGCGCGCCTTCAGATCCCGAAGCGTGTCCAGGCCCTGGGCAGCGATCTTCTTGTCGACCTCGAAGGCCCAGATGTTCTCGGGGCGCACGCCCAGCTCAAGTAGCACCTCGAGGTCGTTGTCGGGCTCGGGACCGGCCAGATAGGCGACGGTGATCTCCTGAGGCGTCCGCGTTCCAATGGCGGCGGCCCTAAAGCTGCGCCAGGAGGCGATATCCTTGGGATCGCAATTGTCTCCCGCCCACGTATCGCCCCACGTATCGCTGTTCAGCAGGGCCTGACGGACGCGTTCGACATGGTCGGCCGGCACGATCGCAGCGGCCTCGCGCCGGGACGTCACCAATTCAATCGCGTGGGTCAGAGAGCGTCGACGCGCCAGCGCCTTAGTGGGTTGATCATATGCGGGCGACTGCGTCTGGGACATCGGCGTCTCTTGAAGCGAATGGTGGCGCTGCATGTAGGTCTCAACCGTGGGTGTTGGGCTTGCCGGATGAGGTCGCAGTCAGCCTTCCCTCTGAACTCACATTCCTAGAGGCAAGCCAACGGCAGAAGGTGGCGCACGTCTGGCGGGCGCTGATGCGACACAGATCGCGACTAGATGCCGAGCTTATGGAAGAAGATCTTATTCCGCATCTCGGCGTCTTTGCGGAGTTTGTCCCAGCTCAGCACCTCGATGTAGAGGTTCATGTTGCTGTACCAGCGGTACCATCCGAGGCCGTCCGGCATGGGCGTGAAGTCCTTCACGTCCCGCACCCAGTCGCGAACCTTCGTGGTCAGGTCGCAGATGACGTACCCGTAGAAAGGAGTCGTCTCCGTCACGCTGATGTCGCGACCCTCCGGCGTCTGGAAATCTCCCGAGCGGAAACGTCTCACGTAGCGGACGACCTGCTCCACGGGATCATCATCCGATGAGGGATTGGCGAAATCGTGCCGCAGCGGCCGCTTGAACTCGAAGATGATGATCGGGTTACTGGCCTCGTTCTCGCCCCGGAACGCCACCTTGTGATTGAAGATAGTCACGTCGCCCCGATCAGACTGGGGGCCGTTCATCGGGAGATCAGAGGTCAGGTAGTCCGCGAAATTCAGACGCTCGTCGAGAATCCAAAGATTGTGCTCGTCGTAGTCGAGATCATCGCTGTTCTTCCGGCGAGGTACGATAATATCGTGAACCTCACCTTCGGATCTGTACCTACCGTGCTCGTCGCGCTCGAGAGACTTCCGGAACAGGTCGAGGACACACTTCCTCATCGATACATAGTGCGCCAGGTCATTCTTGCTGGTCTGCGAGATCCGCGCGAGGACCTTGCCGACCTGCTCGCTCAGCGCCGACATGTCCGGCTTGGCCAGGATCGTCGCCACTTCACTGCGCGTCCTTATCTCAACCGCGTGCTTGTGACGCTGGAGGTGAATCTCGATCTCGGTGTCCGAGGGATTCATCGGTAGGCTGGAAAAGTCCGCGTCGGCGGCGACGCTGGCGTGCCAGGGGGCTTCATTGGCGACGTAGGAGTCGATGCGCTTCTGTTTGCGCTCCCTGCGGGTGCTGATGTCCTCGCCCATCGCCTCGCGAGTGATGTCTGCGGCAGCGCTTTCGATCTGAGCCTGCGTCACGCCCAGAAGCAGGTCAGTGTCACGTCCAAAATGGAATGCGCCCCGCTCAAGCGATACGTTCTCATCGAGATACGGGCCATACACGTAGGCCTTGACGATATAGTTCCGGTCACGGCCCTCATCAGCCGGCAGACCGGCGTCGTGAAATTCGTCGGCGAATTCCGGGACGTAAGTCTGGACCGTGATGTCCGTCACTTCGCGCCGGTGGGCGACTAGGCTGATTTTGCTCTTCTGGCTGCGCGGCGAATAGAACTTAAATACCCGGACCAAAAACTCACGAGAGCCGTCGGCGGCTGGCAGTGTGAAGACAGGCGCACCGACCTTCATCTCCGAGATATGGCCGTCTCCGCCGCTCAGGTAGTCGTTGAGAACGACGGCATTGACGCCCCCCACATCCTGCACAACGATGCGAGGGCAGGGTACCGTCGTGTCGACGAGATAGGGCAGGAGCTTCTCAACCAGCGACCGCGCGATGATATCGACCCCTCGGTCCTGCAGCTTGACAGCGCGGATGCCGGAGATCGTGACGGTTGATCCGGTTTGTTTCGCCTGCGAGGCCCCGATGGTCTCGCCAACAATGATGTCGTTCTCGACGCCCATGTCGAAGGTGCGATGGTGCATCGTGTCGCCGTGGCGGAAATCGCTCTCGACATGCAGCCGGTCGAAATACTTGAGGCAGGTGAAGCGGCCGAAACCTTTGCCTCCCTGGGTGAGCTTGTTGGCTGTGTAGAGCTCATCGAAGGCGTCGCGATTGGTCTTGGTGAACCCCACACCGTTGTCGCGGACGGCGAAGCCATCGACAGCGGGAACTAGGTCGAACAGACCGAGATCCTGGGCGCGTAGCACGGTGACATCGATACGGCCGTTCGCCCCTTCACCCGGAGGCATCGCCTGGATGGCGTTGACGATGAGTTCGATGACCGGCGTATAGACTGTGGTGCCGGATCGGATGTTATCGATGACGCGCCGGATATTAATATTGCTCATCGATGAGACGTTCTCTCGCTTTGCATGCATCGGCGCCTCGGTGGGGCGGCTACGCAGCGAATCACCAGCATGACACCCGCCAGAAGCCTTTCGGCATAGCCCGTCAGTATCGGACGCAGGCGAGCCCGATCGGCCCAGACTCTATCTACAACCTGAACCATACCGGCTCGACACGGCAAGCCCGCGTTCAATCCAGTGCAGATGCCGCAATTTGGCCTGACCTATGAGACTACCCGGGTGCGCTACCAGGGGACGGTCGAATGTCCGATTTGCGGCCTGACGCCAAAGTCAGCTTGTGGCGCCAGGCGGTCATTCCACCGATGACTTAGCCGCGAGCGGAGGCACCGATTTCTCGGATGTGCCGGGGAGGGGGCACCCGCGAAAGGCCAGCGAGGGCTAGGGTCTTAAGGCTGGGCGCCATTTGCGCGATGAAGACGCCCCACCCGGAGTGGATCGTCCTCTATGGGAATCCCGCTCCTTCATGGGCGCTGGATCACGTCATTGCTTTTGGATCGCGGTCACCTCGGCCGCGCCGCCCTGAAGTTGCAGTTCAAAGGCCACTTTGTCGCCAGGCGTCACGGACTTGGCCAACTCGGGCGTCGCCCTGAAGGCCATGGTCATGGCCGGCCAGTTCGCCTCGGGAATCGGGGCGTGGTCGATGGTGATGGTGCCGGCGGTGGTATCGACGGCGGTCACCGTGCCCGTGCCCTTGGCCGACTTGGCGTCCGCAGCCATGTCCATCTTGGACATGTCGCCGCTGGCGCTCGTCGTGACGCCGGCGGCGGGCGCGGCGGCCTCGGCGGGTAGTGTCTCCGGCTTCTTGCTGCAGGCGGCGAGGCCGGCAGCCAGACCGAGGGCGGTGAAGGTCAAGGCGAGGCGTTTCATGGATATTCTCCCTGGGCAGACGTTGTTGAACGTGTGGAAGCTGGCCACCGCTGCCTGAGCAGCAGATAGCCGGCGGGGATAACGAGCATCGAGAGCAGCGGGGCGGTCAGCATGCCGCCGATCATTGGAGCGGCGATGCGGCCCATGACTTCTGAACCCGCGCCGTGACCGATCAGGATTGGCGTGAGGCCGGCCAGGATCACGGCGACGGTCATGGCCTTGGGCCGGACGCGCAGCAGGGCACCCTCGTGCACGGCGGCGGCCACCTCCTCGGGGCTTGGGTTTGGTCCGCGTTCGGCCAGGGCCTGCTTCAGGTAGATCAGCATGACGACACCGAACTCGGCGGAGACGCCGGCCAGGGCGATGAAGCCGACACCAGTGGCGACCGACTGGTGGTAGCCCAAGAGGTAGAGCGCCCAGACACCGCCGGTGAGCGCGAACGGCAGCGTCCCCATAATGAGGGCCGCCTCATCGAAGCGCCCGAACGTCAGGTAGAGCAGGACGAAGATGATGCCGAGCGTCGCCGGCACGACCAGCTCGAGCCGCTTGGCCGCCCGCTCCAGGTACTCGAATTGACCTGAGTAGGCGACCGACACGCCGGGCGGCAGCATAACCTCCTTTGCGACCGCGCGGCGCAGGTCGGTCACCACTGAGTTCAAGTCACGGCCCCGCACGTCCACATAGACCCAGGTTGAGGGGCGAGCGTTCTCGGTCTTCAGCATCGGGGGGCCATCAGCGACCTCAACGCGCGCCACCGTTCCGAGGGTAATCTGCTGGCCAGTGGGCGTCAGGATGGGCAGAGACCGCAGGCCCTCCAGGCTGTCGCGCAGCTCGCGCGGGTAGCGCACGCTGATCGGGTAGCGGGCGACGCCCTCCACCGTCTCACCAATGGTCTGGCCGCCGATGGCGCCGGCGACAATGCCCTGCACGTCGACGATGTTGAGGCCGAAGCGAGCTGCTGCTGCGCGGTCGATATCCACGTCCACATAGCGCCCGCCCGTCAGCCGCTCGGCCAGCGCAGAGGAAACGCCCAACGTGCGCCTAGCCACGACCTCCACCTGGGCGGCCACGCGGTCGAGCTGGGCCAGGTCGGAGCCTGACACCTTCACGCCGATGGGGCTCTTGATGCCGGTCGCCAGCATGTCGATACGGTTGCGGATCGGCGGAACCCAGACGTTGGCGAGGCCGGGGACCTTCACCGTCCGGTCCAGTTCCTCCACCAGCTTCTCGGGCGTCATCCCGGGCCGCCACTGGTTGCGCGGCTTGAACTGGATGGTCGTCTCGAACATCTCCAGCGGGGCCGGGTCGGTCGCCGTCTCGGCGCGTCCCGCCTTGCCGAACACGCTCTTCACCTCCGGCACGGTGCGGATCAGGCGGTCTGTCTGCTGCAACAGCTCCGAGGCCTTGGCCGCCGACAGCCCCGGCAGGGCCGAGGGCATGTAGAGCAGGTCACCCTCGTCCATCGGTGGGATAAACTCGCCCCCGATGCGGCTGAGCGGCCAGGCGGTGGTGGCGAAGGCCAGCACGGCGACCACCAGCACGGTCCGCGGGCGTCGCAGCGCCCAGCCGATGGCCGGCTCGTAGGCGCGCGTCAGCCACCGGTTCACCGGGTTGGCGTCCTCGGCGGGGATGCGTCCGCCGATCAGGTAGCCCATCAGCACCGGCACGAGGGTCACCGACAGGATCGCCGCGCCGGCCATGGCGTAGCTCTTGGTGAAGGCCAGCGGGGAGAAGAGCCGCCCCTCCTGAGCCTGGAGCGCGAACACAGGAACGAACGACAAGGTGATGATGACCAGACTGAAGAAGAGCGCCGGCCCGACTTCAGCGGCGGCCTCGGTGACGATCCGCCAACGCGTGTCACTGGTCAGCGTCTCGTCCGGATGCTCGTGGCCCCAACGCTCCAGCCGCTTGTGGGCGTTCTCGATCATGACCACCGCCGCATCGACCATGGCGCCAATGGCGATGGCGATTCCGCCCAGGGACATGATGTTGGCGTTCACGCCTTGAAGCCGCATGACAATGAAGGCGAACAGCACGCCGAGCGGCAGGGTGACGATGGCGACCAGCGCCGAGCGCGCGTGCCAGAGGAAGAGGCCACAGACCAGCGCCACGACCACGAACTCCTCGATGAGCTTGCTCGTGAGGTTCGAGATCGCCCGGTCGATGAGTTGCGAGCGGTCATAGGTGGTGACCACCTCGACGCCGGGCGGCAGGCTCCGCTTCAGCTCGGCCAGCTTGTCCTTCACGGCGCCGATGGTTTCGCGGGCGTTTTTGCCGGAGCGCATGACCACGACCCCGCCGGCCACCTCGCCCTGGCCGTCCAGCTCAGCCACGCCGCGGCGCATCTCCGGCCCGAGCTGAACGGTCGCAACGTCACCCAGGCGCACGGGGACGCCACCCGGAGCGGTGCGGAGGGAGATGGCGCGGAAGTCGTCCAGGGTCTTCAGATAGCCGGAGGCGCGCACCATGTACTCGGCCTCGCCCAGCTCCAGCACCGAACCACCGGCTTCCTGATTGGCGCGCTGGATCGCATCGACCACCTGCTGGTGGGTGACGCCAAAGGCAGCCAGGCGGGCCGGATCGAGCACCACCTGATACTGCCGGACCATACCGCCGATGCTTGCGACCTCCGCCACGCCAGGCAGGCTCTTGAGCTCGTAGCGCAGGAACCAGTCCTGGAGGCTGCGGAGTTGGGCGAGGTCGTGGCCCCCGCTGCGGTCAACCAGCGCGTACTCGTAGATCCAGCCGACCCCCGTGGCGTCCGGCCCCAGCGCCGCCTTCGCGCCGGGTGGGAGCCGCCCCTGCACCTGGTTCAGGTATTCGAGCACGCGCGAGCGCGCCCAATAGAGGTCGGTCCCGTCCTCGAACAGCACGTAGACGAAGCTGTCGCCGAAGAAGGAGTAACCGCGGACCGTCTTCGCCCCCGGCACAGAGAGCATGGTGGTGGTCAGAGGATAGGTGACCTGGTTCTCCACGATCAGCGGCGCTTGGCCCGGATAGCTGGTGCGGATGACCACCTGCACGTCGGACAGGTCCGGCAGCGCGTCCACTGGCGTGGCGCGGACGGCGAGGACGCCCGCGATCAGCAAGGCCAGGGCGCCCAGCAGCACGAAGAAGCGGCCTCTAACCGAGGCCCGGATCAGTGCGGCGATCATTGAACCGGCGCCTTCTGGAGCCGGCGCACTGTCGGCCCGGCCCGTTCCTGCGCGAATGCGAAGGTCACGCGATCACCGGTCTTGAAGCCGCGGGCCAGCGTCGGATCGGCGAGCCGGAACTGCATGGTCATCGCAGGCCACTGCAAGGCGGGGATCGGGCCGTGTGACAGCGTGATCCAGTCGCCTTTGACCTCCTCGATGCGGCCCATACCCTCGACCAGGGTTGGCGTGGCGTCGGGTGCAGAGCCTGTGGTGACCGGGCGCGCTTCGACGCCCGACAAGTTTGCTTCGCTGTCGATCAGGAATTGACCGGAAGCCACGACCTGCTCGCCCTCTGAGAGGCCGGCCAGGATCTCCGTTTTGCCACCCGCCTCGCGACCCGTGCGGACCTCGGCGGGCCGGAACTGCCCATCCGGCGCGCCCAGCATCACCAGGGTTCGCCGCCCGGTGCGGATCACCGCCTCCGAGGGCACCAGCAGGGCCGGCGCCGGCGCGCCCGCGAACTGCACGGTGGCGAACATGCCTGGCCGCAGCCGCCCGGCAGGGTTCGGCATCTCGATGCGAACGGTAAGCGTGCGGCTCTCCGCCTGCGCCTCAGGCAGGATCGCCGTGACGCGTCCGTTGAAGGCCTCGCCAGGGAACGCGGTCAGCGTCGCCGTCGCGGCTTGTCCGAGCCGGACCTGCCCGGCCATGGCTTCGGGCACGGCGGCGTTCAGCCAGACCCGAGAGACGCCGTTGAGCTCGGCGAGGGTCTGGCCGGCGGCGACGGTCATGCCTGTCCGGACGCCGAGAGATTTGATCGCGCCGCCGACCGGCGTGGTCACGGTGGTCACGTTGCGGACGCGGCCCGACAGGTCCACGTTGGCGATCAGCGACGGCGGCATGCCGAGGAGTTGCAGGCGCTGGCGGGCTGCACGGATCAGCGCTTCGTCGCCGGTGCGGCGGACGGCCAGGTACTCGCCCTGTGCACCGGCCCACTCCGGTACGAGGAGGTCGGCCAGCGGGGCGCCGGCCCTGACCACATCGCCAGGCGCGTGGCCATAGGTGCGTTGCACAAAGCCGGAGGCCTTCGCCTGCACGACCGCCAAGTCCCGCTCATTGAACTCGATGACGCCCGTGGTCGAGAGCGCGCTCGGCAGTTCCCCGCGTACCGCCTTTGCGAGGCGCACGCCCAGGTTCTGGGTCTTGGCGGCGTCGATGCGGACGCCGGGCGTCTCGCCGGCCCCGGCCTCGTCCGCGTATTTGGGCACGAGCTGCATGTCCATGTACGGGGACCTGCCCGGCTCGGTGAAGTGCTGACCCGGGACCATGGGGTCGTACCAGTAGAGGACCTTGCGGCTCTCTTCGGCTTGGGTCGGCACCGGTCCTGCGGGCCTTGACTGCCGCCCAGCCAGGAACCCGGCGCCTCCCGCGATCAGGACGCCGGTGATGGCCAGGGTGATGAGCTGCACGCGGGTCATTGGGCGCTCCCGTAGGTGAGCTGGATTCGTGCGCCGTCACGGACGACGATGGCCTCCCGCTCCAGCGCGGTCAGCTTCGCGTCAGCGAGGCCGTTCATGGCCTCAACCACGTCGGGAAGAGCCGCCCGACCGGCGCCGTAGCTCTCGACCTCCAGGTGGGATGTCTGCTCGGCGGTGGGGACCAGCACGTCCACGGAGCGGCGCCACTGCTCGTGGTGCATTTCATGGTCGGCGAGGTCCGCCTCCAGGGCCGCGTACAGGCTGCGGCGCAGGTCCTCGGCCTGGGCGCGCGCCCTGCCGGCTTCCGCCACCCGTGCAGCTATGGCCGGTTCCTGGCGGCTCCCCGAGAAGATGGGCAGCGTCATGGTCATACCGGCTGACACCATGTCGCCGAACATCGGATCGCGCCGGCCATAGGAGACCTCAAAACCCCAGTCGGGCCGCTTGGCGGCTCGGGCGCCGTCCACCTCGGCGATGGCCTTGTGGTTGGCCGCCAATGCGGCGGCGATGGTCGGATGGGCGGCAAGGCCGGCGCGCAGGGCGGCTTCGTCAATATCGACGCGCGGAGCCGGGCCGGCTGTCGACGGCGCGGGGTCACCGGTCCATCGCGTCAGCTCGGCCCGGGCGCGGGCCACCTGGGCGACCAGCTCGGCCCGCCGGTCGGCGAACTCCGCCCCAAGGCGGGCAGGCGAGAGGCCGGCGGCGGGCCGCGCCGCTCCCGAGGCCACCGCAGCGGGCTGACCTCGCCACAGGCCCTCCAGGCCTTTCGTCAGTTGGTCCAGGGACGCCAGGCGATGCTCGGCGAAGGACAGGTCAATCCAGGCTAGCGCCGCCGCCACACGCGCCTTGCGGGCCTCTAGCGCCGCGCCGGCAGCTGCCGTCTCACTGTCGGCGCGAGCAACTGCGACCTGAGCCCGGCGCCGCGCGGCGTTCGGCACGTCTTGCTGCACGCCGATCTGGGCCATGGTCATTTCGTCGTCCCCGAAGCGGCCCGCGTCGGGGCCGCTCACTGGGTAGTTGTCCACCCCGAGGGCGAGCTTCGGGTCTGGTAGCTTTCCCGCGGCCCGCTCGGCGGCGCGGGCGGCGGTCACCTCAAGGGCGCTGGCCTCGACGCTCGGCGCGCTCTCAGTGGCCCGGCGCAACGCCTCGGCATAGGTCAGCGGTTCGGCGCTGGCGCTCGTGGCGATGAGCGCCACGGGCAAGACGTGCAGCAGTTTCATGATGAATAGCCTGATACGTTTCCACGACCGCGCGCGGAGCACGGCGCTCGCACGCCGCCCATGGCGACGCGCCCTCGACCGCCAGAGCGGTCGGATCAGGCGATGGTTCTAGGCGGTCGTTCGAGACCCGGCGGAGCGTAGGCGCGGACAGCCTTGGCGGGGACGGCCTCGTGGGGCGCGCGGCCTTGGGGCGCAAAGACGAAGAACTGCGATTCCGCAGGGACGGCGACCACCGCCGCGCCCATCACCGCACAAGCGGCGGCGCAGGACTTGGCGTCGTGTTTGGTCGGCGAGGGCCCCGGCTTGGCGTCGTCGGGGCAACAGTGATGGTCGCCGGACAAGTCAACGCCAGTCATCTGCATCATCATCGGCTCGCTGGCGTCCACGCACTCCCGCGCTGCCGCGGAAGCCGCGATCGGCGAGAGAAGCAGCCCCATGAGGGCGAAGATGGCGAGCAGGAGCCGCATCAACCGTTACTATATTGGTCCCTTGGATGGGCGTCACATGAATTCCAGGTCACGGCGCGGCCTGCGCCGGGAAAGTCAGGCTCCGCGCTCATCTTGTCAGCGCGCCGCGCGCGTCCGCCATCATTCGATCCACGCACCAGCGGGCGTAGAGCTTAGCCATAGGGGCAACGGCAAGTCCGACGAATGGATTTCGGGGGAGGTCGTAGTCGATCCAGACCGTGAGGTCTGATCCGGGGCCGGCGGGCTCCACGTCGAACCCCATCCGGTAGCCGGACAGCACGAGCAGGCGGACGTCGCCAGTGGTGGCCCAAGCCTTGCGCCTGGGAGGCTCGCGCACCGTGACAACCTCATCCATGAAGAGGCGAACGCCGAAGGCGTCGCCGCCCATCCGGATGTGCGAACCAACGGCTCGTCCGGCCAGGGCGTCAAACTCGTAGATCATTCGGCCGCCGCCCATCATGGCGGAGTTCCTCGTCATGTGGGCGGCGAGCTTTTCCTGATCGTCCAGGCGATTGAAGATTTCCCGCGGGGCCGCGGCGATCCTGGCGGTGGCGCTGTACGTTGGCACCGCGCGAGGACCGTCAGGCGCCGCAGCAGCCGGGCGCAGCCTTCGTAGGCCTGTCAGCAGCGCCGGTGCATTGGGGACCTAAGCGGGCCCGCGTCTCGCGGGCGTCGCCAGCGGGCTTGGCGGTGGCCATCCCCTCAGTTGGCGCCTGATCCAGGCTCAGTTGAGCTGGCGCCCCGACCATGATCGCGGCCTCCGTGTCCGTGGAAAAGGTGCAGCAGTGGGCAGGCCAGGAACAGCAAGTACGGCGCATATCCGAGCACGTGCCCCCAGTGCTCGCGCAACAGCCAAAAGGCCGCCGCCGACAGGATGGCGGTCAGGAGCATCAGAATAAAACTACGCGTCCGCATCGCCACCGCACGACCCTCCGCGTTTCGCTACTTCTTGGGCGCAGCCATCACAGCCGCGCACTTGTCGTGCATGGCCTTCATTTCGGCCTCGGTCGGCTTCTTCATCGCCGGCGCATGCCCCAGCTTGTCCGCCGGGTGGTCGTGCTTGGGCGTCCCTTGCATCTTCCCGCCCATCATCATCGAGCAGTGCTTGTGCAGTTCCTCAGGCGTCATCTTGGACATGTCCGCCATGGTGGTGGGCGTTGCAGCTTCAGGATGGTGCGCTTTATGCTCGTCCTGCGCGAGGGCAGGCGCGCTGGCGAGGGCAAGTGCAGCGAGGGCGGTAAGGATAGCGGTTCGCATGTGACAGCTCCTTGGCTGAGAAAGCTCGGAACCTAGCAGGGGCCACTCTGCAGCTGTTTTGCGTCTGATCGCTTTGACAAAGATCAACCACGGAGCACGCGTGGAGCGCCTAGGAGCAAGGACGATGCGGCTCAGTCGATTGGGGAGCGCCGGCTTTCAATCGCGTTTCATGAGCTCCTACATATACCCTCCCCCCTCAGGGGATATCTGCGCGGCCCTGGAGACTCCATGAGCGACCATTCGCACCCTGCTCACGATCATGATGAGAGCAACGGTGTCGGCGCCAAAACCGTCATCGACCCCGTATGCGGGATGAAGGTCGATCCCCACGCAACCGCGCACCATGCGCAGCACGCTGGCGAGACGTTTCACTTCTGCTCGGCAGGCTGCCGAACGAAGTTCGTCGCCGCGCCGGCCAAGTACGTGGGGAAGGCAGAGGCTGTTTCCCCTTCGCCGCCCGCTGGCACGATCTACACCTGCCCGATGCATCCGCAGATCCGGCAGCTAGGCCCAGGAAACTGTCCGATCTGCGGAATGGCGCTTGAGCCGGAGTTGGTGACCGCGGACAGCGGCCCCAATCCCGAGCTGGCCGACATGACGCGCCGCTTCTTGGTCGGGTTGGCGCTCGCGGTTCCGGTGTTCGCCCTTGAGATGGGGGGCCACCTAATCGACCTGCATCGTTGGATAGCGCCGCAACTATCCAACTGGGCGCAATTGGCCATCGCCACACCGGTGGTGCTTTGGTCAGGCTGGCCGTTTTTCGTCCGTGGCTGGGCTTCGTTGAAGAACCGCAGCCTCAACATGTTCACCCTCATCGCCATGGGCGTTGGGGTGGCTTGGCTTTACAGCGTCGTCGCGACGGTCGCGCCCCAGGTCTTCCCCACCGCCTTCCGACGTATGGACGGCTCGGTTCCGATCTATTTCGAAGCCGCGGCGGTGATCACCGTGCTGGTGCTCCTGGGCCAGGTCCTTGAACTGCGCGCCCGAGAACAGACCTCAGGCGCGATCAAGGCGCTCCTGGACCTCGCGCCAAAGACCGCGCGCCGGGTGCGGGAAGATGGCTCGGACGAGGAGGTCACGCTCGAACTGGTCAAAGTAGACGACCGACTGCGGGTGCGCCCCGGCGAAAAGGTCCCGGTCGACGGCGAGGTCGTCGATGGCCGGGTCTCCATCGACGAGTCCATGGTGACAGGCGAGTCCATGCCCGTGACCAAGACCGCCGGCGACAAGGTGATCGGCGGGTCGATAAACAAGACCGGCTCCTTCGTGATGCGCGCCGACAAGATCGGCGCCGACACCCTCTTGTCGCAGATCGTGCAGATGGTGGCGCAGGCCCAGCGGAGCCGCGCTCCGATCCAGCGCATGGCTGACCAGGTGTCCGGATGGTTCGTGCCCGCCGTCATCGCCGTCGCCGTCGCGGCCTTCGCCGGCTGGGCGCTGTTCGGGCCCGAGCCGCGCTTTGCGTTCGCGCTGGTGGCGGCGGTCTCGGTGCTGATCATCGCTTGTCCCTGCGCCCTTGGACTGGCCACGCCGCTCTCGATCATGGTCGGGGTTGGCCGCGGCGCACAGGCAGGCGTGCTGATCAAGAACGCGGAGGCGCTCGAGCGCTTCGAGAAGATCGACACGCTGGTCGTCGATAAGACCGGCACGCTCACAGAAGGCCGTCCTGCGGTGACTTCGGTCCGCAGTATGCGGGGTTTCTCTGAAGACGAAGTCCTGCGCCTGGCGGCGAGCCTCGAACGCGGCAGCGAGCATCCGCTGGCTGACGCCATCGTGCGGGCGGCGACCGAGCGGAGCCTTACCCTTTCAGAGCCAGCCGAGTTCGACTCTCCGGTCGGCAAGGGCGTGCTGGGACTCGTCGAAGGTCGTAGGCTGGCCCTTGGCTCTGGCAAGTTCATGGCCGAGCAGGGCGTGGAGGTGACCGCCCTGGACGCTGAAGCCGACGCGTTGCGCGCCGACGGCGCCACCGCCATCTTCATGGGTGTTGATGGTCAAGTGGCGGCGGTGTTCGCCATCGCCGATCCGATCAAGGCCACGACGCCCGCCGCGGTCGCCGCCCTGAAATCTGAGGGCGTGCGTCTGGTGATGATGACGGGCGACAATCGCACCACCGCTGAGGCCGTGGCGCGCAAGCTCGGTATCGATGAAGTCGCCGCCGAGGTCTTGCCGCAGGACAAGGCGAGCGTCGTCGAGCGCTTTCGCTCGGAAGGGCGGAAGGTCGCCATGGCGGGAGACGGCGTGAACGACGCGCCGGCGCTGGCCGCCGCCGAGGTCGGCGTCGCCATGGGCGCGGGGGCCGACGTAGCCATCGAGAGCGCCGGCGTCACGCTGCTCAAGGGCGACCTGCAGGGATTGGTCAAGGCGCGGCGACTGTCGCGCGCGGTGATGCGCAACATCCGCCAGAACCTCTTCTTCGCCTTCGCATACAACGTGGCGGGCGTACCGATTGCGGCGGGCCTGCTCTATCCGGTCACCGGCTGGCTGCTCTCTCCGGCCATCGCCGCCGGCGCCATGGCCCTCTCCAGCGTCAGCGTCGTCGGCAACGCCCTGAGGCTCCGGGCTGTGCGGCTTTAGTTGATTGGCCGCCAGAGCGCAGCCACGTCTGTATCATTGGGAGTTAGGCACCCCTGCGCCGAGCGCTGACAGTTTCAGGCTGACGGGCTGAACGGCCCAACCATCGCGCCGCGTGCCCCAGATGTGCCCCGTGGTCACGGGTTGGTTCTTGGTGCCAGCGCTACTTTGCGGACAAGCGCGGCCGCTGTCGTCCGCCGGTCTGATGTGGGGGCTGCCACATAGGGGAGGTGGCCATGAGCCAGCCCGATCTATTCCGCACTCCAAGCAAGCCCTGGAACGCCGGCCGTCTGATCGGCCCCAAGGCGCCGCTAAAGCCCAAACACGTCTGGGCGATCCGCCAGGAGTTGAAAGGGGGCCAGTATTGTCGCGATCTGGCGCTCTTCAATTGCGCGATCGATTCAAAGCTTAGGGGCTGTGACCTTGTCCGCCTCAGAGTCAGCGACGTGGCGCCAGGCGGCGTGCTTCGCGCCCGCTCGACGGTCATCCAGCAGAAGACCGGCCGGCCGGTTCCATTCGAGATCACCGAGCCGACCCGAAGCTCGATCGCGGACTGG
Source organism: Phenylobacterium sp. 58.2.17 (assembly GCF_026411515.1). Taxonomy (NCBI): domain Bacteria; kingdom Pseudomonadati; phylum Pseudomonadota; class Alphaproteobacteria; order Caulobacterales; family Caulobacteraceae; genus Phenylobacterium; species Phenylobacterium sp. 58.2.17. The sequence continues at coordinate 62,601 of NZ_JAPMTQ010000008.1, read as the reverse complement.
CTGAAGGTCCGCGGTGCACGGCGAGACGATTGGCTGTTTCCCAGCCGCAACCGTCCCGGCCGTCATGTGACGACGCGCCAATACGCGCGGCTGGTCGACAGGTGGGTTCGGCTGATCGAGCTGGAGGCGGAGGCATACGGCACGCACAGCCTGCGTCGCACGAAGGTGGCGCTGCTTTACAAGAAGACGGGAAATCTCAGGGCCTGCCAGCTGCTTCTGGGCCATCGTAAGCTCGAGAGCACGGTCAGATATCTGGGCATTGAGGTCGACGACGCCCTGTCGATCTCCGAGCAGGTCGAGCTCTGAGCGACTTGGCGGGTACGCTCAGCGGACCTGCCATTTGTCAGAGGAGGGTCGGATCCGGTCGAACGCCACATTCCTGCTAGCGGACCTTCAAAGGAGACCGCTTTCCGCCCCGCCGCCAATGTCCGTGTGTGGACGCCCCTTTGGATGCAAGAGGTTTTCCGATGGTAGGGCACGCAGGTTC
>NZ_JAPMTQ010000008.1:0-62018 GCF_026411515.1 Phenylobacterium sp. 58.2.17 | reverse complement strand
CGGCCTTCGTCGCGGCCGCTGGCCTGTAGGGAGTTCGCGGACCGGGTCCATGCCGTGTGTGGACGCCCCTTTGGATGCAAGAGGTTTTCCGATGGTAGGGCACGCAGGTTCAGGTGCTTCCGTGTGTCCGGCCTGATTGATGCGGCCTTCGTCGCGGCCGCTGGCCTGTAGGGAGTTCGCGGACCGGGTCCATGCCGCAATTGCGCGCTCGAGGCGCTTCAGACATTTCTGGTTTTCCCGGCCCCGTCTCATAGACCGTTGCGCCATACGTCTCGTCTGACCTTCCTGCCTCCTCTGACGTCTCAGGCCATCACAGCGATCAGGCTGCCGCGGCCGGAGTTCTGTAGGATCCGCCGTGCGCCATTAGCGCCCAGACGATCCTCGCGATCTTGTTGGCGAGCGCCACCGTCACCAGCATGCGCGGCTTGCGCGACAGCATGCCGGCCAGCCAGGGGCTCGCCCGGGATGGATCTCGTGCCGCCACCTTGGCGGCGGAGCTGGCGCCGAGGATCAGCAGTCGGCGCAGATTGCGCTCACCCATCTTCGAGATGCGCCCGAGCCGCTCCTTGCCGCCGCTGGAGTTCTGCCGGGGCGTGAGCCCAAGCCAGGCGGCGAAGTCGCGACCTCGTCGGAACGTGGTCGCCGGCGGCGCCAAGGCCACCAGCGCCGTGGCGACCACCGGCCCCACGCCCGGAATTGTCATCAGCCGCTTGGCGATCGGGTCGGCCTTCGCACGTGCTCCGATTTCGCGGTCGAGCGTGGTGATCTTCGCCTGTATCGCCTGAATGCTGTCGGCGATGATCGCCAGGATCGGGCGGGCCTGGTCTGGCAGATCTGTCGCCGGATCCGCGGTCAGCTCGATGAGCCGACGGACGTGACCTGGCCCCTGGGGCACGACGTAGCCGAATTCCGCCAGGTGGCCTCGCAGGGCGTTACTCAGCTGGATGCGTTGACGCACCAGAAGGTCCCGAGTCCGGAAAACAACGGCTGCGCCCTGTGCCTCGGCCGTCTTGGGCGTGACGAAGCGCATCGTCGGACGCAGCGCCGCCTCGGAGATCGCCTCGGCGTCGGCCATGTCGTTCTTTTGCCGCTTCACGAACGGCTTCACATACGATGGGGGGATCAGCCGGACCTCGTGGCCAAGCGCGCTGAGCTCGCGCGCCCAATGATGCGCGCCGGAGCAGGCCTCCATCGCCACCAGGCAGCGTGGCTGACCCGCGAAGAACCCGAGCATCTGATCGCGTCTTAGCTTCTTGCGGAACACCACCCCGCCGGCCGCATCTGCGCCGTGCGCCTGGAAAATGCTCTTCGCCAGATCGAGCCCGATCGTCGTAACCTCGCCCATGGACGCCTCCTTCGAGTGGTGGTTCAACACCTCCACTCTGGCACTTCGATGCCGTCAGGGGGCGTCCACCCCATCGCTACTGGCGCAGACCGGCCATGCGTCAGGCGGGTTCAGTTCGTTCCGCGCTACCGTGTCCTCTGTGCTCAGCTTGCCCGCTCGACGTTCGGCAGTTTGTAGTCGCCCGCCAGCAGGGCCGGAGTCGGGACGTAGGTGCGCACCAGCAGCGCAAACTGGTCGTCGGGAGCCGGAAGCCAGTTGGCGCGGCCTGCCTCGTCTTGGGGTTCATCGTGCGACAGGATGAGCGTCAGCGAGCCGTCGTCGGCGAACCGGAGCTCATTCGCATCCAGATTGACCGTGCCGATGTTGTGCCGACCGTTGGGGCTTGTCGCGGTCATGAAGTAGTCGCGGTCGTACATCGTGAGAGACCAAAATCCCCCCCGCGCGCGGTCGACTGGCGGCAACTGATCTCTCGCGAATCGCATCTTGTAGCGGTATCGCCCCTGCAGCAGCGCCCCCTCTGCATCGGCGCCGCGGATGAAGTAGATCGCTTCGTGGTAGTCGTTGACGAAGATGTAGATCACCGCGGCCAGGGCCCTTCCGAACCAGTCGGCGCCCCACGCGCCGCCGTTTTCCTGGCGCTGCCAGCCGTTCCCGGCGTCGACGCCGACCTGGTCGTACCGCGCCCCGGCAAAGAGTTCTGCATCGGCGGTCAGCGCCGCGCGGTCCAGCAGGGCGCCCCAGCGCGGGTTGCTCTTGCGTAGTGCAATCAGCGTGCGCGCCTGCTGGGCCATGACGGCGTCATCGGGGCTCACCTTCGGGTTGGCTTCGAGCGCCTTCTCCAGGGCATCCCAGAACGTTTCGCCATGCACCGGCCGAGTGCGTAGGAGATCAGGGTCGGCCGCCAGCATTTCCGCATTCAGGTTGGGCGGGTAGACCTTGTTGCGCGCGCTGGACTCGCAATCGAACTGGTGACGGCCGGGCTTGTCGGCGCTGAGCGGGAAAGCGCCCATCTGGTTGAGCACGGCGCGGGCGCGGGCCTTGGCTTCCGGCGTCCGCGCCGCATAGCTCCGCGCCATCAGGACGGACAGGTTCGTGGGTGAGCGAAGCACGCCTGCAAAGCCAGCGGGCGTGTCGCCGCTCCAATCCGGGCCGACCAGCAGATACTTGCCGGCAGGGGTGTGGGAGGCCGAACCCAACTGGTGGATCACCTTAGTGAAGGCGTCGGTGATTTGGATGGTCCAGTAGTGGCCTTGAGGCACGTCGTCAGGGGTCTGGACGACGACGGGCTCCTCACGCAGATCGGCGAAGCAGGCGCCGTAGATCGTGTCGTTATTGGGGGTGACCACCTTGCGCTGAGCGGCAGGAAGGTAGTCGTCGACGAAACCCATCCAGTTTTTCGGCGACCCAGGGAACAGGCCCATCGCCATGCCAGGGCCCTTGCCCTTCATCAGGTCCCAGGTGCTGGTCCGGCCAAAAACGTTCACCAGCGGATGCCCCCAGACGTAGACCACGCGGGCCAGTGCCTCGACATAGTGCTCGCTGGCCAGGCTGGCCGGCACGCCAGCTCCGTTGGCGAGGTCGGGATGGGCGGGGGTGAACTGGCGGACGACGTAAGGAGTATCGTCCGTCGAAGCGGCGCGTTGCAGCGTTTCGGACAAGGTCGTCTCCTGGTTCGTGTTGACGGGCGAGCCGGCGTCACTGCCGTTCGAGCGGCGGCGGGAAGTAACTGCCGTCCGCCACGCCGCCGCGCGGACCATAGAAGCGGAAGGTGAGGCTCCAGGGCTTGCCGCCGGTCGGGAGCCAGTTGCCGTCGGGGGCGTCTGCAGGCTTTTCCGGCGAGAAGTAGAGCTTCAGCGAGCCGTCAGCGCCGTAGCTCAGCTTGGATTCCTTGTTGAGCAGGAAACGGTTGAGAGGGTTGGGGAGCACGCGCCGGTGCAGGCGATCGACGGCGATCACCGACCAGAAGTACTTCGCGTACTTCGAAGGCAGATCGTCCGCCGGGAAGGTCAGGGTGTAGCTGCCATCGGCCTCCAGGGCCGCGCCGGTGCTGTCGATGGCGCCGCGATAGTAGAGCACTTCCTCGAACACATTGGCCCAGATGCCGCCGTAGTTGACGGTCGTGCGGGTCATCCAGTCATCGCCCCAATGGCCGCAGCAGGCGGGGCGGGCCCAGCCGTTGCGGATCGTGCCGCGGCCGATACGCGGCGCGGCCGCGGCGAAGTCGGCCTGCGCCTTCTGCCGGACGACGGCGTCGATACGCGCCCTCTCGGCGGGGTCCTTGATCGCGTTGGCGATGGCGCGGACGTCGGCCTGGAGGTCTTCCATGCCGGTCCCCGAGTCCTTCTCGCCAAGCGCCGCCTCGGCGGAGTCGAAGGCCTCGACGCCGGGCAGCGCCGCAATATCGAACATCACCGTCCGGGGTATTTCCGGCGGCTGCGGATCGCCGTGGATCTCGAATTTGAATCCGTGCTGGAGAGCGATCGCTTCATCCCAATCGGCGCCCAATTCGACACGCAGCAGGACGCGCGTGGTCGCCCCCGGCACGTCGACCCGCTGAGCGCCGGTCGGTATCTCGACCTGACTGCCCGCCAAGCAAACGGCGAACAGTCCGTTTGGGTGGTCCGGGTAGACGCGCTCATTGATGTTGGCGACCGTTTCGCCCCAGCCGTCCAGGAACTCGACCACGTAGTAGCGGCCCGTGATCGCGGGCACGGTGACCAGCAGGAAGCTTTTCTGGTCGAGCGCCACCCAGGCTTCGGAATAGGCCACGTCCAGATTGGGGTTGGGCCAGTCCACCTGACCAGGCTTGCGGTGGACAAGCTGGTTCCAGACGAGTCCTTCGGTATCGAAGTCCACCTGCTGCTGGCGCGTGATCAGCAGCCGGCCCAGCAGGTAGATATAGGCGTCGCTGATCTGCTCGTCGCTGAGGCGCGACGTGGCGTTTGGCGCAACGGGCTCGGCCATGGGCCTCTCCACCTGGAAACAATTCCCCGATCTCCCAGCAAAGCGCCTACGGCCGCGAGGCGAGCGTCCCGGGAGAGGTCTAGAGTCTCGATGCTACCGGGGCCGGCTGCATTCGCTATGCGTAGGAACCCTCACATAAAAGCGAGGGAGGCCTGACGGTGCGACCGCCGGCGACGCCGCAACCATTAGTGCGCCGCGCTCGGACCTCGATCGCCCCTCTATCAGGCTGAAATCTGCCACGGTCGCCCGTGAGGTGAGGCCTGCCTCCATCAGGAGGGCTCCGTCGCGGCTACGTCCGCGCGAGGGGAAACCTCTACCGGCCTGCCAAGGCTTCAGGGCTGAGCAGGGCGCGCAATTGGCAGGCAGTTGGCGGATGCTCAGTATGGTCGGCTTTTGATGCCGTGGACGGCTCCCCACCCTGGCCGCAGCATTGCTGCGGCCCAAAATGGAGGAGCGCCATGGAAGAGGTGGCCACAGTGGGATTGGACATCGCCAAGTCGGTGTTTCAGGTCCACGGAGTCGATGCTGAGGGCCGGGTTGTCGTCCAGCGGAAGCTGACCCGCGCCAAGCTCATCCCTGTCGCCGGTCAGGCGGGCCTGAGGACGGGCATCCGATAGCGACCGTCGAGCATAGAGGCCGCAGGCCGGTAGGCGCGGAAACTCAGCAGGAACGGGCGGCCGGAGGTAGGCGCAGGCAACCAGAATCGCGAGGAGGTCGAGGGTGGTGCGCTGGCCGAGATCAGAATGTCGATGTCGCCGCCCGCGTCGGCCAGGCCCGGAGTGCGGTCGCCGATCGCGTAGCGTTGCAACGGGTTGTCGATCAGGAAGGCCTGGCCCGATGGAGCGATCTCGTAGATGGTCAACGACCAGAAGCCCTCGACGGGCGGCCGGGCGGCGAAGGGCAGCCTCAGCCTCCAAGGCCGACTGCTGTCGATTTCTGAGCCGCCGTCAGGCGAGAGAGCCCGCAGGTAGAGCGCTTCCTCCACCGGCAGGGCGGCCAGACCGCTGAGCGCAATCTGGGCGCGGTAGCGGAAGTCGGCGCCGAATCGGCCGAGGTTGGGTTTCGGGTAGAGCCAGCCCTCGCGGCGTTCGCCCGCCTCGTCGCCGCGGCGCGCGATCTCCAGCGCTTCAGCCAGCCCGGCGGCGATCTCATCGCCCTCCCGCGACCTGAAGCGAGCAGGGTCGAACCTGCCACCCTCGATGAGGCCGGCCGATGCCTGTGCGAGCCACCGTTGGTCCGCAGCCGACGGCGGGGTGTCAGCCAGGAGGCGCGCTGCGCCGGCGAAGAAAACCGGCCAGGGCGCGTCTCTCGGCGGCGCGCTCGCTGGGGACCTGTTCGAAGCGCCCTCAGCGATAAGGCTGTCCTGGATCGCGTGAGCTGCCGGGAGGTCGGCCGGATCGGCCACCAGGGTGCGGCCGAGCGCCCAGACCCAGTTGGTCGGCGCGCGGATCGCCCCTGGCGCATCTGGAGCCTGAGGGCCGACAATGAGAAGCTGGCGGGGCGCTCCGCCGTGCAGAACCGCAAAGTTGTTCGTGAACATGTCCATCAGGGCCAGCGACATGTAGCGCTCGCCGGCCTTTGGGAGGCTGATGCGAACCGGCCCTGCCGAGAGGTCGAGCCATGCGGTCGAGTAGAGCGTGTCGTTATTGGGCTGGGTGACCTTCTGCGTGCTGGCGGTCGTCAGATTGCGTACGTGTCGAAAGCGGTTCGCCGTCAGCCCCGCGCCGAATGCACGACCGCGCGTGCCCGCCATTTCGAGCATTGGCAGGGCGAAGAGCGCCAGGTCGCGCGCTGCCACGCGCAAAGTCGGACGCCCCACCCTGGCGGCGGCCGGGAAGGCGGCTAACGCCGCCGCCCCGCCCGCCAGCAACAGACGCCGATCGGCCGCCGCGGCCCCCATCACCAGCTGTAGCGCAGTTGCAGGCCGGTGACGCGCGGGCGGCTATAGCGCTTGATGGTCGGGTCCTGGGCGACGATGAAGACGGTGTCGAAGAGGTTATCGACGTAGGCCGCAAGCTGGACTTTGCCGAGATCGACGCCGAGGCGGGCGTTGACCACCTGGAAGTCCGACAGCTCGGGGCTCGTCGCGCTGAGTTCCTGAATCCCGCCCCACTGGGCGTTGTAGGCGATGTTGCCAAACGCTTCGACCTCGCCGATGGGGGCGCGATAGTTCGCTTCGGCCGAGGCCAGCCAGCCTGGGGTTTGCGGCAGGGAGAGCCCCGCATAGCGTCCAGACGTGACTTCGCCGCCCTGACGCGAGCCGTTCAGCGACAGGCGCAGCTGGCCGTCGCCGAGATCGCGGCGGGCGGTGAGTTCGCCCTCCAGGCCCCACGAGCGGGCGTCGCCGGCGTTGGTCAGGAAGGCGGTCGCCGCCACCGGGCAGACCGGATTGGTCACCCGGCATCCGTTGTCCAGCTGAGCGATCATGTCGGTCAGGTCCGTGCGATAGCCGGCGATCGCAAGGTAGAGCCCCGGTAGCGGCGCGCCTTTGAGGCCGAGTTCGTAGCTGCGCGAGGTCTCGTCGTCATAGGCGACAGGGATCGGAACCGGCTGGCGCAGGTCGCCGAGGTTGCGGTTGAAGCCGCCGGCCCGATAGCTGGTGCCGACCTTGCCGTAGATCAGCAGGTTCATCGGCAGCTGGTAGGAAGCGGTGGCGTTGTAGGAGAGGTTCTCTGGCGAACTGGTCCCGTCGATGATCCGCGCCGCGCCGCCGGTCAGCTGTCCCGTGACGCGGTCGCGCAGGCGCGAGGTCAAGCTCTTGTCGTCGGACGTGTAGCGCAGCTCCCCCGTCAGGCTGAGATCGTTCGTCACGTCGTAGGTGAGCGCCCCATAGGCGGCCCAAGAGTCGTAGTCCTGAACCGCGGACTCCACCGTTCCAGTCGAGGGAGCGGCCGGGGTCGGGGTGCGGGCCAGGGTGACCGAGTAGCGGCTCTCCTGGGTCATGGCCTCGACCCCCGCCAGCCAGTCGACCCGGCCGCCGAAGGTCTGGCCCGACAGGCGCAGGTCCTGGCTGAGGGTCTTGGTGCGGTCGGCGGTCACCGCCGCACCGTTGGGATCGATTGGCGTGGCCGCGCCTACCTGGCCGGCGGCGCGGGCGCGCGCCAGTTCCTGCGGGTTCACCCCGTCGCTATCAAGCGCGTACATCGACTCGCGGATTCGCAATTGACTGGTCGAGCTCAGCTGGGCCCAGCCGAGGTCGATCTCCGCCGACAGCAACGCCGCGCTGATGTTCTGTTTGGCGAGGGGCGCGGTGTTCCAGGGATAGCTAAACTGATCCTGGATATAGCCGCCAGGGAACCCGGCCGAGCCCGCCGGGATCGCGATCTGGTAGGTGATCGTCGGCGTGGTGAGCTGCTGGTTTTCGACCAGCAGCGTGATGTCCGCAGGCCCCTTGGCCACGCGCGCCTGGGCCCGCAGACCCAGGCCCTTCTCCTGGTCGAAGTGCACATCGTTGACGGGGTTGTAGAAGAAGCCGTCGTCCTGGTTCACGTAGTCGGCGCCGAAGCGGAACGCGAGTTCGTCGCTGACCGCCAGGTTCAAAGCGGCCTGCACCTGCGAGCGCTGGATCTCAAAACCGTACTTGGCGTCGACGAAGCCGCCGTCGCTGAACTCGGGCCGAGCCGACACGATGTTGACCGCGCCGCCGACGGCGTTGCGGCCGTAGAGCGCGCCTTGAGTGCCGCGCAGGACTTCCACTCGGCCGATGTCGAACATGTCCAGGCGTGCGAAGTTGCGTCCGCCGATGCCGCCTCCGCCGATATAGGCGCCGTTGCGATAGAGGCCGACGCTGGGATCGCCGTTGGTGGCTCGCGCGGTCGAGGACGCGCGCATGGAGACCTCGGAGGTGATCGACGAGGTCAGGTTGTTGAAGCGTACGCTCGGCTGCCCGGCCAGCAATTCGCCTGTCGAGATCGCACCGCCGCGATCCACGAGCACGGCGGCCGAAACCACAGAGGCGGCCACCGGCACGTCGATCAGGCGCTCTTCACGCCGGCGGGCGGTCACCACCACTTCGCCCAGCTCGGCGCTCTCCTGACGTTCTGCCTGCGCTGCTGCTTCTCCGGCGAGCAGTGAAATCGCGCTGACGCAGGCCAAGGCGGCCGCTTTGTGGCTGATCATCGATGTCGTCCCCCAATTGTTCTGGTTCGCTTGTGGCGATGGAGGACGTGTAGAGCGCTTCAAGATAAAGTGTCAATAATTGACACTATGGAGTGGCGGGATTGAGCGCGAGGCGCACAAACGCCGCATCGGACCAGGTGCTTCTGGAGCTTAGGTCGAGCCGGGCCTGACGGACGATCACGAGATGGCGTGAGGCGATGACATAGAGCCGCTGGTCGCCCGCGCCCGCGGCCATCACCAGGTCTCGTGGAATGGTCTCGCCGCCGTCGGCGAGATCGGTGGCCGCCGTCAGGGCGCCGAGGCCGCGGTGGGGCAGCCACCAGCCCAAGCCATAGCCGGGGTTGGCAGGGGAGGGGAGGAAGAGGTCGCGATAGGCAAGGCTGCCGATCCGGACCTGCTCGCCGATCTTGGCCCAGTCGCGAGCTGTCATCGCCGCGCCCTGCGGCATCATCGCCTGCCCGTCGTCGCCGCGCCGCCAGGCCGCGGCGACGGCGCCGGCTGGCTGCAGCACGCGGCGCTCCAGATAGGTCAGCGGATCGGCTTCCAGTCTTTTGGCTTCGAGCTTGCGGCGCATGATTTCTCCGAACGCCTGATATGGTGCGGGCCCGTACTGGAAGCGTTCGCCTGGCTCGGCGTTGAACGGCGCCTCGATTGCGGCGGCATAGGTCGGAACTTCCCCGATCTTGCTGGGCAGACCCGCCGACATCGCCAACAACTGGCGCAGGGTGACCCGCGACTTGAGCGGGTCTTCACGCCACTCCGGAAGGCTTTCGCCGGCCAGTTCGTCGAGCGTGAGAAGTCCGTCTTCAACGGCAGCCGCGGCCATCAGCGCGACCAGGCTCTTGGTCCCGGAATAAAGTGGCGACGGCGTGGTCGCCGCCGTCCCTTGCGCGTAGGCCTCGCAGACGACCTGGCCGTTGACCAGGACCAGGAGGCTCGCCCCTCCGCGGGCCTCCGAGTAGGCCTGCAGACCGGCGCAGTCGGGGCTGGCGGCCAGGGCTGGAACAGCTGCCGACAGAGCGGCGGCGATGGCGATCAGAGGGACGCGCATCAATCTCTCCTTAGACAATTGTCAATTATTGACATTATTAGTCGGCTACGCCTAGGTCGCCCCGAGCAAGGAGTTCGACATGGCCACGCGGCGCAGCGTCATCCTGGGCGCAGGGATCGGCGCCATGGGTTTGGAGGAGGCGATGGCCGCAGAACCAGCCGAGGTGTTTACCGCGGAGCGGGTCGAAGCCGACTTGGCGCGATACGATAGCTTTGGCCTAAAGACGTCGGGGGGACCGGGCGATGTGGCCTCGGGCGCCTGGCTCGCCGGGGAACTGCGCGCGCTCGGCTTTGCGACGCAGGCGCAGGCGATCGAGGTCCCATACTTCGAACCGCGCGAGGTCAGTCTGGCGTTCGGCGAGACCATGGTCGAAGGTCTCGCGCAGGCGCCGGTGACGCTGACCGGTCCTGGCGGCCTGTCGGGGCCGCTCGTGCGTCTCGAGGTCTGGGGAGCTGATGCGGCCGCGGAAGGATCGATCGCCGTGGCGCGACTCCCATTTGCTCGGTGGTCGACGCGCCAATCCGCGGCGATCCGGCGCCTCCTGATCGCCGCGGCCGAGCACAAAGTTGCTGCGCTGGTGTTGATCACCGATGGGCCGACTGGGGACGCCCTGGCGCTGAACGCCGCGCCAAGCGCTCAGGAGCGATTTCCGATCGTCACCGTCGGCGTAAGGGGAGGCGACCAGCTGCTGGCGGCCGCAGCGCGGCGTGAGAGCGCGCACGTGCACGTGGGAGGGCAGGGCGGTCTTCGGGCGGCCCACAACATCGTCGGCCGGCTCGAGCGCGGGGGCGGCCGGCGGCTCGTCGTCTCGACGCCGCGTTCGGGCTGGTTCGGCTGCATGGGCGAGCGCGGGGGGGGCGTGGCGGCGTGGCTCGGCCTGGCGCGATGGGCCAGCCGCGCCTGCGCGCTGGACCTGACCTTCGTGGCCACCTCCGGCCACGAGTACGAGAACCACGGCGGCCAAGCGTTCCTTCACAGCGCGCTCGCTCCGGCGCCGGACGCCACTGCGCTTTGGGTTCACCTGGGCGCGGCGCTGGCCGCCCGCGACTGGCACGAGGCCGAAGGGCGCCTTGCGCCGCTGCCGAGCGTCGATCCTCAGCGCTTCCTGGTGGCCAGGCCGGAGCTGGTCGCGCCGCTGCGGGCGGCATTCGCAGGCGAACCGGGATTGGAGGCGGTCTATGGCGACGAGGCCGGCGCGGGCGGTGAACTGGGAGAAATCCTGGCCGCCGGCTACCCGCGCGCCTTTGGGATCCTCGGCGCCCACCGCTTCCATCACTCGTCAAATGATGACATTCGGTGCATCGCGCCTGAGCACGTCGTCTCGACAGGCAAGGCGTTGCTTGCGGCCGTCAGCGCCTTGGCGACCTGAGGCGGCAGGCCGTGAAGAATCGGCGATGATCGGCGCTGGCCGCTCAGGGCCGCTCGAAGGAGACGCCTTGTCTGGCGGCCGACCCGACAGTCCCCCCAACAGTTCGGGGTTCGATCCAATGGTGGAGACCGTCCTGCGGGCGGTGCTCGCAGGCGACTTGCGTCCTGGAGAACGGCTTCCTGAGCGATGGATCGTCGAGGCCTGCGGCTGCACCCAGTCGGCGGCCCGCGAGGCGATCGGTCGATTGCAGACCCTGGGCGCCGTCGTCGTCCCCGAACGGCGGGGGGCAAGCGTGACGTCGCGGCGCGAGGCGCCGCCGGATGAGGTCGACCGGGTCTGGCGTCAGCTCCTGCCGCTGCTGGAGGCTTTGGCCGGTCCGCTCAAGGCGGAGAGAGCAGGTGAAGCCTGGAGCCGCCTGATCGCAGAACAGTCAGCGCTCGAGGCGGCGCGACGGGCGGCGGGCGACCGGCTGACCGACCTGCTCAAGCGCGTCTCGCTGCAACGTGCCATCGTCGGGCTGGCGTCAAGATGATCGCGCGACTTGATCAATTCCTCGCCGCGACGGCGCCGCTGGCGGCGCAGGCCGAGAGCGTGCCGGAAGGCCTGCCTGGCCAGATCGCGACCATGCTACGCGATCGGATTCAGGCCGGCGAGTTCAAGCCGGGCGATCCTTTGAAGGCAGCCCCGCTCGCGAGCGCCTTCGGCTGCAGTCGCGGTCCGGTGCGCGAGGCCCTGAGGCGGCTGGAGCGCGAGAAACTCGTCACCATCGCGCCGCGGATCGGAGCGGTGGTCGCGCAGATGGACGCGGAGGCGCTCGCCGCGCACTTCAGGCTCCGGGCCGAGGTCGGGGCGCTGTTTGTGCGCTTGGCCGCCGAGCGCATGCTGCGTCCGCCGGCGCTTGTGGCAGCAATCCAGGAAGGCGCTGATGTGCTGGCCGATGTCGCTGCCGACGAGACGGCCCATGTCGGGGACTACATCCGGGCGCGACGGCGTCTCACCGAACTGATCGCGACCCTGGCCGCAGCGCCCTACGTTTCGGAACTGTCCCAGGAGCTCGAGCGGGAAGTGGCGGTCCTGTGGGCGCCGATGAATTCCGTCGGGCGACGCCGGCGTTCTGCGTCCGGTTGGCGAAAAATCGCTCGAGCCATTGCGGCCGGCGATCCCGACGCGGCCGAGTCCGAAGGACGGCGTATGGTGTTGGAATCTCTTGATGAAGTGCGCCGCATGAAGGAAATGGTATAGCCATCTCGGTCTTTTGCCCTGGAGCCTTGGTCTCCTCCTGGCGCTGGGCGGCCCGTTGGAGCTTCTTCAATGCACGAGTGCGGACGGTCAGGGGGTCGCTGTAGGGCAGGACGTGAACATTGATCGCCAAAGCGGTTGCTGCCACCAAAGCTCCGTTGGCAATGCTCTATCGACACGCTCGAAATGCTGCGAAGCTTGGTGAAGCCGTTGCTGAAGGCACATGGCCATCAGCACGTGGATACGAGCGGTGACGCGGAGCAGGTAGTCATCTCGGCAGGCGAGTACCCGGCCGACCTTTGATAGCCCCAAGGTCCGCGATGGGTTTGAATCCCGTCGAGCGCGGCGCGCCCAGGAGCGGACATGGAGCTAGTCCGCCTTGCGGTCGGGAGCCAACTTCCGCAAGTGGCGCTGAGCGGCCCATGGCTGGTGCTTGAGCGGATCAAATCCAACAGTCTGTCACCCACATGAACGCCAGCAACATGCATGCGGTGGAGACTGCAAAGCCGACCACGCCAACCGCAACGGTGAAGGCCCGTGCGCCGCGCATTATCGGGAGTAGCACCAGTGGCAGGAGACCGCTCGCTGCCCAGGCGAGGCCAGGGACGGCCGTCAGCCACCAAGCCACTTGGCGACATCCGTCCCTTCCAGGGAACAGCAGCATCCAACTCAGTATGATGATGGGCGGAAAGACCATCAGCAGATGAAGGTCTGCGTTGGCTCGTCCTGCCGTGCCGCGGCGCGGCCAAAGGAATGGCGCGAGAAGTGCTGCAATCGCAGCGAAGAACAGCAAGATCGTCATGTGCGCCCCGCGCCCGTGGACAAGTCGGGAATGTCAGCTTCCCGGCGGGAAGACAACTTCCGCTGTTGGCGCCAAGCTGCCCCGTGCAGCGGTCCCTAGTCGACGTTCTCCGGGATCAGTCGCTCGACGATCACGGTGTCCTTCCAGACGCCTTCAAGCTTGCCGTGCTTCTCGTGCACGCCGACTTCGCGGTAGCCTGACCTAGCCATCAGCGCCAAGCTGGCCCGGTTCTCGGGAAACACGCGTGACAGCAACTTCCACAGGCCGGCGTCGCGAGCTGCGTCGTTGAGCGCCGCCATGGCGACGCTCCCTGCGCCGTGGCCGCGCCAGGCGCGCTCCACGTAGACTGAGAACTCGCCGATCCCTCGATAGCAGCAGCGATCGGCGTAGGGATGCGCCACCGCATAGGCGACGACCTCGCCGCTCGCCTCCACGCTCACGAAGGCCAGGGCGCTATCGAACCACGCCTCAATGTCGGCGACCGAGCGTGGCTCGGTCTCAAAGGTCGCGATGCGATCTTCGATGCCCTGATTGTAGATCGCCGCTACCGCGGCAGCGTCGCGAAGCGCTGCAGCGCGCGCCTTCAATTCTTTCTCGGCCACGGCATCCCCCAATCTTGTTCCATCATTCTTGGAACATCGACTGGCTAGACAATGAGCGCTTCAACACCCGATCCGCAAGCGGGGAGGGGGCCGGTCTCAGCCGCCAGCCGGGCGCACAACTTCCCCGTCTTCCTTCGTGAACGTCTCCGGCACGCGGTCAAGCAAATCGAGAACCACCTCTGACGGCCGGCACAGCTTGACGCCCTTCGGCGTCACGACGATCGGCCGGTTCACCAGGATTGGGTGTTCGACCATAGCTGCGAGCAGCGCATCGTCGCTGACGCCCGGATCGAGCAGGCCGAGTTCAGCCGCCGGCGTGCCCTTCTCGCGTAGGACGTCGCGCGGCGCGGCCTGCATCTCGCTCAGGAGATGGACCAGCTGTTCGCGAGTCCAACCAGCCTCAAGGTACTCGACGACAGCAGGCTCGTAGCCGGCCGCCTGGATCATCGCCAGGGCGTTTCGGGAGGTGCCGCAGGCCGGGTTGTGGAAGATAGCGATCGGAAATTCAGACGAGCTCATGGTTTCACCGGCGCGGCTTTCGGGGTTGGGGTCTGTTCGCGGGCGGCCACCCGGCACACGGCGGCGCCGCGCTCGTACCAACCCTTGCTGGCGTTCACGATCGCGACGACCGAGAGCATCACCGGCACTTCAATCAGAACGCCGACGACGGTCGCCAGCGCTGCGCCCGACGTGAAGCCGAACAGGCTGATGGCGGCCGCGACTGCCAGCTCGAAGAAGTTGCTGGCGCCGATCAGGGCGGAGGGGCCGGCGACGCAGTGGGCCTCGCCGCTGGCGCGATTCAGGAGGTAGGCCAGGCCTGAGTTGAAGTAGACCTGGATCAGGATCGGGACCGCCAGCATGGCGATGATCGCCGGCTGGGCGATGATCTGCTGGCCCTGGAAGCCGAACAGCAGGACCAGCGTCGCCAGGAGCGCGATAATTGAGACCGGGCCGAGCGTGGCGAGCGCGCCTTGCAGCGCAGCTTCGCCGCGGGACGTCAGGGCATTGCGGGCGACCTGGGCGATGATCACCGGAATGACGATGTAGAGCCCGACCGAGAGCATCAGCGTCTCCCAGGGCACGGTGATCGCGGAGATGCCGAGCAGCAGGCCGACGATCGGCGCGAACGCCACGATCATGATGGCGTCGTTCACCGCGACCTGGCTGAGGGTGAAGTTCGGCTCGCCGCGCGTCAGGTTGCTCCAGACGAACACCATGGCGGTGCAAGGCGCAGCGGCGAGCAGGATCAGCCCGGCGATGTAGCTGTTGATCTCGCCGGCCGGCAGGTAGGGGCGGAACAGATAGCCGATGAAGAAGGCGCCCAGGGCTGCCATCGAAAACGGCTTTACCGCCCAGTTGATGAACAGCGTCACCCCGATCCCGCGCCAATGACGGCCGACCTGGCGCATCGCGCCGAAGTCCACCTTCATCAGCATCGGAATGATCATCAACCAGATTAGAATGGCGACCGGCAGATTGACCTTGGCGACCTCGGCCGAGCCGATCAGCTGGAAGGCAGGCTGAAAGAAGTGGCCTAGGGCAATGCCGAGCACGATGCAGAGCGCCACCCAGAGGGTCAGGTAGCGCTCAAAAAGCGACATGGCTTTCGGCGCTTCGGGCGCCTTCTGTTCACGCGACACTTTCATCCTCTCAAACTCATTCGGTCCCGGCGGGCTCGCCCTGGGTCTTGCCGATGTCGTCGAGGCGCTTCTGCAGCGAGAGGGTGTCGAGCGAGGTGATCGGCAGGTTCACGAAGATGCTGATGCGGTTGTTCAGCATCCGGTAGGCGTCGGCGAAGGCGAGGGTCTTCTCGGCCTCGCTGCCCAGGGCCGCTGCGGGGTCAGGCAGACCCCAATGGGCGCTCATCGGCTGGCCCGGCCAGATCGGGCAGACCTCGCCGGCGGCGTTGTCGCAGACGGTGAATACGAAATCGAGTTCGGGGGCCTCCGGGTTGTTGGGCGCGGCGAACTCGTCCCAGGGCTTCGAGCGCAACTGGTCGGTCGGGTAGTTGAGCTTCTGCAGCAGCGTGATGGCGTAGGGATTGACCTTGCCGGCCGGCATCGAGCCGGCGGAATAGGCTTTGAACTTGCCCGCCCCGACCCGGTTCATGATCGATTCCGCGAGGATCGATCGCGCCGAATTGCCGGTGCAGAGGAAGAGGACGTTGAAGGGCTTCTTCTTCTCGGGGTGGAGCATGGCGCGTTCCCTAGGCTTTGACGAGGTCGTCCGCGCAGCAGGCGCTGCGGCTGAGCATGTCGGCCAAGGGCGCGCAGATCTCCGGCGATCCGGCGCAGCAGTCTTCCATCAGGAAGGCCAGCAGCGCGCTCATGGCGTCGTAGTGGGCGGTGTAGATGATCGAGCGGCCTTCGCGGCGCGAGCCGACCAAGCCGGCATGGCTCAGGACGGTGAGGCTCGCCGAAAGCGTGTTCGGCAAGATTTCAAGCCTGCGGGCCAACTCTCCGGCCGCCAAACCAGACGGGCCAGCTTGAACCAGCAGTCGAAAGGCCGCGAGGCGGTTTTCATGGGCCAGCGCAGCGAGGCTGGTGACGGCGGCTTTCATTTCCATATTTCCAACATACATGAAATATGCGACCGTTCAATGACGCTCGCGCTAGCCGCTCCGCAAAATTGAGTACCCGATGACCAACTTTCCGGCCCTTGAGCCGCAGTTCCTCGAAACCCCGACGCTCGCCAAGCTGGAGCCGCCGAAAGTCTCCTCGCACCCGCCGCGGATCCTGCTGCTCTATGGCTCGCTGCGCGAACGGTCCTACAGCCGCTTCCTGACGGAGGAGGCGGCCCGGATCCTTCAGCGCTTTGGCGCGGAGACGAAGATCTTCGATCCCACCGGCTTGCCGCTGCCGGATGCGGAGTCGCCCGATCACCCCAAGGTGCAGGAACTGCGCGCGCTGTCCCTCTGGTCGGAAGGCCAGGTGTGGTGCAGTCCCGAACGCCACGGCGCGGTGACCGGCATCATGAAGGCCCAGATCGACTGGATTCCTCTGGAGGTCGGCAGCGTTCGCCCGACGCAGGGACGCACGCTGGCGGTCATGCAAGTCAGCGGCGGCTCACAGTCGTTCAACGCCGTGAACACACTGCGCCTGCTGGGACGCTGGATGCGAATGATCACCATCCCGAACCAGTCCTCGGTGGCCAAGGCCTTTCAGGAGTTCGACGAGGCCGGCCGCATGAAGCCATCGGCCTACTATGATCGGGTGGTCGACGTGATGGAGGAGTTGGTGAAGTTCACTCTGCTGACCCGAGACCGCTCCGACTATCTCGTTGATCGCTACAGCGAGCGGAAGGCCGAGGGGCGGGTGACGGTTGGTGATGAACTGGGCGCCGTCGCCATGGCTCACGAGCGCAAGGCCAGCTAGTGCGGCCGCTCACTCAGGAAGAGCAGCTCAACCGAGATTGCTTCTGTATCGACGTGAATCCAGAGCAGGTCTGGTCCATCGTCGAACGGGCAGGGGGCGGCGTCGTCCCGCTCGACGTGCTGAAGGCCGCGCGTCCGCACCTCTTCTCCGAGGCCCCGGTGTTCCTGTCGGCCGCGGACCTGGCGGCGATGCAAGCCGTCGTGGCGGCCATCGAGGCGATCGGGGAGCTGCCTGCCTTCCAGAACGTCGTGCTGGGCTGGGCGCCAGAGATCGCGAAGGTCGACCCGGGACCGCGCGGCGCCTTCATGGGCTACGACTTCCACCTGACCCCTGAGGGTCCCAAGCTCATCGAAGTCAACACAAACGCCGGAGGCGCCTTCCTGAACGCCTTGCTGGCGCAGGCCCAGGTCGCCAGTTGCCCTGAGGTGCAGGCGCTCATACCGACGGCGACGCCGTTGGAGGATTTCGAGGCCGCCGCCTGCCAAATGTTCGAGGCGGAGTGGCGACTGCAGGGAAGGGTGGGACATCCGCGCGTTGTCGCCATCATCGATGAGCGGCCGGAAGAGCAGTATCTCTATCCGGAGTTCCTGCTGGCCCAGGCCTTCTTCGAACGCCATGGCGTCGAGGCGCTGATCGCCGATCCCAGCGACCTGCGCCTAGAAGGCGGACGCCTGCGCCTGGGCGGCGTGGCCATCGAATTGGTCTACAACCGCCTGGTCGATTTCTCATTCTGTCAGCCCGAGCACGCGGTCATTCGGCAGGCCTATTCGAGCGGCGCCGTCGTCGTCACTCCCAACCCGCGCAATCACGCCCTGCTGGCCGACAAGCGCAACTTGACGGTCCTGTCGGACCCGCGCCGGCTGGAAGAGCTTAGTGTGCCAACCGACCTCCGCCGCGCGCTGGCGGGCCTACCTGATGCGCGCCTGGTGACGCCCGAGAACGCCGACGAACTTTGGCGGCAGCGAAAGGCGCTGTTCTTCAAGCCGGCGAACGGCCACGCGGGGAAGGCGGTCTATCGCGGCGACAAGCTGACACGCGGCGTCTGGGAGACGATCGTCCGGGGCGGCTACATCGCCCAGGACTTTGCGCCGCCCAGCGAGCGCCACGTGCAGGTCGACGGCGATCCGCAGCCCCGAAAGATGGACGTCCGCCTCTACACCTATGCCGGCGAGACGATGCTCGCCGCTGCGCGCCTCTATCAGGGCCAGACGACCAACTTCCGAACGCCAGGCGGAGGGTTTGCTCCCGTGATCACGCTAGCCTGAGCTACCAGGCAAGGTGCAGGAGCGCCTGACGCGCGTGGGGGGCTTGGCGGTGTTCGAAAAGGTAGATCGCCTGACTGCGCCCGATGGCCAGAGAACCGTCGATGACGGGCAGCGTCAGCTGAGCTTGGGTTAGTGCGGCGCGGATGTGCGCCGGCATGTCGTCGGGGCCATCCTGCGTATGGGAGTAGAGACTTGCCACCTGTGGCGCGATGCGATCGAAGAAGGCCTCCAGATCGACCTTCATATCGGCCTCGCCGCCCTGGATCATCAGCGATGCTCCCGTATGGCGACAGACGATCGTGAGCAGACCCTGGGTGACGCTCTGGCGGCCTAGCCAGTCGCGCACCTCCGCGGTGACATCGTGCAAGCCGGCGCCACGGGTTTGAACTTCGATCACATGGTTCGTCGTGTTCATAGAGCGAGCCTGCCCGAGTCCGGCGCGGCAGGGGAGGGCTTGAAGGTCTTTGGCTCGCCTTCCGCGATGTCCGCTTCTGGGAAGGAAGGCAATTTCCTGTGCGGGCGGTCTTCGGGGCGGGCGTCAGGAACGTCCGGACAGGGGGCGGGGAAGGATGCCGTGGGCGCCCCCCCCTCTGAGGTGACCCATCGAAGTGAGCGCCTACTGCGTTGGCGCCAATTTGCCGTCGGCTGTCAGCCGACGATAGTAGCAGGTCGGCCGCGTTTGGCCGTCTGCGCCTCGAGTATGGCAGACACCGGCGCCTTCCTTGCGAACCAGGATCAGCAGCGAGTTCTGTTCGCAGTTGGTTCGCACATCAACGACGATCAATGAATCGCCAGACGTTGCGCCTTTGCGCCAGATTTCGTTGCGGCTGGTGGACCAGAGAACGACCCGGCCTTCGCTGAGCGAGAGGCGCAGCGCTTCGGCGTTCATGTAGCCGACCATCAGCACCTCCTGGGTCGCGGCGTCCTGCAGCACGGCGGGCAGGACGCCCATTCCCGCAAGCTGATCGCACTTGCCGAAGTCGAGCAGGAGGAGGTCGCCTTCTTCGATCGCGTGATGATCTGCGGACATCCTTCGCTCCTCCAACGGCCAGGCTAGGTGCTGGCGCTGACCGGATCCCAAAGCAGACTTTGCTGGTGTCGGGAATGGGCGAGTTGCGCCGAGCGCGAGGTGGATCGCGCCGCGGGGAGGCGGGGCTTACTCGCGGGGCGCGTCGCGGTTGATCAGCCAGCGTCTGGCCTCCTCGTCGCGCTCGGCGAGGTCGGCCTCCAGGTCGTCGAACATTCGCCGCGTGGCGGCGATGAAACGGGCGACTTCGATCCGGCTCAGGCGATCGCCCAGGCGCTCATCGAACCGCTGGGCGCCGCTGATGAGGACGCTCACCATCTTGTTGTCCATCGTGCGGGCGGCGAAGGCGGGCGAGCCGATCAGGACCGCGGTCAGGATCGCGTGCGGATCGCTGTCGGTGGCTTCAGCGAAGGATCGGATGCGCTCTATGTCGATGTGGGCCCGGCCGCCTTCGAAGTGATGATAGGTCCGTAGCGGCAGGCCCATGCGCAGGGCGACTTCGCTCGCCTTCAGGCCACGACGATGTCTGACCAGCTTTAGGGTCTCCGACAAGGCGGCATTCTTGGACCTTGGCGCGGGCATGCGGGATGGGTTCGGAGCGGGCGGATGCATCGGTCGGAACGCGGCGCAGACCGGGGCGCCGAGAAAGCTTTTCCAGTGCGGCAAGTCTGTATCTTCGGTCGTTCGCTGCGAACACTGAAAAAACGCCTGCCAATTCGCCATGCTGATGAATTCGCAAATGTATTGCGCCTCCTGGCAACAAAGTTGCGTGGCATAGCGCAGATAATCGCATTCCATCGTTATTCTTCGGCGTGCCGTACGTTTTTACGCGCTGGCCGCGAGTGCGTGCGGTAATCATCAGGCATCACACCTCTGCATGTTGGGCCGGCGCCTGGAGATCGAGCTGTGCGTGATCGCGAACCCTTTGCCTCCGCGCTCGCGGAGATCCGCGCCAAAATCCGCGGCGGCGCGATACTGCCTGGGCAGGCGCTCGTCGTTGACGATCTGGCGCGTGATCTTCAGCTCAGCCCGACCCCGGTGCGAGAAGCCCTGGCCTACATGACCGGCGAAGGGTTGGTCGTCGGCCGGGAGGGGCGGGGGCGGGGCTATGCGGTTTCAACCCTCAGCGCCGGTGATCTGGCCGACCTCTACCGGCTTCACGCCCATCAGGTGGTCTTCGCATTGACCGAGGCCGCGCGACGGCGACTATCGCCGGCCGCAGCCGAGGCGTCCGACCCGAATGCGGACCTGGCCGAGCGCGCCGGACGCTATTTTCAGCGGTTGGTGGAAGCCAGCGGCAACCGAACCCTGCTCCGAGCCCATCAAGCGCTGGCGCACCGGCTGCACCTCCCGCGCTCGTTCGAGCTCAGGGTGTTTCCAGAGGCCGAGGCTGAGCTCGCCGGTCTGACCTCGGCCTCGCCCGGACCTGCGCTCGCACAGATGTTGCGGCTCTACCACCGGCGACGGGTCGCCAGGTCCGAGCAGATCGTCGCGTTGATCGTGACCTCTGCCTGAACGGGCGAAATATAGTCCAGATATAGTTTGAATAGAGGATGGCCGGAGCGCCTGCTTGAGGGGCCGTGATGCACGGTTCAACGCCTTAAGGAGGCAAACATGTTCAAGCTGTCGAACCTGATCGCCCTGGGCCAAGCCAAGCGCCTGACCCTCGGCGGCGAAGTCGGTCCGCCGATCGAAGAACACGCCTTCCCCTACGAATAAGGGGCAGGGGCCGCTGGCGCCGCCAGGCGCCGGCGGCCTTCGTCTTTCTCCTACATCTTGAGGTTTCCCGATGGCTGTGCGGGGCGCGGCGGCGAGCGTGTGGCTCGCTCCGCACATTCATGTGGCGCGCGATGGCGACGACCTCGTCGTGCTCGATGTCGACGCCGACGCCTACTTCTGCTTGCCGCAGGCGGCCGCGAGCCTCGTTGTCGAGGCGCAGGGCGCCCAGCTGTCGGGGCTTGAGCCTGACGTCGTCCTGGCCCTTCGCGAGGTGGGGGCGTTGGTGGAGGAGGGTACGGCCCGATCGGGCGCCGCTCGCCTCGTCCCGTCGCGCGATCTGGCCGGGAGCCTGGCGGCGTCGGTTCGGCTCTCAGAACTGTCGGACCTTGCCCTGTCGATCCTCGAAGCGCTGATCCGCTTCCGGTGTCAGGCCCTGAAGGAGGTGATCGCGGTCGGAGGCGCCCCCGAGGCCGCAGATCTGGAGGTGATGGAGCGCCGGGCCCTGGTGTTCCGAACCCTCTGGCCCTGGTCTCCGGTTCAGGGAGCGTGTCTCTTTCAGGCCCTGGTGCTGCGGATCTTCCTGCGCCGCGGCGGCGTGACCTGCGATTGGGTATTCGGTGTCCGCACCTGGCCGTTCTCGGCCCATTGCTGGCTGCAGTCTGGAGACCTGGTCCTCAACGACCTGGCCGAGCGCGTAGCCGCCTACCGTCCGATCATGGTGACCTGACGTGGTCGCCTTTCTCGCCGCGGTGGATGTGGGGCAGGGCCCCGAACGACTGGCCTTGCTGCGCGAGGCCGGCAGGAACGCCGAGGGCTGGCGGCTCGCGGTCGACCAACCCGGGGTTCTGATCATGGTCCGAGGCGAGGCGCCCGTGCGCACGCTGCAGGCCGCTCGTGGGTGGGTGATCGGCGACCTTTACCGAGCGGGGCGGCCGGTCGGCGCCGAGCCGCCGAGCGTGCGGATCTCCCAGGCGCTCCCCGGCGTCGAGGTCGCCCGTGATCTCTGCGGGCACTTCTGGGGACGCTATGTCGGACTGATCCGCGAGGCTGGCGGCGGCGTTCTGGTCTTTCGCGACCCGTCCGGCGCGCTCGAGGCCATGCGCTGGCAGGTCGGTCCGGTGGTGATGGTGGGGTCCGAACTCCCGGACTGGCTGCCGGCGGTCTATGCGCCAGATCTCTCGATCGACTGGAGCGCTGTGGCCAGGTGGCTGGCCAGCTCCAGCGCCGCGGCGGTCCAGTCGGGGCTGGCGGGCCTCACCTCAGTGACGCCGGGCGCGCTGCAGGGCATGGGCGGCGATGAGCTTCAGCTCTGGCGCCCGGACCAGTTCGCGCGCCAGGGCGTCCCAGACTTGGGCGCCTTGCCTGACCTGCTCGACCAATGCGTCGGCGCGCTGGCGAGCGGCAGCGCCGCCATCCAGGCCGAAATCTCCGGCGGTCTCGATAGCGCCATCCTCACCGCCAGCCTGGCCAAGGTCGCTGGCGGCAAGGTGCGCGAGTGGATCAACTATCACGCCGCCGACGGCCAGGGGGACGAGCGCCTCTACGCCCGGCAGGTGGCCGCCCTCTGGGAGCTGCCGCTTGTCGAGGCGGTGAAGCCGCCCTTCGCCGTGACGCCGGAGGCGCTCGAAGCCGGCGCGGCGGGTCTTCGTCCGGGTTTCACCGCGCTGGATGCACAGCGGGATATGGACGGCGCAGCACGGGCCCT
This sequence comes from Phenylobacterium sp. 58.2.17, assembly GCF_026411515.1. NCBI lineage: Bacteria > Pseudomonadati > Pseudomonadota > Alphaproteobacteria > Caulobacterales > Caulobacteraceae > Phenylobacterium > Phenylobacterium sp. 58.2.17. Next base: position 39,437 of record NZ_JAPMTQ010000008.1, on the reverse strand, counting down.
GGCGCTCGGGGCCGACCGGGTCTTCACCGGCCAGGGCGGCGACATGGTCTTCTTCCAGACCCCGACGCCGGTGCTGGCCGCAGATCACCTCCGCGCCCGCGGCCTGGGTGGAATGGCTTGGCCCTACCTGCTCGAGGTCGGCCGCTGGACCCGCCGTTCGGTCTGGTCGCTGACCTCGTGCGCCTTCGATGCTCGCGCGGCCTGGCCTGGCGAGGCCAGCGTCGCCGGCCATCCCTGGATGGAGGGGGCGGGGGACCTCCCGCCGGCCAAGCGCGCGCATCTCGCCCATCTGGCTCAGAAGCTCGCCATCCACATCGACAACCAAAGATCCCGCGTCGCCGAGGTGGTTCATCCGCTGATCTGCCAGCCGATGATGGAGCGGTGGCTCGCCATCCCGGCCGACCAGCTGACCCTGGGCGGTCGCGACAGGGGCCTGGCGCGCGCGGTCTTCGGCGAGCGGCTACCGCCCGCCATCCGCGAGCGGCGCGGCAAGGGCGAGCTCACCGGCTATTACGGCCGCGGCGTCGCCGCGAGCCTCTCCTGGGCTCGGCCCTACCTGCTGGACGGCCGGCTCGCCGCCGAGGGCCTGATCGATCGCGCGCGCTTCGAACAGGTGCTCACGCCCGAGCACCAGATCTGGCGGGGCGAGGCCTATCTCGTGCTCACGGCCCTGACGGTGGAGGCCTGGGTTCGGCGCTGGGAGCGGGCGGGTCGAGCGTGAGGTCGAGCCAGTCGAGGATCGAAGCATAGAGGTCGCGGATGTTGGCCGGACTGGCGAAGGTGTGGCCTTCCCCCCAATAGGTGAGCAGGGCGGCGTCCTTCCGCTGCCGATAGAGGGCCGTGAACAGCGCCTGGGACTGGGTGGCGCGGATGTCGTCGAGATCGCCATGGATGAGGAGCACCGGCGCGGTGACCTTGTCGGCGGCGAAGATGTTGCTGGCGTCTCGATAGCGCTCGGGCGCAGCCCAAGGCGGGACCCCGAGCCCGGCCTGGCCGGTCTCGACCTTGCCGGCGCTGAGCGGTGAGGACGGGCCGTCCTCCGGCGACACCCAATTGTGGAGGACGAATTCTCCCCAGCTGGCGACCTCATCCTGCACGCCGGCCGCCGCGATCACCGAGGCGAAGCGGTTGCTCTGGCTGGCGGCGGCCACGGCGGAGAGGGCGCCGAAGCTATGGCCGTAGAGCGCCACCTTGGCGGGATCGAGGCCCGCCTGGACGTCGGCCGCGTCCACCGCCCGCAGGATATCGTCGGCGACGCCTCGGGCGGGGCCGGTCGCTGGCGCGTCGTAGGGCAGGCTCGGCGCCAGCACCGCATAGCCCGCGCCGACCAGGATCTGGGCGTTGCGGTAGGTGTTGATCGCCTCCGGGGCGTAAAGCGCTGGCGGCGCGGCGTAGAGCGACCCGCGATAGGGAATGACCACCAGGCCGCGCGGGGCTCTCGTCTGCGGAAGGTAGAGCCAGCTGGTGAGCGGCTCGCCGTGGGCGCCCCGATGGCGCACCGGCTCGATATGCGCTGGATCGACCTCTTCCAGGCGCGCGTTGAGCGTGGCGAGGACAGCCTCACCTTGCGGGGAGATCCGCATCAGCGTCGTGACCCCCTTCGAAGAGGTGACCTTCGCGAGCAGCTGATCGCCGCCGCCGGCCAACACCTCGCCGCCAGGCGGGGGACGCCACCGAACAAGGATGAGCCCATCTGCGCCGATCGAGGCGACCTCGTCGCCGATGCGAACGATGGAGGACCGCCGCGGCGGGTTCATATGCAGACGGGTCCCCGGCTCGGCAGGGGCTCCAGGCTCAGGAACGGCGGCGCCGCTCCAAGCGGCCCCGCCGACGGCGGCTCGCCATTGGCCCGCGGGGCCGGCTGACAAGACGAACGGCGCCGCGCCGCGCCACTCAGCGCGCAGATAGACCGAGCCCTCGAGGTTGCGCGTGAGGGCTGGGGCGACCGCCGCCAGCGTGCGGACCTGCCCGCGCGCTGGCGACACCACCGCCAGTCGGCGGCTCGCCGGGTCCGGGGTGAGCGCGATCAGCAGGCGCTCATTGTCCGACCAGGAGAGCAGCCCGGTGGCGAGCGGAAGCGGCAAGGCCGGACGAGACACCCGGCCGCTGTGAAGATCGACCAGCGCCAGTCTCAGCTTGCGCGTCGCCGAAGCGACCCGCGCCGGCTGGTCCGCCGGCGGCTGGATGTCATCGCCGCGCTCGATCAAAGCCGCCCAGCGGCCTGACGGCGAAATCTCCAGGTCGATGAACTCTCCCTCCGCCAGGACTTCGGGAGCGCCGGATCGGGCGTCGATGGCGACCAGCGCCCCCGCCGCCTTCTGCGGACGCCACGCCAGGAACCGGCCGCTGCCGATCGCCGTGCGGGTCGCCGCCTCGCCGCGCGCGGCCGCTCGCCAGCGGCCCGGCAGCTGGTCCTGAACGGTCCGGCGTGAGGCCAGATGGTAGGGCAGACGGTTGTCTGCAGTCGCGAGCGCCAGGAGACGGCCATCCGGGGTCCATTGGGCAGCCCGGCCAAACACAGGCAGTTCGGGCGTGCGTCCGCTCCAGACGATTGTGCGGTCGGCAAGGGCGGCGACGCCGGCTTCCAGCGACGCTCCCTTGAGCCGGTAGACCATCAGGCGCGAGCCGTCCGGTGACAGGGGGCCGGCGAAATAGCCAGCGTCGGGCTGTGTGGGGGCGAGCCGCTCCAGGCGACCGCCGGCCTTGAGGTCGGCGATCCACAGTTCCGAGAGCAGCATCGGCGTCAGCCCGCCATAGCTGTAGTCGGAGATCTCCCGCCAGGGACGTTGGCGCTCCACCACCGCCCAGCGCCCCGCGGCATCGATCTGGGCGCGGCCCAGGGCTTCCGTGGCCAGCAGATCCTCGACCGTATAGCTCCGCGCCGCGCTCACCTGCGGACAGGCGAGCGCCAGCGCCAGGGCGCACAGCCCCGTCAGAACGCGCATGGCGAGGCCCTACCAGCGCTTGGTCAGCGAGATCGAAGCGTAGCGCCCAACGGGATCGGCGTTGGCCGGGTCGTAGCCGACGCCGGTCGCCCCATCGACGAACGGCGGCGGCGTGTCGAACAGGTTTTGCACGGTGAAGGACAGCGACAGGCCGCTGAGCGCAGCCGCCGACGGCGTCCAGCTCATCTGTGCGTCGAACGTCGTCCAGGACTCGACGCGCTGGCCAGCGGTGTCTCGATAGTCATCGACATAGTTGGCGGCGATCAGGCCGCCATAATCGCCGCGCCGCCAGCTCGCCGAGACGCGTCCGCGAAGGTCCACCGGCTGGCCGGCCAGGTCGACATAGTTGTCGGTGGCGGAGGTCGGGGTGAGCTGCAGCTCGTAGTCGGCCAGATAGGAGAGGCTGGCGGCCAGGTCGAAGTCGTTCTCCCCGACCTCGAAGTCATAGGTCGCCGACAGGTCCACCCCGCGGACATGGGTCGCGCCGGTGTTGACGAAGCGGGAGTCGACCACCACCCCGATGGCGCTGGCCGGATAGAGCGTGCCGCTCAGATAGCCGGGGGCGTCGATCAGGGATTGGACATAGGCCAGGTCCACTGAGTTGGAGGGATCGACGAAGCGGACGAAGGGCGCGATCGCCGGGTGGTCGAGCCCTTGCTGGATGAAGCGCGTGGTCGGTCGGTCGATCTGGTTCTCGAACGCGGTGTCGAAGAAGGTCGCCGAGAGCTCCAGGCCCGCGATCCTGCCTGGCCGCCAATCGAACCCCACGGTCCAGGAGGTGGCGGTCTCCGGGTCCAGGTCGGCGTTCCCGCCGCTGAGGTTGATCGCCAGGATCCGGCCGCTGCGATAGTTGTAGAAGGCGGCCGCCGATAGCGGCTCGGCGTGGACCTCGCTCAGCAGCGGCGCTCGGAACGAGGTGCCGTAGCTGGCGCGCAGGCGCAAATCTTCGGACGGTTCCCAGACCAGGCCGACCTTGGGATTGGTCGTCGAACCGATGCCTTCGTAGTGCTCGATCCGCGCCGCCAGCGACAGTTCCAGTCGGCGCACCCCGGGCAGGGCGTTGTCTTGGCCGATGATTGGCGCGCGTAGCTCGGCGAAGGCGGCCGTGATGTCGCGCTTGAAGGTGGAGGGGCGGCTGATGGTCGGAACCGCCGCGGAGGTGAAGCTCTCGGTTTCCTGATCGAAGGCTTCCCGCCGCGCATGCAGGCCCACCGCCAGGCGGATGTCGCCGCCGGCGATGGTCCAAAGCTTCCCGTCGCCCTGGGCGTTCAGCGACCAGGTCTCGCCTTCGTAGCGTTGGCGGCTGTAGCCGGAGCCGACGAAGTCCAGGACCGCGCGGCTATTGGGGCCATAGGGATTGAAGTAGCCGTCGACCGCCGCGCGAAACGCCGTCGCGGGATTGTCGGCGGTCGCGCCGACCGCCTCGCGCAGGAAGAGGGAATTGACGCTGCCCTTGGTCGAGGACTTGGTCAGCTCGCGCGCATAGGCGCCATAGGCTTCGAGCCGCCAGTCCGACCAGAGATCGGCTTTCAGCCCGATCGCCGTTCCCAGGCTCTCCACCGTGCTGTCGGCCCGCGTGTTGCCGAGTTCGTCCAAGAACGAATAGGCGATCTGGTGGCTGCGCGAGCCATTGGGCGAGGCGAAGTAGGGATTGTTCGAAGCGATCGTAATCGTTGCGGTCGAGGCGAGGGAAGCGCTCTGCGACGTCCGATGGGCGTAGCGGACCTCTCCGTCGATCTCGATCCCTTCGTGGATCTCCTGACCGGCGGAGAGGTAGAGGCTGTGGCGCTTCTGATGCGGCAGCAGGTCCATGCCGTCCCGCAGGCCGGTCAGGTTGACCTCTCCGGCGCGAAAGTCGCTCGGCCGAAGCGGAAAGCTGGTCGCGCCGGCCGGGATCGCCCAGCCGGGCCGGGTCAGGCCGCTCGCGGGATCGACGATCAGCACATTGCCGGGACTGGCGTTGACGCTGCGATGGTCGGTTCCGCCCATCGGACGCAGGTCGGCGCTGCGGGTATAGGAGCGGTCCGCGAACGAGAGCGCCTGGCGCTCGTAGTATTCATAGGCGCCGAGGATCCGCCCAGAGCTCCAGGTGCGCCCCAGAGTCTGGGCGAATTGAAGCTCCTCGCCGCCGCCGCGGGCCGCCCCGACACGCGCGCGCGTCTCGGCGCCGTCGAAGTCGTTGCGCAAAATGATGTTCACGACCCCGGCCACGGCGTCGGCCCCGTAGAGGGCCGAGGCCCCATCGAGCAACACATCGATGCGTTCGACCGCGGCCGTCGGGATCGAGGAGACATCCGCCAGATCGCCGCGGCCTCCCGCCCCCGCCATGCGCCGGCCGTTGACGAGGACGAGCGTCGCGTCAGGGCCAAGGCCACGCAGATTGATGGTCGTGGCGCGGCCGGCGTTCTGGGAGGTGGTGTCGACGCCGGTGGACGTCGCAGCCGGCGTCGCGAGGCCCGCGAAGTTCTGGGGCAAGGCGGCCAGGGTGTCGGCGACCGTCGCAAAGCCCCGGCGGTCGATGGCGTCGCGGTCCACGCTCACCACCGGCGAGGCGCCCGGTGCGACTCCGCGGATGTGGGTGCCGGTCACCACCACCTCGTCCAACATGGACGGGGTGGCGGCGACCTCGGTCGTCGCGGTCGCAAGTGGGGTCGCGACCACGCCGATCCGAAGCACGATGACGCCCGGCCGACTCTCCTGGGCGACGATGCCGGTTCCGGCCAGCAGTTTGGCGAGCGCGGCCTTGGCGGTGAAGTCCCCGGTCAGGCCCTCGCTGTGCAGGCCGCGGACGACGCCGGGGCTGTAGAGGAGCTGGATGTCCGCCCGTGTGGCGTAGGCCGTCAGCGCCTTTTCAAGCGGGCCGCGCGGGATCGCAAAGCTGAGAACCGGTTCGGCCGGCGCGGCGAGGGCGGGCGGCGAAGACGCGATCAACGCCAGGAGACTGACGCCGGCGAGGCCGATGGCCGAGCGATTGGACATGATGTGCTTTCCCCCTCAATCAGGCGGCGTTGCGCCGCTGTTGAGGGGTAAGCACCGCAGGCCGGGGCTTACCCTGACGGGGTAACGAAAAAACATCCTATGGATGTTGTCCGCCCCTATAGCGCGTGTCTAGCCGCGAGGCTCCAATCGATAGCCGTCGCTGGTCTCCACGGCGCGCAGGTTGAACAGATCGCTGACCGCAGACACGAAGGCGCGCGTGTCGCCAACATCGAAAACACCGCTGACCGGGACGGCCTGCAGTTGGGCGGCGTCCAGCGCAATCTTCTCGGCGCTGTAGCGGTTCACCTCGGCGACCGCCACGCCGAGCGGGGTTGAGCGGAAGACCAGACGGCCGCTGGTCCAGCTTGTTGCGGCGGTCACGTCCACCGTGCGCGGCGGCTCCACCGCCTGTCCTCGCAGAGCAAGGCCCTGGCCTGGCGTCAGTCGCCACGTCTGGCCATCGCTCTGGCGGCTCACCTCGACGGCGCCCTGAACCAGCGTCACGCGAACATCGCCTTCGTCCCGACGAACGTCGAAGCGCGTTCCAAGCGCGCGGATCGACTGGTCGCCGGCCACGACCACGAAGGGCCGGGCCGCGTCATGGGCGACGTCGAAGAAGGCCTGGCCGCGGACAAGCTCGACCTCCCGGCCGCCTGGCGTGAACTTCACCCGGACCTGGGTGCTCGTATCAAGGCGCAGGCGGCTGCCGTCCTCAAGGCTGACCAGGCGCTGCTCGCCTAGGCCGGTCGAATAGGGCGCAGGCCGTTCGATCGCGAAAGCGAAGGTCAGGGCCGCCGCGGTCGCCACGGCGGCCAGTCCGGCGCCGATCTGCATGGGACGAGACCATAGGCGCGCGAAGCGCCGCTTGCGACGGCCGCGCGCGAGCGCGGCGGCGACGTCGCGGGCGGTGTCGGGGTGCGTCTTGAGGCGGCCGGCCGTTTCCCAAAGCGCCTCGATCCGCTCGTAGGCGGCGTCATGGGCCGGTTCGCGGCGCCAGGCGTGAAAGTCCTCCAGCGCCTTCGTCGTGATCGACAGCTTGTTTAGGCGCGCGAACCAGTCGGCGGCTTCCTTTTCGACCTGATCGTGCGCGGCGTCGGCGGTCATCTCGTCAATCCCGCAGCCGTGCGGCGATGAGGGCAAGGGCTTTGGACATTCGCGCTTCGATCGTCTTCACCGGCGCGCCGGTGTGGGCGCTGATTTCGGCGTAGCTCATCCCGGCGTGACGGCTCAGCATGAAAGTGTCCCGCAGCGGCGTGGGCAGCCCCTCGACGATCTCCTTGAGGAGAAGGGCCTCATGCTGCTCGGCGTCGGTGTACGCTTCATGACAACGGCCCACCTCGGCTAGACGCTCGATCCGGGCCTTGGCCCGACGCGAGCTCCTGGAATGGTTGTAGGCTAGATTTTCGGCGATCCGAAGCAAGAGGCTTTGCGGACGCTCCACGCGCCCCGCAGCTTCGTAGGGGCGCAGGCGGATATAGGCCTCCTGGACGATGTCTTCGGCCATCTGTGGGTCGAAACGGCGGCGAAGGACGGCGGCGAGCCACGGCGCATGGCGCCGATAGAGCGTCTCAAGCGTCGGCCGATCGGTCTCCGGCGCCTCCGCATCGAATTCGTCCGGGCATGCCATGCGCCCCTCCCTTGCGTCTGGAAGAGGCGGCGCGATGAGACGCGCATTGGAATATCCTGCGGGGCCATCGAGCGACCGCCACACTCACACGCAAGCGCGCGCCGCCCAGCCGGGCGGTCGTCAGCGCACCGGCCTTACGGCCGGCTATGTCGTCGTGAACGCTCTACAGGGGATTCCAAGCCCCTACCGGCGCAGGCGCCGGCAGGGGGAGTCTGAATCAAACCGAAGGGGCGCGCAAGACGGGTGCGCAAATGGGGCCGGGCGTTGGAATCTCCGAGCGTGCGGAGCCCGCTTGTTGGCAAAACCGACCGCTGCCGCGAGACTGTGACAGCCTCGCCCCCGGCTCATGGTCGGCGCGTATTCAGCGGCGCCCGAACCTTCACTTCTAGGCGCCGGCACGGCGCGCCGCAACCTGGCTCGGACTTCAGACCGTCCGGGGCGGGGAGCGCAGGTCGCCGCGAAGCGTCCGCTCGATCGCCTCTTCCAGCTCGGGCGGGTGCTCCTCGCCGAAGAGCTCCAGCACATTGTCGGATTTTTGGGCGATCCGTGTGGGTTCGGCGGCGGAGTTGTCGAGGATCAGCACGTCGTCGAGGTTGGCCAGGAACCACGGCAGCTCGCCGAACGATCGCCGGCGTCGATCTCGAATGCGCTGTTCGGGTACGTCATGGCCGCCCTTGGCGACGCGCAGCTTGACCCGCTCGATGTTCAGCTCGACCGACTTCAGGGTCACGTAGATCATACGGACCTCGAAGTCGTGCTTGCGGGCCAGGCGCACCAAGCGCCGATACTTCGCCGTCGAGAGCACCGTCTCGACCCCGATCGACTGGTGGGCGCGCACCGAAGCCTTCAGCCAGGCTTCGATGCGCTTCAGCGCTTCGATGTTGGCCTCTCGGGCCGCCATGCCCTCATGATCGCGAATCCGCGCGCTCAGAATGTCGGGATTGATGATCCAGATCGAACCGGCAGGCGCTTCGATGGCCATGCGATCATAGGCGCTGCTCTTTCCCGAGCCATTTGCGCCAGCGATGATCCAGAGCGTCGGGCGGTCAGTCGTCGCGGTCAATGGGGTCTCGGGCGGCGACGCGTTCCCGGTTCTCCTTGCGAGCGCGCTTCACGTTCTGCTTGAAGACGTACAGGAAATCGGACCCGAAGCTTGCGCTGTTGGCGCTCACCGACCGCACGCGGAGGATTTGCCCGTCAGGACCCCGGACAGTCTTCAAGCCCACCTTTGCGTCGGACGGCGCCTTGGTCGGCTTGTCGTACCTGCGGACTTGAAGCTTGGTCATCTGATCATCCAACTCCAACACCCATATGGGGCCTTGGACGCCGAGCGGCAACGCAAGCGATGCTATCGCAAATCGGCATACGCGCAAATTGCGGCGTCTTCGGCGCAAAGCCCTGCGGCCTGACCTTAAGCGGTGAGCCGCCCGCGACCGTCCTCGGTCCCGCCGCTGCCGCGGCTCCTGCGGGGCCGTCGCGAGCGCGCCTGACGGCGTCGCGGGCGGCTCGACGGCGCGTCCCGCACGGCGTGGCGCCGTGCTCCTTGCAGCCTCACATGGGGATTTTAGTGTCAAGGCAGTCCCGCGACGGCCCATGTTCCGCATAGAGGGATTGGATCAGCGGACAGCCGGGGTCCTGCCCAGCGTCGCAGGCCCGCACGGAGTCAGCCAGGACCCGCTCCATACGCCTAAGGTCGGCGATCCGCGCTCGGACATCCGTCAGGTGCGATGCGGCGAGGGTTCTCACCTCGGCGCAGGAGGCTTGCCCACCACCGGCCAAGCCCAGCAGGGCGCGAACCTCATCCAGCGTAAAGCCTAGCTCACGGGCTCGCCGGACGAAGCCCAGCCGGCCAACGTGTTCACCGTCATAGCTGCGGTAGCGGCCGCGTCGCGGTGGGGGCGGCATCAGGCCGATCCGCTCGTAGTAGCGGATCGTCTCGATGTTGCAGCCCGTGCGGCGTGAGAGTTCGCCGATCTGAATCGCCTGTTCAGCCATGGAGCGCAGCTTTCGATTAGGGCTTGAGTCTGTAGTCACTACAGATGGCATGATGGTTCCTGTTGGACCAGGAGACGATCCCATGACGGCGAGCAGCGGGATTCAAGCCCGACGAGATGGACAGGGTCGGACGCCCGCCGAGACGGCTCTGAGCTGGACGGCGGTCGCCGCCGGGGCCGGCGCAGTCTTCGCCTGGGCTGCATGTTGCGTCCTGCCGATGTCGCTCGCGCTGGCGGGGCTAGGCCTGGGGGGCATGAGCCTGATCGCGGAGCAGCGCAGTTGGATCACCTTCGCCGCGTTGGCGGTGATCGGCGTGGGCTGGACCCTTACCTGGCGGCGGGCTCGGCGGTGCCGGGTCGACAGCGCCTGCGCTGCGCCGTCGCGGCTCGGGATCGGCCTGCTCGGCGCGGCCACCGTGCTGGTGCTCCTCGCCTTGATCTGGCAGCCAATCATCGAGCCCTGGGCTCTGACGCTGATCAGGAGCGCCCGGTGATGGACGCCGTGCAGATCCTGGCGCGCTCCACGCTCACCTGTCCGCACTGCGGCCATAAGGCGACAGAGACCATGCCGACCGATGCCTGCCAATATTTCTACGACTGCCAGGGCTGCGGCGCCGTCCTCAAGCCCAAGGCAGGCGACTGCTGCGTCTACTGTTCCTACGGCGACGTGCCATGTCCGCCGATCCAGGAGGACGGCGGCAAGGCATGCTGTGGCTGACAGGCGCCGCGGCGCTAGTTTGGCATCGACATTTGGAATCCAAGTCCAAGCCCGGTCCACGACCTGGCCGCTACCGCGCCAGATCAACCTCACATTCGGTCGCCACGTCACCGCGGCTGCACCCATATCCCGCATTCGCAGGTGTCGGGCTCAGAGGACGAGACCATTCTTCATTCCGGCTGATTAGGCCATGGCTGCAATCGGTTCGTCCGCCTGGATCCGTCAGGGTCGACTAGCCCTGCGGATTTCGTCGAGAGCGTCGTCTCTAGGCCTGTTGCACGACAGCTCCCTCGATGACGACGCCCTGCGTCACGTACTTCCAGAACGCCACCAGAAGCTTGCGCGCCAGCGCCACGATCGCGGACTTGCGCATGCGCCCGCCGTTGCGCTGAACGCGGTCTAGGAACCAGACGCTTAGCGCCGAGCCTGGCTGGTGCCGCGGCCACAGCCAGGCGACCTGGATCATCGTGGTCCGCAGTCGGGGATTGCCCGCTTTCGATACACCCTGTTCGTGGTCGATCGACCCGCTCTTCCAAGGGGTTGGGGCTAGCCCTGCGTAAGCTGCGAGCTGCCTTCTGTTGTCGAAGCGCCGATACAGCGCCTCCGACCAGAGTACGGCGGCGAACTCCGGCCCGATGCCCTTCAACCGGGCAAGCATTGTCGCCGGCGTCGGCGCCTCTGAACTCGCTGGCTCGACGAGCGCGTCGCGCTCCGCCTCCACCGCCTTCAGCTGGGCCAGCAAGATCTCGAGCCGGTCGAGTTCGCGTCTGATCTGGGTTTTAAGGCGGGCCGGCATCGGTCGGCCATCGCCGGTCGTCAGTTCCTCCAGCCGGGTCCGGCGGTTCCGGCGCAGGGGATCGTAGTCGAAGATTCCCTGGGCGCAGAGCAGGCCCTTGATCCGATTGGTGTGCTCGATCCGCTCGATCACCAACGTCTTGCGCTCGCGGCAGAGACGGCGGCGGTCTTCTTCTTCTGGCGTCGGCGCCCGCACCATTGAGCAGACGCGCGGCTCGCCACGCTTGTAGGCCATCAGCGTTCGGACCAACGTCTCGCCGTCGATCCGGTCGGTCTTGGCCCGCCGCCGCCGGCGGGAGGTCAGGATCGAGGCGGCATCGACCACGTGGCTCTCGATCCCTTCGTCCTCCAGCACGCGGTGGATCCAGAAGCCGTCCAGCCCGGCCTCCTGGATGGCGATGATCGGAAAGCTGCGGCCCAGCCGCGCGCTGGCCTTCTCGTTGAGCTGGGCGAACCGCCCCAGCAGTCCCGCGAGGTCGCCGGCCGGCACGACGTGCTTGGACAGCTTCTCCCCAGCGCCCGGCGACAGGGACGTGATCAGCCAGGTCGATCGGCTGAGTTCGAGAGATACGAAGATCGCGCCGAGATCGGTGCGGATGGCGCTGTGCTCGGGCGGGGAGTGATCGTGCATGGGTCGGGCTCCAAAGGGGTGAGGGTTCGGCGACCTCACTCTGCTGGAGCCAGAGCGGAGCGCACTACCCGCCCCATGGGATCTTCATCCTTGCGCCGCGCCGCTGGCGCGGCCGTGGCTTAGGGCTCCGCCCTCGGCGCGCTTCGCAGCCGCTTCCGCCCAGCTTCGGTCCCCTCGTGGGCGACATGCTTGCGCAGGGCCGAAAAGGGCCCTGCAGCCGGTTCCCCGCGAAGCGGCCGCTCCGCTTGCACACCCGGTCTCGCCGACGGGCAGGGCGCCAGGCGCCGTGCGCCTGACACCCATGCCTCAAACAGGAGATCGTCATGACCCAAGAAGCCCACTTCGAAATCGTCTCGGGCGCCGAGATCGAAATTCCCCTCAACAAGCTGAAGAAGTCGCCCCGCAACGCCCGCAAGACCCCGCACAGCGCCGAAGCTGTCGAGGCGTTGGCGGCGAGCATCGCGGTCAAGAAGATGCTGCAGAAGCCGGTCGTGGAGCCCGAACGCGACGACGACGGGGCGATGACCGGCTTCTGGCTGGTCACTATCGGCGAGGGACGGCGGCTGGCCCTGGAGCTCCTGGCCCGGCGCAAGTCGATCAAGAAGACCCATCCCGTGGCCTGCATGATCGATGTCGAGCACGACCCGCAGGAGATCAGCCTGGATGAGAACGTCAGCGGATCGGAACCGCGCGCGCCTCGACGACCGGGGGACCTGCCGAGCACGGTTGGCGCGACATCGTCGGTTCGGCGCCGGGCGCCGCGGCTGAGGCGGGGGCCGTCGAGGTGGAGGCGGAGGGGGGCCTGCGCCGGGCGCCGGAGATCGACCAGCCCGCTGAGCGTCCGCGGTCCGCGCAGCAACCGGAATTCGATTGGTGGGCCGACGGCGCCGACGACGATGGGACCGAGCAGGGCTTCGCCCGGCGCGCCCAGAGGCTCGCCCGGCAGGCGAGCCTGGATCCGGACGACGGGGTGGCGCTGTGAGCGCCAAGTCGCGGCTTTCGGTCTATCTCGAACCTGCCCGGCTGCGGCAACTCGAGGCGTTCGCCAAGGCGCATGGCCAGTCGAAATCGCTGGTCGCCGAAGCGGCGATCGCCGCCTTCCTCGAGCCGCCTCTGCAGGAGCGCCACGAAGCGGCGCTGATGCGGCGGCTGGACCAGCAGAGCCGCACGGCCGACCGGCTCGCCCGCGACCTCACCATCCTTATCGAACTGACCGCGCTGTTCGTTCGGCAGTGGCTCGTCGTGGCGCCGGTCATCGGCGAGGCGGGGCAGGCGGCCGCCCAGGCTCGCGGGCGCGAGCGCTATCAGGGTTTCATCTCCGCCTTGGGGCGCCGGCTGGCCAAGGGGCGGCGCGTCACCGGCGAGATTGCACCCGACCTAGATGATGGAAGGCCCCCGTCGGCCGCCGACGGGGGCCGCTATTCGGCCTGACGCCGAAGACCACAGTTTGCGGACTGTCACCTTGCGCGAGGCGTGAAGCGGGGTGAGGCAGTCGGGAGCGGCCTAGGTAAGTTCTGTTGCGGAACTTTTCTCGGCCCTAGGTGGATCAAGCCCGATCGAAACCGCTTTCAGGCCAAGGCTTTCGAACCAGCCCATGGCGCTGATTGCCCTCACGTTCGGATAGCACGTAGCTGAGGAAGTCCTGGGTGACCTCGCCGCCGTCGCCCATGACTTTGATGGTGTACGTGGTTCCCTCGTAGGCGGCTGTTCGCGCGAACATCAGATAGCCCCACCAGCGGGCTTCATACTCGGTGATCTGATGCTCACCGTGCGCCGCCTGCAGACCCTCGATGGCGTCGGCCGGCATCTCCCTCATGATCGATCGAATTTCGTCGCCAGTGTGCTGTTTCATGGCTCGGGTGATAGCCGCGAGGCTCTTCGATTCGCGAGCCATGCCTGCCTGGATGCCAGATCATCACCTCGACCCTGCCCGGTCGTGATGCGCCCGCTCTCGCGGAAAAACGCCGGCGACCGGATACTGCCTGGGCAGACGTTCGCCGATCGGGCGATCGAGCTTCATTCGCTCAGCCATGCGGCTTGCCCGCGTAGAAGTGAGCCTGCCGGGTGAAGTGGTAGGCCGTCGTCTCAAGGGCTTCGAGGGCGATGGCGATCGCGTGGTAGTCGCGGCCGAAGGGGCGGCACCTCTGCTGCATCTTTCGAAGTTGATCCACATACGGCCGCAAGGCGTCGAACTCTCGGACGGGGTCGGTCAGACCGACATAGGATTGGCGGGCCATGAGGTGCTCCAAGTCTGGTTCGCGATCTAGAACAAAAGTGGAACATCGTAGTCAACCGGCCAGAGGTTGAACGGCCGCGTCCTCCACAGCCGTTTGCGCCGCGCCGTCGCAGACAAGTCTCTCTGCGACGCGCCACTACGCCCTGGCCAAGCCTGTTGAGCTTCGCTGCAAGGCGCGATCACTGATGCGCCGACCCCGGCCGTGAGCGCCAGGGCTCGGAGCCTCGCAGATGCGTCAGATCGCCGAAGATCCTGTCCTGATCCGCAGCGCGCGCATGCTGCGCACCGCCATGGGGCCGCAGATCGCTGCATGGCTCGATGACCCAGCCATCGTTGAGGTGATGCTCAACCCGGACGGCCAGCTCTGGACCGATCGGCTGGCCGAGGGTTTATCGGCCACCGAGGTCAGGCTGGAGCCAGGCGCTGGCGAGCGGATCATCCGGCTCGTCGCCCATCACGTGGGCGGCGAAGCCCACGCCGGGGCGCCGAGGGTTTCGGCGGAACTGCCGGAGACGGGCGAGCGCTTCGAAGGACTGCTGCCGCCGGTGGTGACGGCGCCCGCCTTCTCAATCCGCAAAACAGCCGGCGCCGTGTTCGATCTCGCCAGCTACGTCGAGCGCGGAACCATGTCGGCGGCGCAGGGCCTGGCGCTGCAGGCTGCGGTCGCCGAGCGCAAGAACATCCTCGTCGCCGGCGGCACGTCCACGGGCAAGACCACGCTGGTCAACGCCCTGCTCGCCGAAGTGGCCAAGACCGGCGACCGCGTCGTGCTGATCGAGGATACGCGCGAACTGCAATGCAGCGCGCCCAACCTCGTGGCCTTGCGCACCAAGGACGGGGTCGCCGACCTCACCGAACTGGTGCGAAGCGCCCTGCGTCTACGCCCCGACCGCATCCCGATCGGCGAGGTGAGGGGCCCCGAGGCGCTCGATCTCCTGAAGGCTTGGGGAACGGGCCATCCCGGCGGCGTGGGCACTCTGCACGCCGGCTCGGCGATGGGCGCCTTGCGACGCCTGGAGCAGCTGACGCTCGAGGCGGTCTCGGTCGTGCCGCGATCCCTCATCGCCGAAACCATCGACGTCATCGCGGTCCTCGCCGGCCGCGGCGACGGGCGCCGGCTAGTCGAGCTCGCCGCCGTCCAGGGTCTTGGCCCGGAGGGCCGCTATCGCCTCACGCCTCTCATCCCGAATGAAGGAACCCCCTCATGCGCCTGAGCTTGGTCTATGCACGCCTCGTCCTGCTGGGAGCGGCGCTCGCCGCAGGTCCAGCCCATGCTGCGGGCTCGTCGATGCCTTGGGAGGGGCCGCTTCAGCAGGTCCTCGAGTCTATCGAAGGACCGGTGGCCAAGATCGTCGCGGTCATCATCATTATCGCCACCGGGCTCAGCCTGGCTTTCGGCGATACGTCCGGCGGCTTCCGGCGGCTGATCCAGATTGTCTTCGGGCTGTCGATCGCCTTCGCCGCGTCGAGCTTCTTCCTGACCTTCTTCTCGTTCGGCGGCGGAGCGATCGTCTGATGGAGGCGCCGCCAATCCTGGAGGCTCCGGTCCACCGCGCGCTGGTCGAACCCATCCTGCTGGCTGGCGCGCCTCGGGCGATGGCGATCGCGATCGGAACCCTCGCCGCGGCGCTTGGGCTCGGGCTTCGGCTTTGGCCGGTCGGCCTGGCTGTGTGGGCGATCGGTCACCTGCTGGCGGTCTGGGCGGCGCGCCGCGACCCGCAGTTCGCCGAGGTCGGACGGGCGCACCTGAGACTTCCGGCCTGGATGGACGTCTGATGATGAGCTTGCGCGAATACCAACGCCGGCCGGCGCGACTGGCGGACTACCTGCCGTGGGCGGCGCTTGTGGCCCCAGGCGTGGTGCTCAACAAGGATGGCTCGTTCCAGCGCGCCGCGCGGTTCCGGGGACCAGATCTGGACTCCGTCACCGAGGCTGAGCTCGCCAGCTCTGCAGCCCGCTTGAATGCGGTCCTGAGACGGCTTGGCAGCGGGTGGGCGATCTTCGTCGAGGCTCGGCGAGATCCGGCCCAGGACTATCCGCAGAGCAGTTTCCCCGATCCGGTCAGCGGTCTCATCGACGCAGAGCGACGGGCTGCGTTCGAGGCCGAGGGAGCGCACTTCGACAGCCGATTCTACCTGACGTTCCTGCATCTCCCGCCCGCCGAGGGCGGACGGCGGGTCGAGGGGTGGCTCTACGAGGGATTGCCGGCGGCCGGTGAGGATTGGCGTGGTCAGCTTACGACCTTCATCGACCAGACCGACCGCATCCTGGCCCTCCTGGAAGGCCTGTTGCCGGAGCTGAACTGGCTGGACGATGGCGAGACGCTCAGCTTTCTGCACGGCGCGGTCTCGACCGGCCGCCAGAGGGTGCGCGTCCCCGAGACGCCCATGCACCTCGATGTCCTGCTGGCGGACCAGCCGCTGGCCGGCGGGCTGGCGCCGCGCCTGGGCGCGTCGCACCTGCGTGTGCTGACGATCAACGGATTTCCGAGCGCCACCTGGCCCGGACTGCTCGACGACCTCAATCGCCTGGCCTTTCCGTATCGCTGGACCACGCGGGCCATCTGCCTCGACAAGCTCGACGCGGCCAAGCTGCTGTCGAAGATCCGCCGGCAATGGTTCGCCAAGCGCAAGTCCCTGGCGGCGATCCTGAAGGAGGTCCTGACCAACGAGGCCTCGGCGCTCATCGATACGGACGCAGAGAACAAGTCCCAGGACGCCGACGCGGCGCTGCAGGACCTGGGGGCGGACGCCGCGGGCCATGCCTTCGTGACCGCCAGCGTGGTCGTCTGGGACGAAGACGCGGGCATCGCCGACGCCCGCCTGCGCCTCGTCGAGAAGGCCCTGCAGGCGCGTGACTTCACCTGCGTCCTGGAGCGGGGCAACGCCGTGGACGCCTGGCTCGGCTCCCTGCCAGGACACGCCTACGCCAATGTGCGGCAGCCGCCGATCTCGACGCTCAACCTCGCGCACATGATCCCGGTGTCGGCGGTCTGGGCCGGGCCGGAGCGCAACCAGCATCTGAACGCGCCTCCGCTGCTGCTGGCGAGCACTCAAGGCTGCACGCCGTTCCGCTTTTCGCCGCACGTCGGCGACGTGGGCCACACGCTCGTCCTCGGTCCGACCGGGGCGGGAAAGAGCGTTCTGCTGGCCCTCATGGCGCTGCAGTTCCGCCGCTATCGGAATGCGCAGACCTTCGCCTTCGACTTTGGAGGCTCGATGCGCGCAGCGACCCTCGGGGTCGGGGGCGCCTATCACGATCTGGGCGTCGCCCTTGCCGGCGAGGAGGGGGCGGCCGTCAGCCTGCAACCGCTCGCCAGCTGCGATGACCTCGACGAGCGAGCCTGGGCGGCCGACTGGTTGGCGGCGCTGATGGCCCGTGAGAACGTCATGCTCGATCCGGAGGATCGCGGACGCATCTGGAGCGCTCTGTCGAACCTGGGCGGCGCCCCCGCTGCCGAACGTACGCTGAGCGGGCTTGCGGCGCTCCTCCAGTCGGCCAAGCTCAAACACGCGCTCGCGCCCTATACCCTCGCCGGGCCATGGGGCGGCCTGCTCGACGGCGACCATGAACATCTGGGAGCCGCGTCGGCCACATGCTTCGAGACCGAGGGGCTGATCGGCGCTTCGGCCGCCCCGGCGACCTTGAGCTATCTCTTCCACCGAATTCGCGATCGCCTCGACGGCAGGCCGACGCTCATATTCGTCGACGAGGGATGGCTCGTCCTCGACGACGCCTTGTTCGGCGCGCAATTGCGCGAATGGCTCAAGACGCTGCGAAAGCTCAACGCTGCGGTGGTGTTCGCCACCCAGTCCCTGGCCGATGTCGAGGCCAGCGCGATCGCCCCGGCGATCATCGAAAGCTGCCCAACCCGGGTCTTCCTCCCCAATGACCGCGCGCTCGAGCCGCAGATCGCGGCGGCCTACGCGCGGTTCGGGCTCAACAGCCGTCAGATCGAGATCATCAGCCAGGCGACCCCCAAGCGCGACTACTACAGCCAGTCGCGGCAGGGGGATCGGCTGATCGAACTCGGCCTGGGCGACATCGCACTGGCCTTCTGTGCGGCGTCCTCGAAGTCCGACCAACTGGCCATTTCGAGCCTGCTCGAGGCCCATGGCGTCGCCGGGTTTCCGGCGGCGTGGCTCAGGCATCGCGGCCTGGACTGGGCCGCCGAATGGCTCACCCCGCAAGGTTCGCATCAGCCAATGGAGGTCTTCCCATGAGATGCCGCCCAACTCGCCGCGCGCTCTGGGCCGGCATAGCCCTCGCCGGTCTGGCCACGACTCCCGCTTGGGCGCAGATGACCGTGTTCGATCCGACAAACTACGCCTCGAATGTCCTGCAAGCCGCCCGCGCCCTCGAGCAGATCAACAACCAGATCCAGAGCCTGCAGAACCAGGCGCTCAGCCTGGTGAACCAGGCCCGCAATCTCGCGCAGCTTCCGTACTCAGCCTTGGCCTCGATCCAGGGCAATCTGGACGGCATCCGGCAGCTGATGGGGCAGGCGCAGCGGATCGCCTACGACGTCCGTGCGATCGAAGAGGCTTTCACCAAGGACTATCAGATCCTCGCCTCATCTTCGAGTCCTTCTCCGGGCTCGGTCTTCAGGCCGGCGGCGGCGGCATGTCCGCAGGCGAGTTCCTGCGGCCTGGCCGTCTTGGTCAGGCCGGCATCGACGCGGGCCAACCGATCCTGGAAGCCGCCCAGCAGATGTCCGGCTTTCCGGCCGTGTTCGACAACCTTCCCCAGATCGCCGTCCTGCTGCTGGCCTGGCTCGTCGTGGTGCTCGCCTTCTTCGTATTGGCGGTCCAGCTCTTCGTCACCCTGGTTGAGTTCAAGCTGACCACGCTGGCTGGCTTCATCCTCGTGCCGTTCGGGCTTTTTGGCCGCACCGCCTTCCTGGCCGAGCGCGTGCTCGGCAATGTCATGGCGTCCGGCGTCAAGGTGCTGGTGCTGGCGGTCATCGTCGGCATCGGCTCAAGCCTGTTCGACGAATTCGTTCAAGATTTCGGTGGGATGTCGCCAAGTCTTGAGGAGGTCCTCTCGCTCGCCCTGGCGGCGCTCTGCCTGCTCGGCCTTGGGGTGTTCGGCCCTGGCATCGCCAATGGACTGGTGTCCGGCGGACCGCAGCTCGGGGCGGGCGCAGCGGTCGGGACCGGCCTTGCCGCCGGGGGGCTCGCTGCGGCGGGCGCCGCCGGCGGGCGACTGCTGGCCGGTTCAGCCGTGGGCGCGGCGCGGTCGATCTTCAGCGCGATGCGCAGGCCTGCAGTCAGTTCAGGCGGCGGTGCGCCGCCTAGCGGCGGCTCGCGGCCGAGCGGCGCCGCGGCCGGCGAACCAGGCGCTTCGCAGGGCGGGCAGCCGCCGGCATGGGCCAGGCGCCTCCAACAGAAGCAGGCGGCCGGACACGCGGCCTCCACGGCCGCCCACGCCCTTCGGTCGGGAGACCAGGCGGGAAGCGGCGCATCGGTCTCGCTCTCGGAGGATCGCTCATGAACCCGTTCAAGCGGCAGGGCGCGCGATATGGCGCAACGCCGGTTCTGGAAACGCCCTATCAAAGGGCCGGCCAGGCCTGGGACGACCGCATCGGGTCGGCGCGTGTCCAGGCCCGCAGTTGGCGATTGATGGCGTTTGCAAGCTGGGCGCTGTCGGCCGGCCTCGCCGGCGCCCTGGTCTGGCAGGGGGCGCGGGGATCCATCACGCCCTGGGTCGTAGAAGTCGACCAGCTGGGAGCCACGCAGGCCGTGGCGCCTGCCGAAGCCGGCTACACGCCCCAGGACTCCCAGATCGCATGGCGCCTGGCGCAGTTCGTGGAAGAAGTGCGTGCGGTGTCGGCCGACCCCGTCGTCGTCCGCCGCAATTGGCTGCGGGCCTACGAATTCACTACTGACCGCGGGGCTGCTGCGCTCAGCGACTATGCGCGCGGTGCGGACCCTTTCAGCAAGATCGGCCAGGTTCAGGTCGGGGTGGATGTCTCCAGCGTCATCCGCGCCTCGCCATCAAGCTTTCGGGTGGCCTGGACGGAACGGCGCTATGTCGACGGCGCCTTGGCCTCGACCGAGCATTGGACCGCAATCCTCGGCGTTGTGATCCGGCCGCCGCGGACGGCCGACGAGATCCGGCGAAATCCGCTCGGGATCTACGTCCACTCCCTCGACTGGTCAAAGGAGCTCGGCTGATGCGGTGCGCGCTTGTTGTGGCGACCTTGCTGGCGCCGTCATTCGCCTGGACGGCGCCGCTGGCCGAGGTCGGACGCGCCAATCAGATCGCAAGGGTCGAGCCGCGCCGCGAGGCCTACGCCAATGCGGCGCAGATCTTCACCTACTCGGACGCTGCGCTCTTCCAGATCTACGCCGCGCCCGGGCAGGTCACCGATCTGGCCCTGCAGCCTGGCGAGCAGCTGGTGGGGGAGGGCGCGCTCGCGGCCGGCGACACCACGCGCTGGATCATAGGCGAAACCCGCAGCGGAAGCGGCCCGGATTTGCGGGTCCATGTGCTGATCAAGCCGACGCAAAAGGGCCTGACCACCAACCTCGTGATCAACACGGACCGCCGGACCTATCACCTGGAGCTGAGATCGACTGCTGGCGCCTATCTCGCTGCGGCGCGCTGGCGATATCCCGTCGATGAAGCCCGCGCTCAGGCGGTCGTCCGAGCGCAGGAAGCCGAGCGCAGGGCCGAGCAGGCGAAGCACGCGCAGATCCCGCCGAGCGTTACCTTGAACTTCGCCTATCGGATCGAGGGCAGAGCTCCCTGGCGACCGTTGCGCGTCTATGACGACGGGCGTCAGACCTTCATAGAGTTTCCAGATGCGGTCGCTCATGGAGAGCTTCCGCCCGTCTTTCTGAAGGGGCCGGGCGGCGATCTGGAACTGGTGAATTTCCGGGTCGTCGCCGGCCGGATGGTCCTCGATCGGCTGATCGATGTGGCGGAGCTTCGCCTGCATCAGGGGCGCAAGCTGCAGTCGGTGCGCTTGGTCCGGACAGGGGCTGGCGCATGACCGCGGCGCCAGAAGAGATCGCGGAAGGCGCGCCAGATCTGCGGCTGCGCGCCAAGCCGCCGCCAGTCGCTCGCCTATCGCGTCGGGCGCTGATGCTGATGTCGGGAGTTGGCGCTGCCGCGCTCATCGGGGCGGTGACCATCGGTCTGAGCCTTCAGGTTCGGCCCGGGCCGCCGGAGCCGCAGTTCACCGTGAGCACCACACCACCCGAGCGGCTAAACGCCTTGCCTGCCGACTATCGCGAAGTCCCAAGGCTTGGCTCGCCGCTTCCGGGCGACCTTGGACGGCCCATGCTGGCCGCCGAGGCAGGGCGGGCGCCGCTTGAGGGATCGCAGGCGCCGCGGGCCGAGACGGCTCGCCAAGCCGAGCACGACGCCGCGCAACGGAGCCAGCTCTTTCTGCCTCAGGGCCGGGGCGGCGATCGACCCTTGGGGGGACTTGGTTCCGTCGCAGGGCATGAACCAACGGCCGCATCGTCTCGGCCAGGAGACGCCGGCGCACCGCCCGTCGTACAGGCCGGCACGTTGATCGCCGCCGCCTTGATCACCGGCATTCAGTCGGATCTCCCGGGGCAGGTGGTGGCCCAGGTCACCCAACCGGTGTTCGACAGCGAAACGGGCCGCACGCTCCTCATTCCGCAAGGAGCGAAGCTGGTCGGAACCTACGACAGCAAGCTCGCCTTTGGTCAGAGCCGTGTTCACGTCGTCTGGACGCGGCTTCTCCTGCCGAACGCCCGCACGGTCGCGCTTGGCGAGTTTCCGGCTGGCGATGCGCTCGGCCGGGCTGGGGTTGAGGGCAGGGTCGAGCGCCATTGGGGCTCTCTCTTTGCAATGGCGGCGCTGTCGACGCTTCTGGCCATCGGGTCCGAGGTCGGCGCCAGCGACGACGACGAACTGGTCGCGGCCATTCGGAGAGGCGGCGCCGACACCTTCAACCAAGTCGGGCAGCAAGCTGTCGGTCGCGCGCTGGCCCAAGCTCCGACCATCCAGATCCGTCCTGGGGCGCCGGTGCGGGTGATTGTCACCCAGGACCTTGAACTTGAGCCTTATCAGGAGCTTCCGAGATGGCCGAACGGCTGAAACTTGCCACCCTGATGGACGACACGCCGGTGAAGCTGACGATCGAGCTTAGCGCGGCGGTCCATCGCGATCTCGTGGCCTACGGCGAGGCGATGGCCCAGGAGGGGGGCCGGGTGGTCGATCCCCTAAAGCTGGCCCCGGCTATGCTGGCGCGTTTCATGAGCACTGATCGCGCGTTCGCGAAGCGCAAGCGCGCGTGAGCGCCGTCAGAAGAGCTTGGGGCGGAGACTTGCGGGTTAGTCCCCCCTACCAGGCAGCGGCGGGTTTACTTTCCCGCTCAGCCGGGCAGGCGGGCCGCCACGTCCGAGGCTGTGTCCATGAGCGCCCAGCCATAGGCGCCGATTGTCGGGAGCGCCGTGGTCGCGATGCCGAAGGCGCGCCCCCCGGCGCCGCGTGGGTATCCGCGCAGGAAGGTCGCCCGTCCCAAGCTGAAGAGGACGACCATCGCGGCGATATAGGCGAGCGCCGCCTCGCCCTCCACGGTGGCGAGGGCGAGAATCCCGAACGCCGCGGTGAACGCCTGTTCGAGGGTGTTCTGGAGGAAGGCTCTCGGTACGGCTATGCGGGGGCTGGGGCGGCAATAGGCGGAACCGGCGTTGTCGGCCTCAGACTCAAACCGAACCTTGGCGACCATCCGCACGCCCAAGATGACCCACAAGCCGATCACCAGATCGGCGCGGAGCCCGAAGGCGAGGCGCTCCGAAAGCGTCTCAGGGAAGGAGAAGACTCTTGGCAAGCCAAGGCTTGCGAGGGCAAGCGTCGGCGCGCAAACGGCGAAGGCCAGGAGCGACTGACGAAGGACGGCGCGCTGCTCCGTTGGAAGATCGACGTGCGGAGAGGCGGGTTGGGTCACTTGGAGGCTCTCCTTGGACGGACCCAGAGCCGGTAGGTGTCGCCGAAGATCTCTGGATGCTCGCGCTCGTGGCGATGGAGGCGCGCAAGATCGCGCAACGCGCCGGAACGAGGGTTCTGCGCCAGGTAGCGCGAGCGGTCGGCAGCGTGTCCGAACTGGACGCCTAGGAACTCAAGACCGGCGGCGCTCAGCATTTCGCCGATCTGCGGCAGGGTAAAGCGATGCTCGTTCACATGGAACAGGAGGTCGCGGCAATCCGAAAGGGTCCAGAAGTCCGATGCCGGGCTCATCACGTCGTCCAGCGCCGGCGGCGATCCGTCAAGCATCAGGGCGCGTCGTAGCGCCCGAATGCCGTCCGGATCATCCCGATAACCGTGGCGGGCGATGTGGGCGCGCGCCTCCACAACAGCGCGTCGGCCGATCTCGCTATAGAGGCCCACGAAGAGAACGCCGTCTGGCCGTAGGAGCCCGGCGAGGACCTGGAGGCCTTGCGCGGGATTGGCCATGTGATGCAGCACGCCGAAGCTGTCGATCAGGTCGAAGCGTTCCTGCAGCGTTGGCAGGTCCAGGATGTCAGCCTGCAGGTGTTCCACCTCGGCGAGCCCGTAGGCGCGAGTCTTGCGCTTGGCGTAGGCGAGACTGGTGGCGCTGAGGTCGATCGCAAGGATCGAGGCGCCGCGGTAGGTGGTCGCCACGCGCATGGTCTCAAGGCCGGTGCCACAGCCGGCGACCAGTACGCGGGGACGGTCGAGATCTGGGATTTCATGGGTGGGAAGGTCTGGCAAGGCGCTTTGGATCGCCTTTCGGAAAGGCAGCGCCTCGCCAAGGCTGCAGCGAGTCCAGCGCGGATAGGGGTTCTCCTCGTACTGCGTTTGGACCGCGAGGGAGGTGGTGTCGCTCGGGGGCTTGAGCACCGGCAGGGCCGCGCGTAGCTCCGCCTCCTCGGCCGGCTCGGCCAGCTGCTCGCGCAGTACATCGGCGAGCGCCGGCAGCGGGTTGGCTTGGAGGCGCGCTGCGAGAGGCGTCGACGCCAGCGGGCGGTAGGCCGCCAGGACCGCCACCTTCGCGGCGTCGCCGGCCCCGGCGCCCAGGTCCTCGCGGTCCAGGGCGGCGACTAGAGCGTTCAGTCGCTGCTGCTCCACCGCGTCCGCATAGGCGACATACTCGTTCAGGAAAGACTGCCGACCGAGTGCGACGGCGAGACCGAGTTCGTCTTCGAGCGCCTCGGGCTCCGCGTCGGCGAGCCTCAGAAGGTCGGCCCGCAGCTGAACCAGCAGCAGTTCGATCCCGACGTCCGGGATCGGCGCCGACGCCAAGAGACGACGAAACAACGTATCGTGCAGCAGCCGCGTGGCGGCGGCGGCTCCGTGCTCCAGGGTCTGCGCAACATCACGCGGAGCTCGGACGATCGTCTCCAGGAGCTGATCGATATCAGGATCCTGCCGGAGCACGGCAAGGGCCGCGGTCGCGAGGTTACGGGGGTTGACGTCGGACCGGTCGAACAACTGCAGGAGGATGTCGCGGAAACCCGGCATCGCCGGCGCGACCCGCGTGTGGCGGAGCGCAGCGGCGAGCCGACGCCAGGCCTCGGCGTCCTCGGGGGCGGCCTCCACGGACTGCGCCAGCAGGCCCAGCCCTTCCGAACCGTGACCGAGTTGCAGTCGAACCAGCCCAAGGTTCGCCAGCAATATCGGACGCAGGGGATGGCCCGCCGGCGCCGCCTTGCATCCGGCTTCGAAGGGCTCAGAGGCCGCGGCGGCGTCGCCGCGCTGCAGCTGCAAAAGTCCCAGACCATTGAGGGCGGTCAGCATTGCGGGCGCTTGTTGCAATGCGGCGCGGTAGGAGCGTTCAGCCTCGGCCCGCTGTCCCAACAATCGATAAATGTCGCCGCTGGAAGCATGTGCCTCGGCGAAATCGGGTTTGAGAGCCGCAGCCCGTTGGAAAAACTTCGCCGCAATTTCGTAGGCCTGAATGCGGCGATGGGCTTCGCCCAGATTGAACTGGATGAACGGGTTCTTCGGCTGGCCGCCGGCGGCCTGCTGCAACCAGACGATCGCCTCGGCCGATCGGCCGGTGTTCATAGCGACCGTGCCGAGGATATTGAGCGCCGACGGGTCTAATGGCTTGGCCTTGAGGACACGTTGGGCGCCTTTCTCGGCCTCCGCCCAACGGCCGGCGTTCGCGTGCGCGACGGCCTGTTGCAAGATGGGCAAGATAAGTTCGAGACCGTTAGGCGGCTCGGACAGAACGCGCCTCATCCGACGCTCTTGGCGCAGCGCGAAGCTTCCAGGCCGATGAGCTGGCCAACCCTAGCTGCCGATGTCGTGCACGACATGCGAACTCCTCCTGATCCCGCGACCCTAATTGCTCTAGCGACTAGAGGATCAAGCGGTTTCGAAGACGCTGTCGCTCTTCTCCGCAATGGGGCCGCCGCCCGCCTTGGCTTCAGCTTCACGGCGAAGGCAGAGCAAATGTGGAGGACCTGAAGCGTCTGTCGGGAAGATCAACGGCGTGCGCCTAGCGCGCGGGCCAGCGTCAAGATCATATCGCTCGTCGGTTCGGACTTCCGCGTAGGCGCCTCAATGAAAGCGCCCAAGGCTCGACGAGTCGCGTCCAGTCAAACACTGGCGCCGGTGCGGCGCAGCTTGCCGATGGTCCTGTCAGGCCGCCCGCCGGTTCCACGGCGCGAAAGCCAGCAGGCGGGCCATGCCGCAGAAGCCGGTGAAGCCTGCAGTGGCGAGCCCCGCTCCGACGAAGGCGGCGACGCCCAGGAAGCCAGGATGGACCAGCAAGCCGAGCAGCACGCCCAGCAGCACCAGCAAGCCAGCGCCGATCTGGACCTGGCGCATCATCTCAAGCGGCGCCTTGCGGTCCTGCACGACCGGGAGGCCGGCCCTGATCCAGCCATCCAGCCCGCCTTGAAGGACGAAGGCCTCGCCCGCCACCCTGGCGGCCAGGCGCTCGCCGTTGGCGTCGGTGCGCATGCCGCTGCGGCAGGTGAAAATCACGTCTCGGCCAGTAGGCAGCGCGCCTGGCGCCGAGAGCGGGCGCGATAGCGCGCCCTTCACATGGGCGCGGGCGAACTCGTCCGGCTCGCGGATGTCGATCAGCACTGCGCCGCCGTCGCTCAGGCGGGCGGCCACGTCATTCGGCGTCAGGGGCGTAAGTTTGGCGGTCATGGCTCTTCCTTATGTCCGGGGGACAGAAGATCTCGGCGAGCGTCGTCACCACCCGCACCGCGGCGGGGTCGATGATCCGGTACCAGATGGTCTGGCCGTCGCGACGCGTGGCCACGATCGCCTCCTCTCGCAGCACCGCCAGGTGCTGTGAAAGAGCCGACTGCGAAAGGCCGACCCGGGGAACAAGCTCCCCGACCGACAGTTCGCCGTCCGCCAACTGACAGAGGATCATCAGCCGACGCTCGTTGGCGAGCGCGCGGAGAAGCTTGGCGGCTTCCCCAGCGCTGGCCTCGAAACGGGTGATGTCGAAGTTCGCAAGATCGAACATGATCGCCATATATGCGTCATTGCTAATTTAGCAATAGCTAATACATATGAAGCCGAACTCAGGAGGCCCCGGCCATGATCCCTAGCGTAGACGGCTTCTTCGACGAGGCCACCCACACGATCTCCTATCTGATCGCCGACCCAGCCACGAAGGCGGCGGCAATCGTCGATCCGGTGCTCGATTTCGACCCTAAGGCGGCGCGCGTCTCCACCGGGTCCGCCGACGCCCTGCTGGCCGCCGCCCAGGCTCGGGGATTGGATCTGCATTGGATTTTGGAAACCCATGCCCACGCCGACCATCTATCGGGCGCAGACTACTTGCGGGCGAAAACCGGCGCGAAAGTCGTCATCGGGGTCGATATTGAGGCCGTGCAGAAGGCCTTCGGCGACATGTTCGAGGCCAAGGCCGACGGCAGGGTCTTTGACCGGCTGGTTCGCGAGGGCGACGTTCTGCCGCTCGGCGACCTTCAGATCGAGGTCCTACAAACCCCCGGCCACACCCCGGCCTGCGTGACCTATCGGGTGGGTGACGCGGCTTTCGTCGGCGACACCCTCTTCATGCCCGACTACGGCACCGCCCGGGCCGACTTCCCCGGTGGCGATGCGGCGACCCTGTACCGCTCGATCCGTAGAATCCTGGCCCTGCCGCCGCAGACACGGATATTCGTCGGCCAC
Source organism: Phenylobacterium sp. 58.2.17 (assembly GCF_026411515.1). Lineage (NCBI taxonomy): Bacteria > Pseudomonadati > Pseudomonadota > Alphaproteobacteria > Caulobacterales > Caulobacteraceae > Phenylobacterium > Phenylobacterium sp. 58.2.17. The sequence goes on along the minus strand of NZ_JAPMTQ010000008.1, from coordinate 12,402 downwards.
GACTACCTCCCCGAAGGCCGCGAGACCTTCGCCTGGGAGACCACCGTCGCGGCCGAGCGCGCCGGCAACGTCCACGTCCGCGAGGGCGTCGGCGAGGCTGAGTTCGTGTCGATGCGAGAGGCGCGCGACGTCACTCTGGCTGCACCGACTCTGATCCTGCCCTCGCTGCAGGTGAACATCCGCGCCGGCGCTCTGCCCGACCCTTCCCCTAGCGGCCGGGTGTTCCTCAGGCTGCCGTTGAACGCGCTATAGGCTCAGCCGTCGTTCGACCGGTGAGCCTGCGCCAAAGAGGGTAGGCGTCGCGAGGCGCGGCGGGCTGCGACGCTAGCGCAATGGAGCCCTCGCAGAGTAGAGCGAGATCGACCCGGTCGGTGTGGGCACGATGCGCGTCTCCTCGACGTCCGCCAGACCCGCGGCCGACATCAGACCCGGCAGGACGCCGTCGGCGTTCGGCTGAGTGTGGTCGAACCCGTCGAGCATCTGCACCTGCCGGAACAACACGCGCATCAACGGGGTGCGTTGAAGGCCATAGTCTGCAATCGCGACCTGCCCCCCAGGCTTCAGCGCCCTGCGGATAGCACTGAGGATGGCCTGTTTGACCTCAACAGAGCACTGGTGAAACACGAGGCTCGATACGATCTTGTCGACGGTTCCGTCCGGCGCAACCTCGCTGAGGCCGTCGCCGAAGCCTTGCCGCCACTCGACTGCCAATCCAGCTTCGTCCGCCTTCCGCTTGGCAAGCGCCAACACGTTCGGATCGGGGTCGACGCCAATGATCCGCGCGTCGGGGGAGGCGGCTTTGAGCATCAGCGCAAAGGTGCCGGTCCCACAGCCGACATCGAGAATGATCTCGTGCTCACGCGGAGCGACCAGTTTCAAAAGGGCCGTCCGCCAGCGGCGTTCACGCGTCATGAGCGCGATGGCCCTGTCGTAGGCCTGTGTCAGTTCATGGCGGCCAAGGGCCGGCGTAAAGTCACGTGTATTGGTCATGGCGCTTCCCGTTGAGGGGAACGGTCTAGGCCTCGCCAGACGGGCCGGCATGAACATAGCGGCTGCGTCGGACAGGCGGCCTTGGCAGCCGCAACGCGCTTGGGGGGATCCCGAACATCGCCCGCAGGGTTCGCGAAAAGTGGGCGGCGTCGGCGAAGCCCGCCCCATGGGCGGCCGTCGTCGCGTCCTCGCCCGACTTGAGGGCCTGAACCGCCCGTCCGATGCGCCGCCAAAGCACGTATCGTCGAAACGGCAGGCCCATGGCGTCAACGAAGAGGTGGCGGAAACGCTCCGGCGATAGCCCCGTCTTCGCCGCGGCAGCGTCCAGCGGAACCGCGCCACAGGGGAGGAGGCGATCGATTTCCGTCAAGGCCGGCTGCAGCCTGGTGAGGGTCAGGCGTGGCGGAAGCGGGCCGCCGCGCATGCGGCTCCAGGTCCATTCGTCCGGTCCGGGCGAGGTTCGCGCTACGATGACCGGCGCAGAGGCGGCGGTCGCCAACGGGCGGACAATCTCCGGCGGAAGCGAAGCAAGCGCCGGTTCGACAAACAGGATCTGGGCGTCGTCCGCAGGCTCCAACCGATGCGCAACCAGCGGATCGATGAGGATGACGCGCCCGGCTGCTCGCCGTCCTGCGGCGTCAATCACCGTCACGGGCGTTGGTGCGATCACAGCTTGCGCCGCCAGGTGCCGATGGAGGCGACTGTCGCCGACCGCGCCGCGCCAGATCGCCCAGCGGTCGGCGGCCTCGAACGCGCCGGACCAGGCGTCGCCCATTAGGCTGTCGCGCGGCTGCGTTCAAAGCGCAGAAGCCGAAGCGCATTGGCGGTGACCAGGACGGTGGCGCCGGTGTCGGCCAGGATCGCCATCCAGAGCGGCGTGGTCCCCATCAGGGTCGTCACCAGGAAAACCGCCTTGAGACCGAGGGCGATCGCGACATTCTGCCAGATGTTGCGCAGCGTCCCTCGCGACAGCCGCACCAGATCTGCGACCCCGGTCACCTTGTCGTTGAGAAGGGCGGCGTCGGCGGTCTCCAGGGCGACGTCGGTTCCGCCGCCCATGGAAACACCGACCGAGGCTGCAGCGAGCGCCGGCGCATCGTTGATGCCATCGCCGATCATGGCGATGGGGCCATGAGCTCGCAGGTCTTGGATGCGCGACAGCTTGACGTCGGGCAGCAGTTCCGCCTCGGCCTCGATCTGCAATGCCTCGCCGATCGCTTGAGCGGCGCGGGCGTTGTCACCGGTCAGCATCACAGTGCGCAACCCCATGGCGCGCAGTTGCGCCAGCCCCTGGACGGCGTCGGGGCGGGGCTCGTCCCGCAGGGCCAGGGCGCCGAGCGCGCGTTTGGATTCCAGCACCACGACCACGGTCTTGCCCGCACTCTCGAGCGCTTGCAGCCGCGCGGCTTGCTCGGCGCTCAACTGGCCCTGCTCGGCGGCGAAGCGGGGTGAGCCAACAGAGACGAAGCCGCCCTTGAGGCGGCCGGTGACCGCCTTGCCCGGGGTTGCGGTCACGCCATAGGCGGTCGGCAGGGTCAGGCCTTCGGCTTCCGCGCGGGCGATGATCGCAAGGCCAAGAGGATGGCTCGACCCCTTCTCGACGGCTGCCGCCTTGGCCAGCAGTTCGTCGGCCCCTCCTTCGAAGGGCACAATGTCGCTGACCTGGGGGCGGCCGATGGTGAGCGTGCCGGTCTTGTCGAAGGCGACCGTTGTGACCTTGCCGAGCGTTTCCAGGGCTGCGCCGCCCTTCACGAGCAAGCCCTTGCGCGCCCCCGCGGCGAGGCCGGACGCGATCGCCGCCGGGGTCGAGATGACCAGCGCGCAAGGACAGGCGATGAGCAGAACCGCCAGGCCACGATAGATCCAGGTATGCCATTCGGCGCCGAGGAGGAGCGGCGGCAGCACGATGATCAAGGCGGCGACCACCATGGCGGCGGGTGTGTACCAGGCGCTGAACCGGTCGATGAAGCGGGCCATCGGCGCGCGGGCGCCCTGGGCCTCTTCGACCAGATGGATGATGCGCGCGATCGTGTTGTCGGCCGCGGCCTTCGTGATGGCGACCCGCAGTTGGCCGTTGCCGTTGATGCTCCCGGCATAGATTTCCGACCCGGGCTCCTTGGTCACCGGAACGGATTCCCCCGTGACAGGCGCTTGGTTGACCTCGGAGGTTCCGCTGATCACCTCGCCGTCGGACGGCGCCCGGTCGCCGGGGCGGATCACCACGACATCTCCGACCGCCAATTCGGCGGCGGCGATCTGTTCGACGACGCCCTCGCGTTCGCGCAACGCCGATCGCGGAACGAGATCGACGAGGGCGCGAATGCCCGCCCGGGCCTTGGAGGCAGCCACCCCCTCCAACAGCTCCCCGACCGCGAACAGGAAGACGACCACCGCCGCTTCCTCGGCCTCGCCGATGGCGATCGCGCCGGCGGCGGCCACCGACATCAGGGTTTCAATGCTGAACGGGGTGCCGGCCACCGCGCCGGCCGCCGCGCGCCGGGCGATGGGAACCAGACCGACCAGGGTCGCGATCGCATAGACCCAGGTTGTCCAACCGGGAGCGAGACGCGCGATGACGAACGCTGCAGCCAGGGCCAAAGCCGAGGCTAGCGCCAGATGCGCCTTGCGCGATCGCCACCAGATTTCGTCGCTGGCCGCGCCGACTTCCGAGGTGGGATCGCTATCGCCGCTCGGCGTGTAGCCCAGGACGCGAATGCGTTCGCGAATGGCGCTGGGCGATGTGCGATCGGCGTCGTAGGCCAGCGTCAACCGCTGCAGGCTGTAGTTGACGTCGATGTCGCTGACGCCGGGAACCCGCTTGAGCGCGGTCTCGATTTTCGTCGCGCAGGCGCCGCAGTCCATGCCATCGACGCGCAGGATCAGGGCGGTGCTCACGAGGCGCGCTCGCTCGAGCGGGTGGGAGCCGTCTCTGCCCGAAGCGCGATCATCGACCTGTCCTCCAATACATCACCGGCGAGGGTACATCCTCAAGTCGCTAGAGGATCAAGCCTCCGCTGTCGTCGATGCAGGTTCGCGGTGGCGGGCTCGCCAAGCGGCGTAGCGCCCTGATAAGGAGAATTGCTAGCATCACGGTTTCCCATGCGCATTTTGTCCATTCTCCTCTCGGCCGCTGTCGCGGCGCTGACCCTGCTCGCGTCGCCAGTCATGGCCCAGGAAAGCAGTTCGGCGCAGACGGCATGGCGACTGCTGGACTATGTCGCGGTGGATTATGCCGGCGCCGTCGACAACGGCCAGGTCGTCAGCGCCGCCGAGTACGCGGAGATGGTGGAGTTCGCCGCCGCCGTCCGCACGCGCCTGGCTGCATTGCCCGCGACCCCCGCCCAGCCGCAGCTCGTGCGAGACGCCGCCGCGCTGGAGGCGGCGGTGCTGGCCAAGGCGCCGCCGGCGCAGGTGAGCCACGACGCCCACAATTTGGCCAGCGCCTTGCTTGCGGCCTATCCGACGCCCCTGGCCCCGCGCTCGGCTCCGGACCTCAGCCGTGGCGCAAGTCTCTACGCCGAGCAGTGCGCAGCCTGCCATGGTCCCACCGGCGGCGGCGATGGTCCGAACGCCGAGGGGCTTGACCCGCCGCCGATCGCGTTCAGCGACATGGCGCGGGCGCAGCAGCGGAGCGTGTTTGGTCTTTATCAGGTCATCGGCCAGGGCCTGGACGGCACGGCTATGGCCAGTTACGCCCACCTCTCGGAGGCTGACCGCTGGGCCCTGGCGTTCTACGTCGGCGGGCTTGCCTATAACGACGCCCAGGCCAAGGCCGGCGAGCAGTTCTGGCGGCGGGACGCGGCTGTGCGCGCCAGGTTCAGCACCCTTGCGGCGCTCACTCAGGCGACGCCGCAGGCCTTGGCTGCCGACTTCGGCCCGGAAAAGGCGCAGGCGCTCACCGCCTATCTTCGCAAGACGCCGAGTGCGCTGTCGGGCCAGGGCCCCAATCTTTCTCTCGCCCGTGGACGGCTTGCGCAGAGCGCTGCGGCCTATGCGGCGGGCGACCGGCGACGGGCGACCGACCTGGCGCTGTCGGCCTATCTCGACGGATTCGAACCGGTCGAGCCGCTCCTGAAAGCGCGTGATCCGGCGCTGATGGGCCGCATCGAGACCGCTATGGGCGCCTACCGGTCGGCGATCGCAGCTGGGCAGCCGGCGGCGACGGTGCAAGGTCAGGCCGAACAGCTTGCCGCCTACATGGACGCCGCCGAGCGCGCGCTCGCACCGGAAAAGGCCAGCCAAGTCTCTGCGTTCATGGGGGCCTTCACGATCCTCCTGCGGGAAGGCCTTGAGGCTCTGCTGGTCGTGGTGGCGATGGTCGCCTTCCTGCGGAAAGCTGGCCGGTCCGACGTCTTGCCCTACGTGCACGGCGGCTGGAGCGCGGCCCTCGGGGCTGGCGTCCTCACCTGGGCCGCCGCCACCTATCTGATCTCGATCAGCGGCGCGAGCCGCGAATTGATGGAGGGCTTTGGCTCTCTCATCGCGGCCGTCGTGCTGGTCTCCGTCGGGATCTGGATGCACGGCAAGAGCCGGGCGGATGTCTGGCAACGCTACATACGCGACAAGCTCTCCAAGGCCTTGTCACGGAAATCGGCTTGGTTCCTGTTCGCCCTGGCCTTCCTGGTCGTCTACCGGGAGGTTTTCGAGACCATCCTCTTCTTTGCCGCGCTCTGGAGCCAGGGCGGGCATATGGCGATGCTGGCCGGCGCCGGATTGGGCGCCGTGGTCCTGGCCGCGGTCGGTTGGGGGCTCCTGCGCTACAGCCGCAAGCTCCCCATCACCCAGTTCTTCGCCTTGAGCTCGGTTCTCATCGCCATCCTCGCCGTAGTCCTCGCCGGCAAGGGCGTGGCCGGACTCCAGGAGGCCGGACTTCTGGGGATCCGCCCGATTGCAGGACTGCCGCGGATCGAGATCTTGGGCGTTTATCCGACCTGGCAGGGCGTCGCGGCCCAGATTGCAACGCTTCTGGTGATGGTGTTCGGCTTTGTTCGCAACAGCCGGACGGCGCCTATTCGGGCCTAGTCCGCACCCGCCGAGCCACGGGCTCGCTTCTCCAGAACCGATGGGGGCAGGCGCCCGTGCGGCCGGCGCCAGCAGGGTCGGACCGCAGCGCGTTGGTGCGGTTCGGCGTCTGCTCTGCTCCGGCCACGCGGGGGTGTCGTGGGCGACTCTCATCGCCCGCGACGGACCTATTGCTTCTGGATGGCGGTGATCTCGCCCGCCCCGTCCTTGATCGTCAGATCGAAGGCCACCTTGTCTCCGACATTCACCGATTGAGCGAGCGCCGGGGTGGCCTTGAAGCCCATGGTCATGGCCGGCCAGTTCGCTTCCGGGATCGGCGTGTGATCAACGGTGATCACGCCGGCGGCCGCATCGACGGCGGTGACCGTTCCGGTCGCCTTAACCGACTTGGCGGCCGATGCATCCATAGCCATGCCCTCGGCCATCTTCGGCGTTTCGGGCGGCGGCGCCGTCTCGACGGCCTTTTCCTCCGTCTTGGGGCTGCAAGCCGTGAGAACGGCCGCGAGGCCGAGGCCCGCCAGGGTCAGTGTGGTGCGCTTCATAGGAGTCTCCTTCAGGTGGAAGCGGGTTGAAGAGATGTGCGGTGGGACCTGCGGCGGAGCAGCAGGTAGCCGGCCGGGATGACCAGCATGGAAAGCAACGGGGCGGTCACCATGCCGCCGATCATCGGGGCGGCGATCCGGCTCATGACCTCAGAGCCGGCGCCGTGGCCGATGAGGATCGGGGCGAGGCCGGCGAGGATCACCGCGACCGTCATGGCCTTGGGACGCACCCGCAGCAGGGCTCCCTCGCGGACGGCGTCCTCGACCTGGGCGGGGGAGGGGTGCTCGCCTCGGTCCTTCAGCGCGTCCTTCAAATAGATCAGCATCACCACGCCGAACTCGGCGGCGACGCCGGCGAGCGCGATCAGGCCGACGCCAGTGGCGACCGACTGGTGATAGCCGAGCAGGTAAAGCGCCCAGACGCCGCCGGTCAGCGCGAACGGCAGGGTCGCCATGATCAGAGCCGCCTCGTCGAAGCGGCGGAAGATCACATAGAGCAGCACGAAGATGATCAGGAGCGTCGCCGGTACGACCAGCTTCAGCCGCTCGACGGCGCGCTGCAGATACTCGAATTGGCCTGAATAGGCGATCGAGACCCCCGGCGAGAGCTTCACGTCCTTGGCGACAGCCTGCCGCAGGCCGGTGACGACCGACGTCAGGTCGCGCCCCCGGACGTCGATATAGACCCAGGTGGAGGGGCGGCCGTTCTCGGTCTTCAGCATCGGCGGTCCGTCGGCAATTTCGATCTTCGCCACGGTTCCGAGCGTGATCTGCTGGCCGGCCGGGGTGAGAACCGGCAGGTTGCGCAGGCCCTCCAGGCTGTCGCGGATCTCGCGCGGATAGCGGACATTGATCGGATAGCGGGCCAGGCCCTCGATGGTCTGCCCGACGGTCTCGCCGCCGATCGCCCCGGCGACGATCTCCTGCACGTCGGCGATGTTGAGCCCGAAGCGGGCCGCGGCGGCGCGGTCGATATCGACATCGACATAGCGCCCTCCGGTCAGCCGTTCAGCCAGGGCCGAGCTCACGCCCGGAACGGCCTTGGCGGTCGTCTCCACGTCACGCGCGATGCGGTCGAGCTCGGTGAGGTCGGGGCCAGAAACCTTCACCCCGATCGGGCTCTTGATGCCGGTGGCCAGCATGTCGATGCGATTGCGGATCGGCGGCACCCAGACGTTGGCCAGGCCCGGGACCCTCACGGTCCGGTCCAGTTCCTCGACCAGCTTGTCCGGCGTCATGCCGGGCCGCCATTCGCTGCGCGGTTTGAACTGGATGGTGGTCTCGAACATCTCCAACGGCGCGGGGTCGGTGGCGCTCTCGGCGCGGCCGGCCTTGCCGAACACGGTCTTCACCTCCGGCACGGTCTTGATCAGCCTATCGGTCTGCTGCAGCAACTCGCCGGCCTTCTGCGCCGAGAGGCCGGGCAGGGCCGAGGGCATGTAGAGCAGGTCGCCCTCGTCCATGGCCGGGATGAACTCGCCGCCGAGCTGGCTGAGCGGCCACGCGGTCGTGGCGAAGACCAGCGCGGCGATGACCAGGGTGGTCCGCGGCCGGTCCATCACCCAATCCAGGGCCGGTCTGTAGGCGGCGGTCAGGCAGCGATTCAGGGCGTTGTCGCGCTCGCGCGGGATGCGGCCCCGGATCAGGTAGCCCATCAACACCGGGACCAGGGTCACTGACAGGATCGCCGCCCCCGCCATCGCGTAGGTCTTGGTGAAGGCCAGCGGTGAGAACAGGCGGCCTTCCTGCCCCTGGAGGGTGAAGACCGGCACAAACGACAGGGTGATGATCACCAGGCTGAAGAACAGCGCCGGCCCGACCTCGGCCGCGGCGTCGGTAATGACTCGCCAGCGGGTGTCGCCCTTCAGCGGCTCGCCCGGGTGATCCTCCTCCCAGCGCTCGATCTTCTTGTGGGCGTTCTCGATCATCACCACGGCGGCGTCGACCATGGCGCCGATGGCGATGGCGATGCCGCCCAGGGACATGATGTTGGCGTTGACGCCCTGGGCCCGCATGACGATCAGCGCGAACAGCACGCCCAGCGGCAGGGTCAGGATCGCGACCAGCGCCGATCGTGCGTGCCAGAGGAAGAGCGCGCAGACCAGGGCGACGACCACGAACTCCTCGACCAGCTTCTCGCGCAGATTGGCGATCGCGCGGTCGATGAGCTGGGAGCGGTCATAGGTTGTCACCACCTCGACGCCTTCCGGCAGGCTCTTCTGCAGGTCTGCCAACTTGGCCTTGACGGCGTGGATGGCCTCGCGGGCGTTCTTGCCCGAGCGGAGGATCACGACCCCGCCGGCGACCTCGCCTTGGCCGTTGAGTTCGGCCAGGCCGCGGCGCATCTCCGGGCCGAGCTGGACGATGGCCACGTCGCCCAGCCGCACCGGCACGCCCCCGGCCGCGGTCTTCAGCGGAATGGCCCGAAAGTCGTCGAGGCTGGTCAGGTAGCCGGAGGCGCGGACCATGTACTCGGCCTCGGCCAGCTCCAGCACCGAGCCGCCAGTCTCGCTGTTGGCGCGCTTGATCGCCTCCACGGCCTGGCTGTGGGTGACGCCGTAGGCTGCGAGCTTCACCGGGTCGAGCACGACCTGGTACTGCTTGACCATGCCGCCGATGCTGGCGACTTCGGCGACGCCCGGCAGGCTCTTGAGCTCATAGCGCAGGAACCAGTCCTGTAGGGACCGCAGCTCCGACAGGTCATGGCGGCCGGTGCGGTCGACCAGGGCGTATTCGTAGACCCAGCCGACCCCGGTGGCGTCCGGCCCCAGCGCCGGCTTGGCCGCTTCCGGCAAACGGGCCTGGACCTGGTTCAGGTACTCCAGCACCCGCGAGCGGGCCCAGTAGAGGTCGGTCCCGTCCTCAAAGATCACATAGACGAAGCTGTCGCCGAAGAACGAGTAGCCGCGGACGGTCTTAGCGCCCGGCACCGAGAGCATCGTAGTGGTCAGCGGATAGGTGACCTGGTTCTCGACGATCTGCGGCGCCTGACCGGGATAGGGGGTGCGGATGATCACCTGCACGTCGGATAGGTCGGGCAGGGCGTCGACCGGCGTCGTGCGCACCGCGAGCGCGCCGGCCGCGATCAGCGCTAGGGCGGCGAGGAGAACGAAGAAACGATTGCGGACCGACCAGCGGATCAGGGCTGCGATCATCGCGCCACCCCCGTCCGGGCGATGCGACGCACGACGGCGCCGTCCGGCCTTTGCTCGAAGCCGAACGTGACCTGGTCGCCGACCTTCAGGCCTTTAGCCAGGGTGGGCGGTTCGAGCTTGAAGGTCATGGTCATGGCGGGCCAGTCGATCGCCGGCACCGGCTCGTGGCTGAGGGTGACGGAACTGGCCGACAGCGCTTCGATCCGGCCCCGCGTCTCGTGGAGCACGCCCGGCGCCTTGGCGGGCGCTGGAGCTCCGATCGCGAGCGGCCGCGCCTGCAGTCCGGCCAGGCTCGCTTCGGAATCAATCAGGAACTGGCCGGAAGCCACGATCTTCAGGCCTTCGCTAAGTCCGGCCAGGATCTCGGTGCGATCGCCGCTCTCGCGGCCAACCCGAACCTCCACCGGCGCATACCGGCCCTGCTCGCCGGCCACCATGACGAGGCTGCGCTTGCCGGTGCGGATCACCGCCTCGGACGGCACGGACAAGGCTGTCTGCGCTTCGCCGCCGAGATGGACGGTGGCGAACATGCCTGGCCGCAGCCGACCTTGGGGATTGGGGAGCTCCACTCGAACGGTAAGCGTGCGGGTTTCGGCCTGGGTGGTCGGGAGGATGGCGGTGACCCGACCGCTAAAGGTCTCGCCGGGGAAGGCGGCGAGGTCGGCGGTGACGGACTGGCCGACCTTGACCCGCCCAGCCTGAGCCTCCGGAACCGCGGCGTTGAGCCAGACGGTCGAGAGACCGGCGACCTGCGCCAGGGTCTGGCCGGCGCTGACGGTCATCCCCTGGCGCAGGTCGAGGGTCTGGATGGCTCCGCCGATCGGTGTTGCGATGGTCACGACGTTGCGCGGCCGACCGGAGCGGGCGACCTGGTCGATCAGCGCCTGCGGCATGCCGAGCAGCGCCAGCCGCTGGCGGGCGGCGCTCTCCAGCGTCGCATCGCCCGACCGGCGCACGGCGAGGTATTCGGTCTGGGCGCCGGCCCAGGACGGCACGAGGAGGTCGGCGATCGGCGCGCCCGCAGCGACGACGTCGCCGGGCGCGCGCGCATGGACCCGCTGCACGAAGCCGTCGGCCCTGGCCTGGATGATGGCGACGCTGCGCTGGTTGAAGTCGAGGACCCCGGACGCCTCGACGCTTTGTGCGAAGGCGCTGCGCTCGACGCGGGCCAGCCGCACGCCGAGGCTTTGCGCCGCCGCGGGGTCGATCCGCACGCCGCCGCCCGCTTCGGCTTCGTCGGCGTACTTGGGGATCAGGTCCATGTTCATGGACGACTTGCCGGGCCCCGGATAGCGCTCCATCGGGACCATCGGGTCGTACCAGTAGAGAATCTTGCGCCCCTCCGATCCGGGCGTGCTGGCCGATGGGACTGGGGGCTTCTGCAAGTGAGCCAGGCCATAGCCTAGCCCGCCGCCGGCGAGGGCGACCACGGCCGCGGCGGCGGCGAGCTGGGTGCGGGAGAGGGCGATCATTGGGCGTCGCTTCCGTAGGTCTGGACGATGCGGACCGCGTCGCGCTCGACGTCGGCCTCGCGGTCAAGGATGTTGATCTTGGCTTCGGCGAGGGCGACCAGCGCGCCCAGTACGTCGGCGAGCCCCGCCGTCCCGGCGGCGTAGCTCGCTGTCTCGAGCTCGGCGCGGCGCGCAGCCAGGGGCTCCAGCGTGGTGCGGGCGCGCATGAGCCGGTCGTGATGCATGGCGTGGTCGGCGAGGTCCGCCTCCAGGGTAGCCGACAGCGCGCGGCGCGCCGCCTCCCGCTCGTAGCGGACGCGGGCGGCGCTGGAGGCGCGAGCGGCGATCATCGGGTCCTGCCGCTTGTCGGCGAACAACGGCAGGCTCACCGACGCGCCGACCGAGACCATGTCGCCGTACATTGGATCGCGGTGCTGGTAGGTGAGATCCCAGCTCCAATCCGGCTGCTTCTCAGCCTTGGCGGCCAAAGTGTCGGCGTCGGCCTGGCGACCGGCGGCGTCGTAGGCCCGGAGTGTCGGCAGCCTTTCAAGGCCGGCGCGCAAGCTGGCTGGATCGACCTGGAAGTTCGGTGGCGGGCCAGTCACGTCGGCATCGACCTCGCCAGTCCAGCGGACGAGCTCGGCCCGGGCCCTGCCGACCGCGGCGACCAGTTCGGCGCGCCGGTCGCCGAGGGCGGCGCTGAGTTGGTCCGGCTCCAGGGCTAGGGCGGGTCGCGCCGACCCAGTGGCGATTTGCGACGGCGCGCTGGCGCGAAGGGGCGTCAGCGCGCGCTCCACCTCGCCCAAGGCCGCGAGCCGTTTATTGGCGTAGAAGAGGTCGATCCAGGCCAGGGAGGCTGCAAGACGGACCGCGCGCGCCTCGACCCGCGCGCTGGCCTCGGCGGCCTCGATGTCAGCGGCGGCGCGCTCACGGCTCGCCCGGCGTTTGGCGTTGCTGGGCATGTCCTGGCTGACGCCGACAGTGGCCATGGTCATGCTGTCGCGGTCGAAGGTCCCCGCTGGAGGTCCCGAGATCGGGAAATTGCCGAGACCCGTAGCGAGCTTTGGATCGGGCAGGCGACCGGCGGCGATCGCCGTCGAGCGGGCTGCGGCGACATCGGCGCTCCTGCCGAGCAGGCTTGGCGCGGTGGTGTCTGCGAGCCTGAGCGCCGCGTCGAAGGTCAGCGGCGCGGGGGGGGGGGGGGGGGGGGGGGGGGGGGGGGGGGGGGGGGGGGGGGGGGGG
>NZ_JAPMTQ010000089.1:0-4147 GCF_026411515.1 Phenylobacterium sp. 58.2.17 | reverse complement strand
AAACCCACCACCCCAAAACCCAGATCATGAGGATAGTCTCGTGGGCTCGTATTTGTTTATAAGAGACAGGACCGCGGCGGCGGCGGGGAGGGCGGCCAGCTGCGGCTCCGGCGGTTCGGGCGGGGCGGGAGCTTCGGCGCCGGCGAGCCGGGCGCGGGCGCGGGCGAAGCGCGGATCGTCATTGGCCGGATCGTCGATCCAGCTCTCGCCGTGCTCGCCCAGCCAGTAGCGGACCTGCCGGCGCGAGACCGCCAGCATCGGGCGCAGCAGGAAGACGCCGCGGCCCTGCGGCCAGGCCGGCGAGGGCGCCCATTCGCGCGGCGAGGGGGTGGTCGAGCCCTCGGCGCGCATGGCGGCCGCCTCGGCCAGGTCGCTGGCGGTGTGGCCCATCAGGATGACGGACGCTCCGATCGCACGGGCGGCGTCGGCCAGCAGCCGGTGGCGGGCCGCGCGGGCGGCGGCCGGCAGGCCCTGGGCGGGCTTCTCGCCGGTCCATGACAGCGGGTGGAAGCCGGCGTCCAGCCGCCCAGCGAGCGCGGCGCAGTCGGCGGTCCAGCCGGCGCTGTCGGGATTGAGACCATGATCGACGGTGAGGATCGCCAGCCGGCGGCCGCGGGCCTGGGCCCAGTCGGCGGCGATCAGGGTCAGGGCGCGGGAATCCCCGCCGCCCGAGAGAGCGACGGCGATCGGCGCGGCGGAGCCGGGGTCGAGCCGGCGGTCGAGGACGGCGCCGACGACCGCGGCGAGGTCGTTCAGCCCGAGCACTTGGCCTGGGTGCGGGCCTGGGCCGCGCGGGTCTGCACGGTGGTCGAGGCCTTGGGGTAGCGCCGGGCCAGTTCGGCCAGGGTCTGGCAGGCGTCGGCCGGCTTCTTGAGGGCGATCAGGGCGCGCGAGAGTTCCAGCACCGCGTCGGGCGCCCAGCTGGTCTGCGGCCAGCCGCGGATGGCGGCGATGTAGGAGCCGGCGGCGTCGGCGTGGGCGCCGCGGGCGGTCAGGGTCTTGCCCAGCCAGTAGCGGGCCTCGGGCGCCTTGGCGCTGTCGCCATAGGCCGAGACGTAGTCGCGGAAGCCGGCCTCGGCGACGGCGTAGTCGCCGGCCAGCATCGCCTGGCGCGACTGGCTGAAGGCCTCGCCGGCCGACAGGCCCGCGCTTGGGGCCGGGCCGCCGGCCAGGCCGCCGTCCGTGGGCGCAGAGCCGGTCGCTGCCAGCGCCCCGCTCTCAAGATTGGCGATGCGGTCGGACAGCGACTTGTTCTCGGCGCGCAGGGCTTCGGCCTCGCGCTTGGCGAGCTCGGCCTGGCGGCCGGCGTTCTCCAGGTCGCCGGTCATCCGGGTCATGGTCTGTTCCATGTCGGCCAGGCGGCGGCTGACCTCCTGGAGCTGGTAGTCGGTCTCGGCTGGCTGCACGACGACCGGCTTTCCGGTGTCGCGGCCCTGGAAGACGATCGAGCGCAGCTCGCGCATCACCTGTTCCATGCGGTCGAGGCGGCGGGCGTCGCGGGCGTCCAGCGGATCCATCGGGACCTGGGCCACGGCGGTGGAGGCGATCAGGGCGAGGGCGAGCGGCAGGGCGAGACGGGCAAGCTTCATAGTCGACATCATCTGCAGGAACGGACGGCCAAAATGGGGCTGTTCGGTGGAAGGCGTAAAGTAGAGCGCAAATGCAAAGAGGGGACCCGAAGGCCCCCTCCCGCAAACGTTCAGCAACGTCGCTTACTGAGCGCCCGAGGTGATCGCCGTGTGGGCGTTCCGGTTGCGCTGGTAGGCTTCCTCGTTGGCGCCGGCGTCGATCGGCTTTTCCTTGCCGTACGAAACCGTCGAGATCCGCGACGGCTGGACGCCGCGCTGGACCAGGTACTCGCGCACCGAGTTGGCGCGGCGCGAGCCGAGGGCGAGGTTGTATTCACGGGTGCCGCGTTCGTCGGCGTTGCCTTCGATGCGGATCTGGACGTTCGGATAGCGCACCAGCCAGGCGGCCTGGGCGTCGAGCAGCGGGCCGGCGTCGGCGCGCACGCTGTAGCTGTCGAGGTCGAAATAGACGCGGTCGCCGACGTTGACCGTGAAGTCCTGCACCGAGCCGGGGATCACCGACGAGGTCGGCGGCGGCGCGGGGGCCGGCTCCGGGGCGGGCGCAGGGGCCGGCGCGGGCGTCGGTTCCGGCGCGGGGGCCGGCTTCGGGCGCGAGGCGCAGGCCGTGACCGAGATGGCGGCGGCTGCAACCAGGCTCAGTCGCAGGGCGTGCTTGATACTGAAGCTTTGCACGTTTGCTTCTCCAATTAATAAGTTACGACGACGGCGGTCCCCACAGCCAGTTCCTCGTTCTACCCGGCTTTGCCATGGGCGGACATTTCAAAAGTCCGTTGGGGGGGAATTTGAACCTGATAACACTGGTTAATTCAGCAACGGCGACCAGGCGGGGTCGGACCCGGAGCCCGGATAGGGCGCGGCGCGCTCGATCCGGCCGGTGACGTCCACGGTCCACAGGCGCGGGGCGCCGCCGGGGGTTTCGCGGCTGAACATCAGCACCCGGCCGTTGGGCGCCCAGGTCGGGCCCTCGTCGAGATAGCTGGTGGTCAGGATGCGCTCGTCCGAGCCGTCGGGTTTCATGATGCCGATGTGGAACTGGCCGCCGGTCTGCTTGGTGAAGGCGATGTACTCGCCGGTCGGGCTCCAGACCGGGGTGGTGTAGCGTCCAGATCCGAAGGAGATGCGCCGCGCGCCGCCGCCGCTGGTGTCCATGATGTAGAGCTGGGCGCTGCCGCCGCGGTCGGAATTGTAGACGATGCGCGAGCCGTCCGGTGAGAACGACGGCGAGGTCTCGATCGACGGATCGGAGGTCAGGCGGCCGGTCGAGCGGCTGCGCAGGTCCATCACGTAGATGTCGGTGTTGCCGGCCCGTTCGACCGAGAAGGCGACGCGGCCGCCGTCCGGCGAGAAGCGCGGGGCGAAGACCATGCCCGGGAAGTTGCCGAGGGTCTCACGGCGGCCGCTCTCCAGGTTGAACAGGTAGATCGACGAGCCCTCCGGCCGCAGGGCCATGTAGGTGATCTCCTGGCTGGTCGAGGAGAACCGCGGGGTCATGACGATGTAGGAGCCGTCGGTCAGGTAGGACGGGTTGGCGCCGTCCTGGTCCATGATCGCCAGCTGCTTGCGGCGGTTCAGGCGGTCGCCGCTCTCGGAGACGAACACCACGCGGGTGTCGAAATAGCCCTTCTCGCCGGTCAGGCGCTCATAGACCGCGTCCGAGATCTTGTGCGCCACGCGCCGCCAGTTGTCGGGGGTGGAGGTGAACTGCAGGCCGAGCAGCTGCTGTTCGGAATAGACGTCCCAGAGCCGGAAGTTGACGGTCAGCCGGCCGCCTTCGACAGTCACCTGGCCGTTCACCAGCGCCTGGGCGTTGAGCACCTTCCAGTCGGGGAAGCGCGGCTGGACGTTGACGTCCAGAGTCTTCTCGATGTGCGCGGCCGGCGGGATCGGGGCGAACAGGCCCGAGCGCTCCAGGTTGCCGGTGATGACCTGGGCGATCTCGGCGCCCTGCTGGCCGCCGAAGGCCGGAATGGCGATGGGCAGCGGCTTGACGTCGCCGCGGTTGATGTCGACCTCGATCTGGGCGCGGGCGGGCGCAGTGGCCGCCACCGACGTAAGGAGCGCGGCGAATACGGCCAGGGCCAGGGTCCTTAGGCGCATGGGGCGGTTCTCCTTGTTCACGAACAGGCCTCACTGGTCTTGAAGTTCAGGTCGAAGCGCTGGCCGTAGAGCGAGCGGGGCAGCCGGGTGAACGGGGCGGCCGCATAGACCGCGCGGATCGCCCGTTCGGCCGCGGCCTTGACCACCGGATCGGCGGAATTCTCGGCGCCGTGCGCGCCGACCTGGCCGACGACCTGGCCGCCGCCGCCGAGGGTGAACGACACCTTCAGACGCACATCGCGGCCGCCCTCGACGTTGCAGTTAGGGTTCCAGCGCTTCTGAATCTCATCGCTCATGCCGGCGATCGCGGCGGCGGCTTGGCCCGAGCCGAGGTCGGGCCGCGCCGCAGGCGCAGTCGCCTGGCGCGCCGGACCCTTGGCGGCCGACGAGCGTTGGGCGCCCGGGAGGCTGTCTCTTATACACATCTGACGCTGCCGACGAACCGGAAGGTGTGTAGATCT
>NZ_JAPMTQ010000088.1:0-4859 GCF_026411515.1 Phenylobacterium sp. 58.2.17 | reverse complement strand
TGTTATATTTTTCACAAAGACCCGGCCCGCGCCCCCCCCGGGCGCGGGGGGGGGGGGGGGGGGGGCGGCCGCCGCCCCCCCCCCCCCCCCCCCCCGCCCGGTCTGTCAGGCGTAGCTTTGCAGCGGACGCACGTCGAGGGTGTCTTCGACGGTGGCCACGATGGCCTGAGCCGCAGCCAGGGCGCCGGCGGCGGTGGTGAAGTACGGGGTCTTCATCATCAGCGCGGTGCGGCGGATCTCGAAGCTGTCGGCCAGCGATTGCTTGCCTTCGGTGGTGTTGAACACCAGTTGGACCTCGCCGTTCTTCATCGCGTCGACGATGTGCGGGCGGCCTTCCAGCACCTTCTTCACCTGCTCGACCTCCAGGCCCTGTTCGGCCAGGTAGCCACCGGTGCCGGCGGTCGCGAGGATCTTGAAGCCCTGGGCGAGCAGCAGCTTCACCGGCTCGACGATCCACGGCTTGTCGCTGTCCTTGACCGAGACGAAGACGCTGCCGGCCTTGGGCAGTTTCACGCCGCCGCCGAGCTGGCTCTTGGCGAAGGCGCGGGCGAAGGCCGCGCCATTGGTCTCGCCCGGGCGGATCCAGTCCAGGCCCATGACCTCGCCGGTGGAGCGCATTTCCGGGCCCAGGACCGTGTCGACGCCGGCGAAGCGGGCGAACGGGAACACCGCTTCCTTCACCGCGATGTGGTCGTAGGGCTTTTCGGTCAGGTTGAAGCTGGCGAGCTTTTCGCCGGCCATCAGCTTGGCGGCGATCGAGGCCAGGGGCTGGCCGATGGTCTTGGCGACGAACGGCACCGTGCGGCTGGCGCGCGGGTTCACTTCCAGCACGTAGATGCGCGGGGCGTCGGAGTGCGGCTCCTCGATGGCGAACTGCACGTTCATCAGGCCGCGGACTTCCAGGGCGCGGGCCATGGCCTCGGTCTGGCGCTTCAGCTCGGCGATGGTCTCAGGCTTCAGCGAGAACGGCGGCAGCGAGCAGGCGCTGTCGCCCGAGTGCACGCCGGCTTCCTCGATGTGCTCCATGACCCCGGCGACGAACACCTGGCCGGCGTCGTCGCACAGGGCGTCGACGTCCACCTCGGTGGCGCGGCTCAGGTACTGGTCGATCAGCACCGGGCTGTCGCCGGACACCTGCACGGCGGTGTTGACGTAGCGCTCAAGCTGCTCGTCGTCGCGGATGATCTCCATCGCCCGGCCGCCCAGCACGTAGGAGGGGCGGATGACGATCGGGTAGCCGACCTTGTGCGCGCCGTCGAAGGCCTCTTCGCGCGAGCGGGCGATGGCGTTGACCGGCTGGGCGATCTTCAGCTTGTGCAGCAGCTGCTGGAAGCGCTCGCGGTCCTCGGCCAGATCGATGGCGTCCGGCGAGGTGCCCAGGATCGGGATGCCGGCGTCTTCCAGCGGCTTGGCCAGCTTCAGCGGGGTCTGGCCGCCGAACTGGACGATGACGCCCAGCAGCTCGCCGCGGGCCTGCTCGACGGCGATCAGCTCCAGCACGTCCTCGGCCGTCAGCGGCTCGAAGTACAGGCGGTCGGAGGTGTCGTAGTCGGTCGAGACGGTCTCGGGGTTGCAGTTGACCATGATCGACTCCACCCCGATGTCGTCGAGGGCGAAGGCCGCGTGGCAGCAGCAGTAGTCGAACTCAATGCCCTGGCCGATCCGGTTCGGACCGCCGCCGAGGATGATCGCCTTCTTGCGGTCGCTCGGCTCGCTCTCGCACTCGGGGATCTGGCCGAGCACGCCGGTCTCGTAGGTCGAGTACATGTACGGCGTGGCGGCGCGGAACTCGCCGGCGCAGCTGTCGATGCGCTTGAACACGGGGCGCACGCCGTGGGCGCGGCGCTGTTCGCGGACCTCGGCTTCGGTGGTGTGGGTCAGCTTGGCCAGGCGCGCGTCGGAGAAGCCCTGGGCCTTCACGGCGCGGAACTCGGCGGCGGTGGCCGGCAGGCCGCGGTCGCGGATCTGGGCCTCGACGGCGATCAGGGCCTGGAGTTGGCGCAGGAACCACGGCTCGTACGAGCAGGCGGCGTTGACCTCCTCTACGCTCAGGCCGTGGCGGAACGCCTGGGCGATGACCAGCAGGCGGTCGGGAGTGGGCTGGCCCAGGGCGCGGATCACCGCAGCGCGGCCGGTCTCGGCGTCATGGGCGCCTTCGATCTCGACCTCGTCCAGGCCGGTGAGGCCGGTCTCAAGGCCGCGCAGGGCCTTCTGCAGGCTCTCGGCGAAGGTGCGGCCGATGGCCATGACTTCGCCGACCGACTTCATGGCGGTGGTCAGGGTCGGTTCCGAGCCCGGATACTTCTCGAAGGCGAACCGCGGGATCTTGGTGACGACGTAGTCGATGCTGGGCTCGAACGAGGCCGGCGTCGCGCCGGTGATGTCGTTCATCAGCTCGTCGAGCGTGTAGCCGACGGCCAGACGCGCGGCGACCTTGGCGATCGGGAAGCCGGTGGCCTTGGAGGCCAGGGCCGACGAGCGCGACACCCGCGGGTTCATCTCGATGACGACCATGCGGCCGTCGGCCGGGTTCACTGCGAATTGGACGTTGGAGCCGCCGGTCTCGACGCCGATTTCGCGCAGCACGGCGATCGAGGCCGCCCGCATGCGCTGGTATTCCTTGTCGGTCAGGGTCAGGGCCGGGGCGACGGTGATCGAGTCGCCGGTGTGCACGCCCATCGGGTCGATGTTCTCGATCGAGCAGACGATGATGCAGTTGTCCGCCTTGTCGCGGACGACCTCCATCTCGTACTCCTTCCAGCCCAGCACGCTTTCCTCGATGAGGACCTCGGTGGTGGGGGACAGGTCGAGACCGCGTTCGACGATCTCTTTGAATTCCTCGACATTGTAGGCGATGCCGCCGCCGGTGCCGGCCAGGGTGAAGGACGGGCGGATGATCGCCGGCAGGCCGACGAACTCCAGGCCTTCCATGGCCTCGTCCATCGAGTGGGCGGCCTTGGACTTGGGGCTCTCGAGGCCCAGCTTGTCCATGGCGTCGCGGAACTTCTGGCGGTCCTCGGCCTTGTCGATGACCTCGGCCTTGGCGCCGATCATCTCGACCCCGTACTTGGCCAGCACGCCGCGCTCCTCGAGCGCCAGGGCGGTGTTCAGCGCGGTCTGGCCGCCCATGGTCGGCAGCAGGGCGTCGGGGCGCTCCTTGGCGATGATCTTTTCGACCATCTCCGGGGTGATCGGCTCGATGTACGTGGCGTCGGCCACGTCCGGGTCGGTCATGATCGTGGCCGGGTTCGAGTTGACCAGCACGATGCGGTAACCCTCGGCGCGCAAGGCCTTGCAGGCCTGGACGCCTGAGTAGTCGAACTCACAGGCCTGGCCGATCACGATCGGCCCGGCGCCGATGATGAGGATCGAGGAGATGTCTGTGCGTTTCGGCATGTCCACTCGCGCGCATGGGCGGTCGCACTCTTCAAGCGCGCCCGGTCCCGGTCAATCTGCAGGTTAAGAGGGCCGTTTAGAGGGGGAGTCGCCCGCGCGCAAGCGGCGATGGCGGCAATCTCGCCGCAGGCGGCCGCTTCCGGCCCCTGACCGGCGGCGCATACGAAAACGGGCCGGCGTTTCCGCCGGCCCGCAGCCGTTTCGATGCAAAGGCCCAAGGGCCGTTTGCGGAACCGCTTAGACTTGCAGGTTGCCGGCGGCCATCTTGCCGCTGCGACGGTCCTGCTCGAGTTCGTAGGTGATCTTTTGGCCTTCGTTCAGGCTGCGGAGTCCGGCGCGTTCAACGGCCGAGATGTGAACGAAGATGTCCGCGCCGCCATCGTCGGGTTGGATGAAGCCATAGCCCTTGGTTCCGTTGAACCATTTAACAGTGCCGGTAGCCATAGAAGTGTCGTCCTTGGGTAAGTCGTTCCGCAACCCAAGCCTTTTGAGTCACGCATCAAATTTCGGGAGGGTCGGAGAGCAGGTTCGGTGCGCCAGGAATGTGGAGCGTCGAAAATCAGCCGAACCATACGAGTTTGACGGACTGAGCCTAGCGCGCTTCAAAGCCCCTCGCAAGGCGCTCCATGGAACGGCGCTCTGCAGCGTGAAGCGAACCCCAGCAAGCGATCCCGGCCCTTTCCCGACGGCGCGAAGTGCGGCAGCTTCGGGGGGCTTCACGGTAGGGACCGCTCCGATCGCCACGCCTGACCCCTTGGCTGAGCTGATGCTGCAGATCGCGGCGGGCGATCGTGCGGCGATGCGCCGGTTCTATGACGCCACCTCCGCGAAGCTTTTCGGCGTCTGCCTGCGTATCCTCTCCGACAAGGACGAGAGCGAAGACGTGCTGCAGGAGGTCTATCTCACCATCTGGCGACGGGCCGACCGCTACGAGGCCGGGCGGGCCAGCGTGATGGCGTGGATCTCGACCATCGCCCGCAACCGCGCCATCGACCGGCTGCGGGCGCGCGGCCCGCTCGCCTACGCCGAGCCGGTGGAGGACCTGCAGCTCGAGGACGGGGCTCCGCGGGCCGAGGCGCTGCTGGAGGCGGCCGAGGACGGCCAGGCGCTGGCCCGCTGTCTCGACGAACTGGATCCCAGGACCCAGGGTGCGATCCGCACCGCCTTCTTCGAGGGGCTGACCTATGAGGCCCTGGCCGGCCGGCTGGACGCGCCGCTGGGCACGGTGAAAAGCTGGATCCGGCGCGGCCTGCTGAAGTTGAGAGGGTGCCTGGAGCGATGAGCGACCTCGGCCCCGAACCGCCGGACGACGAAGCCCTGGCGGCTGAACATGCGCTTGGCGTGCTGACCGCGCAGGAGCGGGCGGCCGCCGAGCAGCGGATGGCGCGAGACCCGGCCTTCGCGGCGCAGGTGCTGGCGTGGCGCGCGCGACTGGCGCCGCTGGCTGCGGAGACGGCGCCGGT
>NZ_JAPMTQ010000087.1:0-5651 GCF_026411515.1 Phenylobacterium sp. 58.2.17 | reverse complement strand
CGTCGCCGGCCGCCTGCTGCGCCGGGTCCGCGACTTCGCCGCCGCCGACGGGGTCGAGGTGATCGACGGCAAGGCCGCCGCCCGCGCCCTGGCCCGGCTCGACGTCGACCAGGCCGGCCTGGATGCGCTCGACCGCCGCTACCTCCAGGCGATGATCGACAATTACGGCGGCGGCCCGGTCGGGGTGGAGACCATCGCCTACGCCATCGCCGAAGCCCGCGACGCGGTCGAGGACGTCATCGAGCCGTTCCTGATGCAGCAGGGCTTCATCCAGCGCACCCCGCGCGGCCGCGTCGCCTGCGCCAAGGCTTACGCCCACCTCGGCCTGACCCCGCCGCCGCAACCGACCCCGGGCGGCCAACCGACCCTGTTCGACGAGTAGCCCCCCACCCCGCTCATCCCGGCGAAAGCCGGGACCCAAGCTGAGTCTGCAGATCCATCACCCGCGCACCAGGACCGCCAAGGTCTCGCGCCGATCACGCCGAACCCACCGAGTCGGCTTGGATCCCGGCTTTCGCCGGGACGAGCGGGTGAGATTAGACCTAGGCCAGCGGCTGCAACGCCACGTCCAGGAACCGCCGCAGCGTCGGCGTCGCGTCGTCCGCGCGCCAGACCAGGCCGCTCTCCAGATAGGGCCCCTCGCCGGGCAGGCTCATATAGCGCACGCCGGTCCGCGCCAGGTGGCGCAGCGAGGCCGGGACCAGCGCCACCCCGATCCCGGCCGAGACCAGGGCGATGATGGTCTGCATCTGGATCGCCTCCTGCACGATCCGCGCCCCGCCGGTCAGCGACTTCAGCGTCTCGATCGCCAGGTCGTAGAACGCCGGCGCCACCCGCCGCGGGAAGATCACGCCCGCGGCCCCGAGCAGGGCGCCCGGCGCCAACCGCCCGTCCTCGTGCGCCAGTCGCCCCTCCTCGACCCAGCTCTGCGGCACGGCCGCCACCAGCGGCTCGACCAGCAGCCGCCGATAGCTGAGCTGGGCCGGCAGGCCGCCCGGCGGCGGAATGACGATCCCGGCGTGACCGTGCCCCTCCAGCAGGGCGGCCATCTGCACGTCGCTGGTCGCCTCGCTCAGCGCGATCTCGACCTCGGGGTGCAGGGCCGAATAGCGCCGCACCAGGGTCGGCAGGATGCTGTAGTCGGCGGTGCTGACGAACGACAGCTCCAGCCGCCCGGTCTGGCCGTCGCGCAGCTGGCGGGCGATTTCGGGCAGGCCCTCCAGCTCCTCCAGCGCCGCCTTCACATGCGCCAGCCACTGCTCGCCGAACGGCGTCAGCGCCACCTGCCGCTTGGTGCGAACGAACAGCGGGGCGCCGAGCTCGCGCTCCAGCGCGATGATCGACTGGCTGAGCGGCGGCTGGGTCATGCCGAGCTGCTCGGCCGCCCGGCCGAAATGCAGCGTTTCGGCCACCGCCCGGAAATGTCGAAGCTGGCGGGTGTCCACGCCTGATATCCCACACGACCTAATGGGGTCTGCTTAATATATTTCACGAACTGGTCGCGATTGGCTACGGGTGGGGCGCGCAAACTCGTCAGGACCGACCCCGATGCCGACCTATCGCTCCCGCACCACCACCCACGGCCGCAACATGGCCGGCGCCCGCGGCCTGTGGCGCGCCACCGGCATGAAGGACTCCGATTTCGGGAAGCCGATCATCGCCGTGGTCAACTCGTTCACCCAGTTCGTGCCGGGACACGTCCACCTGAAGGACCTCGGCCAGCTGGTCGCCCGCGAGATCGAGCGCGCCGGCGGCGTGGCCAAGGAATTCAACACCATCGCGGTCGACGACGGCATCGCCATGGGCCACGACGGCATGCTCTACAGCCTGCCCTCGCGCGAGCTGATCGCCGACAGCGTCGAGTACATGGTCAACGCCCACTGCGCCGACGCCATGGTCTGCATCTCGAACTGCGACAAGATCACGCCGGGCATGCTGATGGCCTCGCTGCGGGTCAACATCCCGACCGTGTTCGTCTCCGGCGGTCCGATGGAAGCCGGCAAGGTGATCCTGAAGGGCAAGGAGGTCGCCCTCGACCTGGTCGACGCCATGGTCGCGGCCGCCGACGACAAGATCTCCGACGAGGAAGTCGCCGTCATCGAGCGCTCGGCCTGCCCGACCTGCGGCTCCTGCTCGGGCATGTTCACCGCCAACTCGATGAACTGCCTGACCGAGGCGCTGGGCCTGTCGCTGCCCGGCAACGGCTCGGTCCTGGCCACCCACGCCGACCGCGAGCGCCTGTTCCTCGAAGCCGGCCACCTGATCGTCGACATCACCCGCCGCTACTACGAACAGGACGACGCCTCGGTGCTGCCGCGCTCGGTCGCCTCGTTCAAGGCGTTCGAGAACGCCATGAGCCTCGACATCGCCATGGGCGGCTCGACCAACACCGTGCTGCACCTGCTGGCCGCCGCCTACGAGGCCGGCGTCGACTTCACCATGGAGGACATCGACCGGCTGTCGCGCAAGGTGCCGTGCCTCAGCAAGGTCGCCCCGGCCAAGGCCGACGTCCACATGGAGGACGTCCACCGCGCCGGCGGCATCATGGCCATTCTCGGCGAGCTCGACCGCGCCGGCCTGCTGCACACCGACCTGCCGACCGTCCACTCGAAGTCGATGGGCGAGGCGCTCGACCGCTGGGACATCAAGCGCACCAACAGCGAGACGGTGCAGACCTTCTTCAAGGCCGCGCCGGGCGGGGTGCCGACCCAGACCGCGTTCAGCCAGAACCGTCGTTGGGCGGAACTCGACCTCGACCGCCAGGGCGGCGTCATCCGCGAAGCCCAGCACGCCTTCTCGCAGGACGGCGGCCTGGCCGTGCTGTCGGGCAACCTCGCGCAGGACGGCTGCATCGTGAAGACCGCCGGGGTCGACGAGGAGATCCTGAAGTTCAAGGGCGTGGCCCGCGTCTTCGAAAGCCAGGACGCGGCGGTCAGCGCCATCCTGACCGGCAAGATCGTCGCCGGCGACGTGGTGGTCATCCGCTACGAAGGCCCCAAGGGCGGCCCGGGCATGCAGGAGATGCTCTATCCGACCAGCTACCTGAAATCGAAGGGGCTGGGCAAAGCCTGCGCGCTGATCACCGACGGCCGCTTCTCGGGCGGCACCTCGGGCCTCTCGATCGGTCACGTCTCGCCTGAGGCGGCTGAGGGCGGGGTGATCGGCCTGGTCGAGGACGGCGACGCCATCACCATCGACATCCCCGAGCGGATCATCCGGCTGGACGTCTCCGACGCCGTGCTCGCCGAGCGCCGCGCCGCGATGACCGCCAAGGGCGCCGCCGCCTGGAAGCCGGCCGAACGCCAGCGGGTCGTCTCCCCGGCCCTGCGCGCCTACGCCGCCATGACCACCAACGCCGCCCGCGGCGCGGTCCGCGACGTCAGCCAGGTCGAGTAGTCGCGCCGGCGGCGTTTGGGTGTCATCCCGGCTTCGGCCGCAGGGCCGAAGACCGGGACCCATTCGCCCCGTGTCGCGCAAGATGAGGCGCGGCCTAGCCATGTCCGCCTCCATCCGGTGTTCATGGGTCCCGGTCTTGCTGCGCAAACCGGGATGACAGGGATTGAGGCTGGCCCCTCCGCCGCCGCGCCCCTAAAACCTAGGCCCATGCAGACCCCGCTCCCCTCCGCCGGCGTCCTCGACGGGCGCGAACACGTCCTGCCCGTCCGCGTCTATTACGAGGACACTGACTTCACCGGGGTGGTCTATCACGCCAACTACGTCCGCTATTTCGAGCGCGGCCGATCCGACTTCCTGCGCCTCGCCGGGGTTCATCACGCCGAATTGCTGGACCGCGACGATCCGGCCGCCTTCGCCATTGTGCGCATGGAGCTCGACTTCAAGCGCGCCGCCCGCATCGACGACGCCCTGGCCGTGCGCACCACCTACGATTCCGCCCGCGGCCCGCGGCTCTTTATCAGCCAGCGGATTACCCGCGGCGAGGAGCTGATCTGCGCGGCCCAGGTCGAGGCCGCCTGCATCGACCTGGCCGGCCGCCCGCGCAAGCCGCCGGCCGGCATGCTCGACATTCTGCGCCCGCTCTTCGCGTAAGGTTTTCGTAAAACCGCCTTCACCATTTCGGCGTTAGAGGTCGGTTAACCAGAAGGCATGGCCTTAAGTTCGCCACCGCGGGCGGCTTGAAGTCGTGCGCCCGCCATTCTTACGGAGCCCTACGAGCGCATGGACCCCGCTGCGATCACCGCCGACAGCTTCAGCTTCATCAATCTGTTCATTCGCGCCGACTGGGTCGTGAAGGCGGTGATGATCGGATTGATCCTGGCCTCGCTGTGGTCCTGGACCGTGATCATCGACAAATCCGTCCGCCTGACCAAGCTCAACAAGCAGGCCAGCGACTTCGAGGATCAGGTCTCCTCGGGCCGCTCGCTTGAGGACATCGCCGCCGAGCACGGCGAGCGCCCGACCCAGGCGCTGCCGCGCATGCTGCAGGGCGCGCTCAAGGAATGGCGCGACGCCCGCGCCCGGGGCCTGGTCTCCGAGAGCCAGACCGCGTTCCTGATCCAGCGCATCGACCGCGCCCTCGACACCACCATCGCCCGCGAGAGCGCGCGGGTCGAGAACGGCCTCGGCTCGCTGGCCATCGTCGCCACCGCCTCGCCGTTCGTCGGCCTGTTCGGCACCGTCTGGGGGATCATGAAGGCCTTCCAGGCGATCGCCGTGGAAAAGTCGACCAACCTGGCGGTCGTCGCCCCCTCGATCGCCGAGGCGCTGTTCGCCACCGCCATCGGGCTGATCGCCGCGATCCCGGCCTACATCGCCTACAACAAGTTCTCGACCGACGCCGGCAAGTACGCCGGCCGGCTCGAAGGCTTCGCCGACGATCTCTCCACCGCCATCCAGCGCCGCCTGGCCGAGCGGGGCTAAGGGTCATGGCGCTTTCCTCCCACGACGCCTTCTCCGCCCCCGGCGGGTCGCGGCGCCGGCGCGGCCGCCGCTCGCGCGGGGCGCTGTCCGAGATCAACGTCACGCCGCTGGTCGACGTGATGCTCGTGCTGCTGATCATCTTCATGGTCTCGGCCCCGCTGCTGACCAGCGGCGTCGAGGTCGAGCTGCCCAAGACCGAGGCCGGCGCCATGGAGGATCCCAAGGAGCCGCTGACCGTCTCCATCCGCCAGGACGGCGCGGTGTTCATCCAGGAAGACGCGGTGCCGTTCTCCAGCCTGGCCCCGCGCCTGCGGGCCATGGCGGGCGATGACCAGGCCAAGCCGATCTATGTGCGCGCCGACGGCCGCGCCTCCTACCAGATCGTCGCCCAGGTGATGGCCGCGCTGTCGACCTCCGGCTTCACCAGCATCAACCTGATCACCGACACCGGCGGACCGTCTTCGGGCGGCGAGCCGCGCTGAGGCGCCGATGGCCCGCGAACGGTCCGAATTCTCCGGCGCGATGCTCGCCTCCACCCTGCTCCACGCAGGGGTGATCGCGGCCGCCCTGATTTCATGGCCGTGGGCCAAGCAGCTGCCGCTCGGCTCGGCGGTGCCGATCAACATCGTCGCCAACGCGCCGGTGACCGACCTGGCGCCGGCCGAACAAGGGCCGGAAGACGCCCCGGCCCAGACCGAGGAGCCGGTTCCCGAGGCGCCCGCCCCGCCGGCCGCGCCCGCGCCGACGCCGACGCCGCAGCCGGTCCCGACCCC
>NZ_JAPMTQ010000086.1:0-5985 GCF_026411515.1 Phenylobacterium sp. 58.2.17 | reverse complement strand
CGCGCCGCAGGGCCCCTCCGCGGAGTTCGACGACGATCCGCCGCTGCCTCAGGCCGCCCCCCCGCCAGCGCCGGGAACGCGCCCGCCGCCTGACTGGGGCCGGCTGCGCGCCCAGTGGGACCTCGACTGGAGCGAGGTCGACCTCTCGGCCATGCTGTTCGCCGCCAATCCGCGGCCGGTGCGCGAGGCCATCGCCCGCCACCGCGCCGCGCTCGATCGCAACCCGGTCACTTACCTGGAGCACAACAACAAGCGCGGCCAGAATCTGTCGCGCGCCGCCGCCGGCGCCTATTTCGGCGTGCCGACCGACCACGTGGCCCTGTGCGAAAGCACCACCGCCGGGATCGGCCTGCTCTATGGCGGCCTGACCGTGCGCTACGGGCAGGAGGTGCTGACCAGCGTCCACGACTACTACGTCACCCACGAGTCGCTGCGCCTCTCGGCCATGCGCAACGGCTTCTCGGTGCGCAAGATCGCCCTGCACGACGGGGCCGAAACCGCCTCGACGCTCGACATCGTCTCGCGCATCACCCGTG
This sequence comes from Phenylobacterium sp. 58.2.17, assembly GCF_026411515.1. Classification (NCBI taxonomy): domain Bacteria; kingdom Pseudomonadati; phylum Pseudomonadota; class Alphaproteobacteria; order Caulobacterales; family Caulobacteraceae; genus Phenylobacterium; species Phenylobacterium sp. 58.2.17. The sequence continues at coordinate 5,449 of NZ_JAPMTQ010000086.1, read as the reverse complement.
CGATCACTCCGGCCACCCGCGTGCTGGCCCTGACCTGGGTGCACTCCTCGACGGGATTGAAGCTGCCGATCCGCGCCATCGCCGACGCCCTGAGGCCGATCAACGCGACCCGCCAGCCGGCCGACCAGATCATCTTCTGCGTCGACGGGGTGCACGGCTTCGGGGTCGAGAACGCGACCCTGCCCGAGCTCGGCTGCGACGTGCTGGTCGCCGGCTGCCACAAGTGGCTGTTCGGCCCGCGCGGCACCGGCGTGGTGTTCTTCTCGCCCCAGGCCCTGCAGAAGCTGTCGCCGGTGATCCCCAGCTTCCTGGCCTCGAACGCCTACTCGGCCTGGATCGGCGGCTTCGACCCCGGTCCGACCACCGCCGCGCGCATGACCCCCGGCGGCTTCAAGGCCTTCGAGCACGTCTGGGCCCTGGCCGACGCCTTCCAGTTCCATCAAGGGATCGGCAAGGAGCACGTGGCCCGGCGCACCCACGACCTGGCCAGCCAGCTGAAGAGCGGCCTGGCCGCCATGCCCCATGTCCGGGTCCGCACGCCGATCAGCCCGACCATGTCCGCCGGCATCGTCAGCTTCGACGTCGCCGGCATGTCGGCCCGCGGCGTCGTCTCGCGGCTGCGGCAATGGCGGATCATCGGCTCGGACGCGCCCTACGGCGTTTCCCATGCCCGGCTGACCCCCAGCATCCGCAATACCCCCGAGGACGTCGCCTTCGCGCTCAAGGCCGTGGCCGCCCTGCGCTGAGACCGGTCAGGCGCGCGGATAGAGGATGATCTGGGTGCAGCGGAACGCCGCCATCAGCTTGCCGGTGGCCGCGTCCTCGACGGTGGCGTCCCAGACCTGGGTGGTGCGCCCGCCGTGCAGCAGCTTGGCCGTGCAGATCGCCTCGCCTTCGCGCAGGGTGCCGACGAAGTTGGCCTTCACCTCCGCGGTCGTGAAGCCGTTCGCCCCCTCCGGCCAGGCGGTCGAGACGCCATAGGCGCACAGGATGTCGGCCACCGACAGCACCGCCCCGGCCAGCAGGTAGCCGGTGTGCGCGACCAGATCCTGGCGCACCTTCAGCCGGCCGACCACCTTGCCGTCGGCGACCTCGGTGATGACCAGGCCCAGGTGCCCGGGCAGCTTGCCCTCGTTGGCCTGGTTCAGCTTCTCGACGCTGGTGTGGTTGGTGGTGGCAGGCATGAGTTACTCTCTCTGGTCGAGCGATCATGCATGGGTTCGCGCAAACTGCTAGAGCCCGGCCATGAGCACCGCGATCTGGATCCAGACCAGCTACCATCAGGCCTTCAAGTGCGGCGGCTGGGCCTATGTCCGCAGCCACGACAAGGCCGCCTCGGGCCAGGCTGGCGGCGACCGCTACACCACCCCCGAGCGGATGGCCCTGACCGCGCTGTTGGCGGCGCTGAAGGACCTCCCCAAGGGCGCGGCTTCCATCCAGATCGACGACGCCGCGGTCGCCCGCACCGCCGCCCTGATCGCCGCCGGCCGACCGCCGCAGGGCGAGGCGGCGCCGACTGAGAACCTCGACCTCTGGGCCGCGCTCACCGCCGCCCTGGCCAGCCGCCAGCCGACCTTCGCCATCGCCGGCCCCAGCAAGGCCAGCCCCACCGGCTTCGCCGCCGCCTGGGCCGAACTCGCCCGCGACAAGGCCAACGCCCAGGGTGCCTTCGTCTCAGCGATCCCGAAGCCCAACCTCGCCAAGGTTGCGGGCCTGCCCCTATAGTCGCGCTCCACAATCGCGAGCCGCCCGTGAGCCTGCCCCGCATTCTCGACCTGCTGGCCCCGCTGCGCCCAGCGACCGGGCCGTTCATCGTCGGCGTCACCGGATCGGTGGCGGTCGGCAAGAGCACCTTCGCCCGGGACCTCGCCGACCACCTGGCGGCCGCGGGCTCGGCGCCGGTCGAGATCGCCTGCACCGACGGCTTCCTGCATCCCAACGCGGTGCTGGAGGCGCGCGGCCGGCTCGGCGCGAAGGGCGCGCCCGACACCTACGACCACGCCGCCCTGCGCGCCGCGCTCAGCGCCATCCGCAGCGGCCCCGCCGATTTCCCGGCCTATTCCCACGTCGTCTACGACATCGACCCGGCCCTGAGCCGGCGGCTCGACCCGCCCGACGTGCTGGTCATCGAGGGGCTGACCCTGCGCCATCCCGACACCGGGCCGGCCGGCCTGCTCGACGCCCTGATCTACCTGGAAGCCGACGAGGCCGACCTCGAGCGCTGGTACGTCGCCCGCTTCCTCGAGCTCTGGGAGGCGGCCGAGCATGACCCGTCCTCGTTCTACGCCCGCTTCCGCCACATGACCCGCGAGCAGACCGACGGCCTGGCCCGCATGGTCTGGCGCGACGTGAACCTGAAGAACCTGCACGACCACATCATCCACGCCCGGGCCCGCGCCGACCTCGTGGTCGCCAAGGGGCCCGACCACGCCATCGCCTCGCTGAGCGGCCCGGCGGCCCGGAACCCATGACCCAGGACCAGACCCTCGAACCCCGCCCGGGCGTCAGCCCCAACGCCCTGATCCTGCTGGCCGCCTGGCTGGCCTCGGGCGTCTTCCTGGTCTACGCGCCCAGCGAGCTGGCCGCGCGGCTGGCGACCTTCGCCTTCGTGATCCTCGGCTGGATCCTGGCGGTGATGGCCCACGAGTTCGGCCACGCCTTCATCGCCCACAAGGCCGGCGACCACACCATCCGCGCCAAGGGCTACCTGACCCTCGACCCGCTGAAATACGTCGACGTCGGCGTCTCGATCGTCATCCCGATCCTGGCCGTGGTGCTCGGCGGCATCGGCTTTCCGGGCGGCGCGGTCTATCTGCGCGAGGACCTGATGCGCAATCGCTGGTGGCGGGCCCTGGCCTCGCTGGCCGGGCCGCTGGGCACGCTGCTGGTGCTGATCGTGCTGGTGGCGGCGATCTGGGCCGTGGCGCTTTCGCCGCTGGCCACGACCGGCGCGCGCATGCTCTGCGACGCCCTGGCCTTCCTCGCCTTCCTGCAGGCGACCGCCTTCGTGCTCAACCTGCTGCCGGTCCCCGGCCTCGACGGCTACGGCGTCATCCGCCCTTTCCTGCCAAGCTCGATCCGCGAGGGCCTGCGCAAGTTCGAGGGGCTGGCCATGGTCGGCTTGTTCCTGCTGATCTTCCTCGTCCCGGGAGCCTCGGCGATCATCTTCGCGCCGGCCCTGATGCTCACCGACGTCGCCGGCCTGCCCCGCGAACTGATCCAGGCCGGTTGGGACGCCTTCCGCTTCTGGCGGTCCTAAGCTGCCCGGTCGCCAGCCCCGGCGGTGATCGGCCCGGCGAAGGTGCTCAGGTGGCGCTTGCCTTGCCAGAGTTCGGCCCCGAAGGCGTGGCGGTTGTGCGCCGCCTTTTCCAACGCCTCCTCGTCGGAGGCGCACTCCCATTCTTCGACGTCAGCGAACTTGCCGGCCGAGTTCAGCACAAAGAGTCGATAGTCCATCATGCAACCCTTCCCTGTGTGAAGACGGCAACCCCCGCGACGAGATCGCGGTTCCTTCAACTCTCGGCGCCTCAGGGGTCCGCCTCAACGTTTGCTTAACCCTGGCGACGTCCTGTATCCCTCGTTGGAACAGATGACGAACGCGCCGATTCCCATGCCCGCTCCCTTGCGTATCCTCGGCCTCGATCCCGGCCTGCGCCGCACCGGCTGGGGCGTGATCACGGTCGACGGCGCGCGCCTGGCCCATGTCGCCCATGGGGTGATCGCCCCCAAGGAATCCCTGCCCTTCGCCGAGCGCCTGCTGACGCTGTTCGAGGCCATCACCGAGGTGGTCGCCGCCCACGCCCCGCATGAGGCCGCGGTCGAGGAGACCTTCATGAACAACAACGCCGCCTCGGCCCTCAAGCTCGGCCACGCCCGTGCGATGGCGATGATCGTGCCGGCCAGGGCCGGCCTCCCGGTCGCCGAGTACGCCGCCACCGTGGTCAAGAAGTCCGTGGTCGGCACCGGCGCGGCCGAGAAGGACCAGGTGGGCTTCATGATCGCCCGCCTGCTGCCCACCGCCGGCAAGACCACCGCCGACGCCGCCGACGCCCTGGCCGTGGCCATCGCCCACGCGCACCATCGCAAGCTGCGCCGCATCGGAGCGGCCGCATGATCGGGCGTCTGCGCGGACTGGTCGCCGAGGTCGGCGAGGAAGAGGCCCTGATCGACGTGGCCGGCGTCGGCTATGTCGTGCGCTGCGGCTCGCGCACGCTCGGCCACCTGCCGGCGCTGGGCGAGGAAACCGTCCTGCATGTCGAGAGCATCTGGTCCGAGGCCCAGGGCATGAAGCTCTACGGCTTCCTCGGCCGCGACGAGCGCCGCACCTTCGTCGTCATGCTGGCGATCCAGGGCGTCGGCCCCAAGGCGGCCCTGGCCGTGCTCGACGTGCTCGCCCCGCCGGACCTCGCCGCCGCCGTCGCCCGCGAGGACAAGGCCGCCCTCGGCCGCGCCAACGGCGTCGGCCCCAAGCTCGCCCTGCGCCTGATCACCGAGCTGAAGGACAAGCAGCTGACTGACGGGCCGGTCGCGGCCTTCCACGCCCAGATCCACGCCCCGTCCGCCCCGCCGCCGCCCAGCCACGTCGGCGAGGCGGTCGCCGCCCTGCTCGGCCTCGGCGTCGCCGAGGTCAACGCCCGCCGCGTCGTCGAACAGGCCGCCCTGCGGCTCGGCGAAGACGCCGACATCCCCGCCCTGATCAAGGCCGGCCTGCAGGAGCTGGGGCGTTGAGGCGCGCGAGCCGCAAAGATGCTCCCCCGCTGGGGGAGCTGTCAGCGAAGCTGACTGAGGGGGACTTTGACTCCTCCGCCATCAGAGCAGTCCCCCTCCGTCTCGCCGCTGACGCGGCGATCCACCTCCCCCAAGAGGGGAGGATCTGTCCGTGACCCGCATCGTCTCGCCCGACGCCCAGCCATTCGAAACCGGGGTCGTCCACGACAAGGCCCTGCGCCCGCAGACCCTCGCCGAATTCGTCGGCCAGGAGCAGGCCAAGGGCAATCTCAAGGTCTTCATCGAAGCGGCCAAGGCCCGCGAGGAAGCCCTCGACCACGTGCTGCTGTTCGGCCCGCCGGGCCTGGGCAAGACCACGCTCGCCCAGATCGTGGCCCGCGAGCTCGGCGTGAACTTCCGCGCCACCAGCGGCCCGGTGCTGGCCAAGGCCGGCGACCTGGCCGCCATCCTGACCAACCTCGAACCGCGCGACGTCCTGTTCATCGACGAGATCCATCGCCTCTCGGCCAATGTCGAGGAGATCCTCTATCCGGCCATGGAGGACCACGTCCTCGACCTGGTGATCGGCGAGGGCCCCTCCGCGCGCTCGATCCGCATCGACCTGGCGCCCTTCACCCTGGTCGCGGCCACCACCCGCGCCGGCCTGCTTGCGACGCCGCTGCGCGACCGCTGCGTCGGCGTCGCGTCGTCCGCGCGCCAGACCAGGCCGCTCTCCAGATAG